>JAYTYD010000132.1:0-19865 GCA_043742625.1 Methylovirgula sp. | reverse complement strand
GCCCAGGCTGCGACGCTTAAAAAAGCGCCGGGAACTGTGGCGTCCAACGGGTCTTTGCAAACCTGCCCTGCGTATGGATATGGCTATTTTCAAATTCCGGCGTCTCAAACCTGCGTTAAAATCGGGTTGGATCTGTTGTTTGAAGCGAAAGTTGATCTTGTTGGCTCTGATCTTAATGTTCAGACCCAACGCATTGTTGGTGACACCTCGCTAACGCCGTCGGTGCCGGTGCTGTTGTTTCAAAAGCAAAATTTAAAAAATTCGGTAAACAGGCTTACCCCGCGCACCAATGCGCAAATCAACTTCACCACAATCACACCGTCAGATTTTGGCCCTGTGGTAACGTTTATCAGCCTGCAACCGGGGACGGACGTTGCGGTGTTTGATCAACGCTTCAAATTAAACGGCTCGAACACCATCTCGCTCGATCAAGCCTGGGTTCAGTTCGCCGGGTTTACGGCGGGCAAGCACCGGTCATTTTTTGATGTCCCGCAATTGGGCTATGGGTATGCCGGTGGCTATTCATCGGGCGTGAATCTCAATGTTTTGGCTTTCACCAAAGCTTTTAGTGAAACTACGTCGGCGACGTTTTCGCTGGAAGACAGCGCGGCGCGGTCGCAAGTTGATGGCGTCATCAGTGGCGGCGGCGGCACGCGGTATCCGGATTTGGTGGGAAAATTACGCTGGGAGCCGGATTGGGGCGCGCTCCAGCTGTCCGGTGCGCTGCACGAGAACATCGATAAAACGTCTGCGGATTGCTGCAATGCTTCGGCTCATCCGCGTGAGGGTTATGCCGTGTCTGGCAGCTTTGAGTGGCGGACGAAATGGAGCGATGTGTTCGGCCCTTCGGCGGGCGAAACTTATGGCCGGATTTTGATTTCTGCGGCACATGCCCAAGGGGCCTTAAGCTATCTGGGGGCTCCGTTTTTTGCGTCGGATTATGTCGCCGGGGTTGACGGAAAGTTGCGCCTGTCGGCAGGAAACTCGGGCTTAATTTCATACGAACATCTCTGGACACCGAATTTCAAAACCACAGCAACGCTCTCAGCCTACTCACTGCATTCTTCCAGCGACAAATCTGCCATCGGCGGCGTACCGTTTGACTTTGATTACAAAGTCCGCGGTTGGCAGGCGCAATTAGGCGCTGAATATATGCCAATTTCTAACCTCAGCTTCGGGTCAGAGGTGAGCTACAGCCGCGATCATGCCAGCGGCAGCAATGCCAGCATTGCTGCAACGCCTGTTAAAGTGGGCGTGTGGGGTATGTATTTTTACATCCGCCGCAGGATATAGGCTGCGGGAGGCGCTGTTGAGGGTGCATTCACAGTTATCTGGTGTTCAGTGGGCCCGCCCCATAATTCCGATGGTTGGCGCAAATGGCGTTAACGAAACAAGATTTAGCCCGCCGGTTTGGTAGAGAGTGGCATAGGTGACAGAGCTCGGGTCACCGATGATCATCCGGCTTATTGTGATGCCAGTGCTTTTGCCAATGACGACTGGTTGTGAAATTTGCTGAAGAGCTAAACTGTTACGGCCAAAACGCGGGCCTTTCTGTTCAATGTTTGCAAGGTTATCCGTGCCAATCTGAAGTGCGGACAATGTATTTTGCTTGCCGTTTTGGCGAATGCTCAGCGCATTCAACCGGCCTTTTTGCGTCACGCTCAGGATATTGACGGGGTCGGTTTGCAAGGCGCTGAGAATATTGAGCTGGCTTTCCTGGCGCACCTCGATATCTGCGGCCATTGCAGCGACGGCGGTGAAGCCAGCGAAGCCGCAGCTTGCAACCAGCAAAAAATTGCTAAAAATCCGGCCAAGGCGTCGGTGCGGCAGGCCTGATTGGTATCCACAATAATTTGCAGTAATCATGATAAAAATTCCTCTCGTTTTGTGAAACATCCGATAGACTAAACCTCATTGTCCGATACACGCCCCGGATTGAAGTGGACGGTACCCGACTCGAAAATCAGCCTGTCCACAGACAGGGCTGCCGGTATTTTGGCCGACCCTGCCTAAAAACTTGTAGGCGGGAACAAAAGTGATGGCCGAGCGTTGGCCGGGCAGATTTTTGGCGCGGACCCCAACACCTAAACCTTGGCCCAAACTTTGCGGATGTTGCGGCAGATGCAGCCGCTCAATATTGCTCGTGACCGTGGCGGATCCGGTCGTAATAAGGGTAAAGAGCATGACAGTTGCGCGTTGCATGAAGCGTCCCGACCTTTAGTTAAACTCATGAAATAAACCCGCGAGCGCGGTTTGCAGTTGTGCTGATCAATTTAGAAAATCCGCAGTGGTGAGGTAAGCTGATCTAACGGGGTAGCTTTTTGCACGGCCGACACCGCCCTTGCCGCGTCTATCGTCCTGAAGCGCTACGTCTACGCCCTTTAGACGGGGATAGGCCGCATGCGGGTTAAACCAAATTTGATAGCCATAGGGACCAGAAGCCGCACGGAGGCTTGTTAGCAGCGCAAAAGCGGTATCCGGTTAAAAAAAACCGCGCGTTTGATGTGGTTCAAAAAGGGTATTTTTTAGCTTAAGCGCAGGGGTATACGCCTCGCTCTCGCCCGCCATGCTCCAGTTGGCTTAAGCACATTGCAGGAATTTCGAATTCCGAGCGGCTTTCATAAGGTTTTGAGGCGGATCAGTCTTGTCGCCCTTACAGTGATGATGCCTGAGAGCGCGAGTAACTTTTTATCATCATATGGAGGAAGTCATGAAACTACGTCTCGGTCTCGTCACCTTTATTGCCGCCACAACACTGTCCTTTGCCGCTTTTGCAGGAAATACTGCATTCGTCATACAGGAAGGCGGGCATAATTCGTCCTCTATCTATCAGGACGGACACCGCAACACTGCTATGGTTTACCAAGAGGGATACAGCAACCATTCCTACATCAATCAAGATGGCCACCACAACCTGGCTGGAGTTTATCAGGCCGGAGACTGGAATCATTCCAAGATTGTGCAAACGCCTTAAACACTTAAGCGCTCCGTGCCCGTTCACCAGAATCGGCGCGGAGCTTCGCTTTTCAAGCAGGAGGTCGTCATGAAAAAATTAAGCTTGGTTGCGGCGTGCATTTTATCTGTTGTTGCAACAGCGCCAGCCGGTGCCGCAAATGTTACAATTGTCCAGACATTGCCGGTTAATATTGCAGTCAATGTTGGCATAGGCAATCAAAACGCCTCGATTTCGCAGACCGGCTTCTTCAATGCCGCCCGTTCCGCGCAGATCGCATTGCCGCATACCAGTGTCACCACAACGATCATGCAAAACGGTTTTATCAACAACGCCAAGGTGTTTCAACACCAGCTGCACCTGCCCTAGGAATTCATCGGCGGTAGAGCGTCGTTTGCGCGAAAGCAGATCCCATTTTATGCGGAGGTAACAATGCAGATTCTTGCTATTTTGGGCTGTTGCAGCGCTGCAACAATGCTTGTTGCCGCATCTGACCGTGTGACCGTGGTCACGCAGTCTGCATGTGGCGGCAACCATGCCCTAGTGATGCAGACCGGCCCGGCAAGCTCCGAGGTGCCGGTGCGGATTGTGCGCCGGGCTGCCGGACATGTGCACATTGAAGTGAGTGACCCATCTAATGCGTCGATCATTGACCAAACGGACGCTGTAAAGCCTGACGGGGGCACGAGTTCAAAAGCCGCGTCGGGCTGCTGAGCGCGGACTTTTGTAACGCAAGGTGCAAAATTTCAATCGCATCAATTGAATTGCATTGCGGGCAATCACAAGCTTATGAAGCGGTTTGTGGACTTTGGATACCGCACAATTGCGTCGCGTTAAGACTTTGTAGAAGCTTAGGTAGAAGCTTGGCTGGCATTGTTCCGTTTCCCTCCAGAGAGCTTCCGTGTCCCGGCCACTATCCGTTGGCTGAAGCGTGCGGCCTTATTGCAGGATATTGGCCAGCTAAAGCGTCAGCAACTCGATTTTGGATAGGCCGGGTAAGCTGGATAGTGCCAACGGGTCGACAGGCGGCAACATTTAGCGCTCTCCGAAATATTACATTCTTGCCAACATCCATATTGCCATGGCGATCATCATGAGATTTTCTGTGAGCGAAACAAATCCGAGCGGAACATTTGAACCGCCACAAACGAACGCGCATTTCAATTCGCGTTTACCAACATAGACAGCTTTGAAAACTGAAACCGCTCCAATCGTGCCTATGTAGAGCGCCATGGAGATTGACAGCCATTTGAAGGCACCTGAAATCATCATCGGCCCGGCAAGGCCCTCAGTCGGCAGTTTCTGTCAATAAACCGGAAAAAGCATGCCGGGGACGACGATGCGCGAGAGGCGAGACGTGGGAAGGAGGCTAGCGCATGGCAGAAATGCGTGCAATCAAACTCACGTCACCGAAATCAGCTTGATCCTCTAATCCTTAAAATCCATAGAGATTTTAAACAACCCAAAGGTCCCGCAACCAGAAAGCGCGAGCGTGCGTCCGGCATCTGTCGCCGAAATTTTCAGGAATTTCCACTTCGATATGGTTGTTCCAGAAAGTCGCACCGACGCCTCCCTTCTTGGAAGACACCGCAATTCCGTAACGTCCGTCACCCCGTAAAGCCAAAGCTTACTTTGGTTCCGAAATATTTTTTGCTTCAACTGATCCCGTAACGGTGTGCGGCGGTTGAAACGTAAGGCTTACCGTTAATGAACGGATGTACCCACTGTTTATATCCATCGTCTGCTCCCATGAGCAAAATCCGCGCATTTTTTTCTGCTTCACCGAGATTATTTTGAAAGGCAATCCGTGCACAAAAGTGGCAGTAGTTTGTTTTAGAGCCAGTGCGGCGTAGCCACAAACATCTTCTGCTTTTATGAAGTCCCCTTCTATTTTCAATATTTTCACAGTTTCGGCGTGAACCATGGGGGCCGAACAAACCAAGATCAAAAAAGAAAAAAATAACCTTTGAATTTGGATACCACTCTCAGCTCCAATTATTACATCAACAAATACAACTAAACACAACATTCCTATCGACTTGTCCAGCTCGAAAAATCTCTGATGTTGGTTGCAAATGATATGTCCGGATTAGGTGGCAAGCGATATGTCCGATTTTGGTCGGAGGTATCGGGCCAGCGGCCGCCGGGCCGCCATCCGTACGGTTGGCGCAGGGCTGTTGTTCCTGCCGCCCTCCAGTCCCGATCTCAACCCCATCGAACAGGTCTTCGCCTAGCTGAAACACCTGCTACGCAAAGCAAGCGAGCGAATCGTCGAGGCAACATGGAAACAAACAGCCGTCACTCTTGATCAGTTCACACCAAAAAAATGTGAACTACATCCGAAGTTCAGGCTTCACCGTAACCTGACGACACCGAGCTCTAGCCCGAAACCTCCGCCTTTTTCTCACGCCGTCGCGCATGCAACACAGGCTCTGTGTAGCCGGAGGGCTGGTCGCGGCCCTTAAACACCAGATCACAGGCCGCTTTAAAAGCAATTCCATCAAAGCGTGGAGCCAACGGTTCATACACCGCGTCACCGGCGTTTTGCCGATCGACAACGAGCGCCATGCGTTTCATCGCTGTCATGACCTCTTCGTGCGAGACTACGCCGTGATGGAGCCAGTTGGCCAGATGTTGGCTGGAGATACGGCACGTGGCGCGATCCTCCATAAGGCCGACATCATAAATATCCGGAACTTTTGAACAGCCGATGCCCTGATCAATCCAGCGCACAACATAACCCAAAATGCCTTGGGCATTGTTATCAATTTCCTCAGATATGTCCTGCGGCGTCCAATTGATGTTTTTGGCCAGAGGCTGGTCCAGTAAAATGTCCAGACCTGGAATGGGAGTTCCAATGAGAGCCGTTTGGCGGGCGTTGACATCAACATCGTGATAGTGGGTTACGTGAAGGGTGGCGGCTGTGGGTGATGGCACCCAAGAGGTGTTGGCTCCGGCGTTAAGGTGGCCAACTTTCTGTTTGAGCATATCCGCCATCAAATCTGGCATGGCCCACATGCCTTTGCCGATTTGCGCACGGCCATGCAGCCCGGCAGCCAGCCCGATGGCAACGTTGCGCGCTTCATAAGCGGCAATCCAAGGCGTGTTTTTGACTTGAGCCTTGCGAACAACCGCACCTGTTTCCATCATTGTGTGGATTTCGTCGCCGGTGCGGTCGAGAAAACCGGTGTTGATGAAAAACACCCGTGATTTGGCGGCGCGAATACACTCCATCAGATTTGACGAGGTGCGGCGCTCTTCATCCATAATGCCGATTTTGATGGTGTTGGCTGGCATGCCAAGGGCTACTTCTACCGCGCCAAATGTCTCGCAGGCGAATGCAACCTCATCTGGCCCATGCATTTTTGGCTTCACAATGTAAATTGAGCCGCAGACCGAATTGCGGAAAAGCGAAGTGGCAGGCTTTTTCAAATCGTGCAACGCAATAGTACTGGATAGGAACGCATCAAGCAGCCCTTCCGGGATCTCGCGGCCGTCGGTTTCGAAAGCTGCGGGAGTGGTCATCAGGTGACCCACATTGCGGCTGAGCATGAGAGCGCGGCCCTTGAGGGTGATCGTTTTCCCATCAGGGGCAATAAAGCTGCGGTCCGGGTTCAAGGAGCGTGTGAGTGACTTGCCGTTTTTGTCGAATTGTTCGGAAAGATCGCCCTTCATCAAACCGAGCCAGTTGCGGTATAATATAACCTTATCATCAGCATCAACCGCCGCAACTGAATCTTCCCCGTCCATAATTGCTGTGAGGGCGGATTCAAGCCTTACGTCAGCAATGTGAGCGGGGTCGGTTTTACCAATCAAATGACTGGAATCAATGATGATTTCGATGTGCAAGCCATTGTGGCGGAGTAAGATAGAAGCGGGTTGTTCTGAAGCCCCAAGCCAGCCGACAAGTGTATCTGAATACTTGAGACCAGTCTGGCCGGAGGCTGATAAAATGACGAGTTTGTCATTGATGATGGTGTATCCGGTAGCGTCAGCATGAGTGCCTGAAACAAGCGGTGCGGCGCGATCCAAAAACGCCTTCGCCCACGCCACGACCTGCGCTCCGCGGGTGGCGTCATATCCGGGTTTAACCAAGCCGGGAATGGCATCTGTGCCATAAAGCGCATCATAGAGCGAGCCCCAACGGGCGTTTGCGGCATTGAGGGCATAGCGGGCGTTCATCACGGGTACCACGAGCTGCGGCCCGCCAGTTAGAGCAATTTCCGGATCAGTGTTTGCAGTTTCAATTGTGAAAGGTGCGCCCTCTTTAACCAGATATCCGATGCTTTCAAGAAAAGCCCTTTGGGTTTGAATCGAGCGCGGCTTGCCGCGATTGTCGCGCTCAAAGGCATCGATTTGGGCCTGCATATCATCGCGCGTATCTAATAGCGCGCGGTTTCTAGGTGCGAAAGTGGCAATAAACTTACCTAAATTGCGCCAGTAATCGGCGCTGCCTAAACCGGTGCCGGGGAGAACCTCCCGTTCAACAAAATCAACCAGAACTTTTTCGATCTTCAGGCCATACAGGTCGACTAAATTTTGCATAGGGTTCTCGCGGGCTGGACGTTTGGATGTTGGTGATACACCCACGCTGCTTTCCTCTCAAGCCGACACTGTTCCATAGAGTGGAAAAGCAGAGCTGTGAGGAAGGGCGAAGTGCCGGATCCGGCTCGCTTGACATTGCCGGGCGCAAATGAAAGTGTCCGCGTCGCTCGGGGTGCCACATTGGCTGAGAATAAGCGCAAGGTTCAAACCAAACGCTTTAACCCGCGAACCTGATCTGGGTCATTCCAGCGTAGGGAAGCGTTCACACAACGATTTCCTGTGCTTAAAGACTCTCAAACCTTATGAGACTAAGCACATGTGGAAAAATCAATCTTTGACACCGGTTGCGGCGAACGATCGCGCGCTGGATTTTGCAGACTTTGCCGCTTTGTGGGGCAGTCTCGGTGTCGGCCTTTTGGTGATGTTGGCGGGGGCCGCGCTGCTTCCGGCTTTGACAATGGGCCAGGCTTTTGGCGCTATCGCCGCGGGAACTTTATTTGGCGCTCTATTACTGGGCGCTGTGGGCTATCTTGGCGCAAAAACCGGATTGTCCAGCGCCGGACTGATCTGGCAAAGCCTCGGAAGCAAGTTAGCGTTTCTGCCGATTACGTTGAATATTTTGCAGCTGATTGGCTGGGCGCTGTTTGAAATTATCATCATGCGTGATGGCTTGGCGCTGGTGTTGAAAGGGCAGGGGTTTGAGATTTCTCCACTCCTATTGACCTTAGGCGTCGGCGTTCTGTTGGTAGCGCTACTCAGCTTGGCGATGACCGGTTTTGTGCGCAAATTTATCCGTGGTGTCGGGTTGAGTTTGATGCTGCTGGCGCTGGTTTGGCTGACGGTTCAGTTGGTTTTGAAAGGCAATGCGGCGGGTTGGGCCGCGTTGTTTGACAAAGCCGGAGACGGCTCGATGAGCTTTGCAGCGGCGGTGGACTTGGTCATTGCATTGCCAATTTCGTGGCTGCCCCTGATTGCTGATTATACCCGCTTCGGCCGTTCTCCGGCGCGCGCCTTTACCGGATCCGCGCTGGGATACGCTGTGGCAAACGGCTGGTGTTTTGCGCTCGGAGTGGTTTTGAGCGTGCTGAACGGCGCTGATATGATGGCTGGAATTGCGTTGCTGCCACTGGGCTTAGGCGCACTAATGTTGATTTTAATCGACGAAATGGACAATGGCTATTCTGATTTGTACTCTGCCTCGGTTTCCGGCCACAGCCTTGCGCCGCAACTTGCCGTGCGGGCGTTCGGACCGATTCTCGCGGTATTGGCGACAGCGTTGGCCATCATCGTCAAGGTGGACAATTTCGCTGATTTTCAGACTAAATATGTCGATTTTCTTTACCTGATCGGCGCGGTATTTGTGCCTCTCATTGGCGTGGTCTTAGCGCATTTTAGCGACAAGGGGGGCAGCGCGGTCAAGCCGGTGATGTGGGGCGGGGTGGTGGCATGGGTGATAGGTATGGCGCTGTATGAAGCGCTGGGTGGATTTTCCAGCCTGCATAACATCACCGGATTTACGCCGCCGGAGCTATTAAAACCGATTGCTGATTTTGGCGCAGCTTGGGGCGCGAGCCTACCAAGCTTGATTGTGGCTTTTGTAGTTGCATGGGGGCTAGGAAAGGTTGTGAGGTAGTTAGTCCTATTCAGCCACAATGCGGATACCGGGTCCTTCCCCGCATAGGGAAGGCAGGCTCCCTTGCAAACTTAAGCCAAGTTGGCCGGGCAGGGCGCGTTAAAAGATTATGGAGATGATCTCGAGCCCGTGGAAGTGCGTTAGGAAATTTTCCGCATCGCCAGTGGCCCCCAGCCATGATTTAGGGGGCCATGGCCGCTGCCGGTTTTGACGTCTGCGCCTTGCGTGATGGCCTCGCGGACAAAGGCGCGCGCATGGGTAATGGCATCGCTCAAATTCTCGCCAAGGCCGCACAGGGCTGCAATCGCCGAAGACAGCGTACAACCCGTGCCATGCAAATTATGGGTATCAATGCGCGGAGACTGCATGTGTCGGGTTTCGGAGTTTGACATGTAGATATCGGTGAGCTTGTCGCCGCTCAAATGGCCGCCTTTGGCCAGCACAGCCCTACAGCCGGTTTTGAGCAGTAGGCGCGCCGCAATTTCCATTTGATCCGGTGATGTGATGGGGGCGCCGCCAGATAAAATCACCAGTTCGTCCAGATTTGGTGTTACCAAATCGGCCAGCGGAAACAGCTCTTTTATCAGCACGGAGACGGTTTCATTTTCTATGAGTTTCGCGCCGCTGGTGGCGACCATAACAGGGTCCAAGATTACGGTTTTCGGACGATATTTGCGCAAGCGTTCTGCAACAACGCGGACGATTTGCGGCGCGTGCAACATGCCGATTTTAACGGCATCAACGCCAATGTCGTCAAAAACAGCATCAATCTGGGCTCCGATAATTTCGGGCGAGAGGCCCTGAATGGCAGTCACGCCACGCGTATTTTGCGCGGTGATCGCGGTGATGGCGCTCATGCCAAAAGTGCCAAGCGCCGCGAATGTTTTCAGATCGGCCTGAATGCCGGCACCGCCGCCTGAATCCGAGCCGGCAATGGTTAGAATGCGGGGATAGGTTTTCATATTTAGATGATGCCTTTCAATACTTTCTGTGAAGGGTTTTTTGAACCCATGAAACGGCCACCTCATCGGGATTAAACGGCTTCTGGCGAAGATGAGAGAAAGGCAAACGAGGCTCTTTATTGTTGGGCACCAAGGATCAAAGTACTGTTTTAGTGCGGTTTGGCAAAGTAAATTTCACCGGATGAGTGAGGGATATTACTACCTATGGTTGTAAAAATAAAATGATGCTGTTAGATTTGTGCGAATCATAAACTGGCGGGGTGGATTGTGTCGGCTGTCGAAAAAAAATCGCATAAAACGCAGGTAAAATCAGCACAATTTCGTGGCAAGGCGACCGAGATTGCAGATGAGGAAGTGGTTTTACCTGCGGCACATGGCAGCGTTTCGCAAGGGCTGGGTGCAACCATCGCCACCAATGCCGCGCATTATGATAAGCTACCCTATGTGTCTAATCCGTTTCCGTTTAGCCAGCCGTCACACATCGGTGCGATTGCGCGGCTGTTCGGGCTGACTGTAGTTGACCCGGCGCGCGCGCATTTTGGAAATTGGTTGCGCTTCAGGCGGTAATATTATTCCGTTAGCGGCGCGTTATCCGATGGCAGGCGTGGTTGGTATCGATATTTCGGCGGTTCAGGTGGAAGCTGCATGCGCGCGCATTGCTGCGCATGGACTGGAGAACATCAAGATTCATTGTGGCAGCATTACCGCCTTGGAAGCGCCGGAAGGCTCGTTTGACTACATCATCTGCCACGGGGTGTTTTCTTGGGTTCCGGAGCCGATCCGAACTGCAATTTTAGCTAAAACCGGCAGCCTGCTCAGCCCGCACGGTGTGGCGGATGTAAGCTATAATGTGTTGCCCGGCTGGCGGATGCGGCAGGCTTTGCGCGATGCCATGGTGCTCCATGCCGGACAGGAGAGTGATCCACAAAACCGGGTGACCCGGGCACGGTGGATTATGAAGTTCCTTAAAGACCACACCAACAGCAGCACAATGTGGGGTCAGGTGTTTCAGCGCGAGGCGGAGACTGTTGGACGCTTGGCTGATGATTATATCGCACATGAGTTTTTGGAAGGCACCAATGAGCCGATGACCTTTACCGCTTTTGTAGATCAGGCAGCGGCGCACGGTCTGGCATATTTGGGCGATGCGGATATTGCGCAAATGATCCCGGAAAATCTGCCTGCGGAAACGGCGGCTTCGTTACGCGAAATGTGCGGGGGGCAGGTGATAGCAGTGGAGCAATATATGGATATTGTGACGGGGCGCACCTTCCGGCAAAGCCTGTTGGTGCGACAAGCGCAGGCCGCCCACATTTCACGTTTGCTTGATCCCGAACGGCTCGAGGGAGCGCATCTGATTGCCAACCGCGAGTTGAAACGCCAGCAAAGAGCAGATGGTATCGCGCTGTATGCCGACCCTGCCGGAAGAACCATCAGTACAAATCAAGGCTGCTTGGCGCAGGCCTTGGATATGCTGATCAACAAGCTTCCGGCATCCGTCCAGCTGCCTGACGTGTTGCAACATTGTTCAACGGAACAAGAGCAGGATTTTGTCAAAGGCGCGCTCATAAAAATGCTGCAAAGCGGGATGATTATGCTGTCGACAGAGCCGCTGCACTGTTTGCCGGAGGTAAGCCAGGCTCCTATGGGTTCTAACCTGAGCCGCATTGATGCTCAACATGGCTTGCAAGTAGTCAATGCATCGCATGAGGGCGTTCAACTGGGCTTGGTTGCGCAAATCTTGATGCCGCATTTGGATGGAACCAAGAGTTTTGATGAGTTGGTTGAGCTGGTTTTGAAGGCCATTGCCGACGGACAGCTTTCCTTGCAGCGCAATGGCATTAACTTAAGCGACGGCGACGATTTGGCTGCAGAGGCGGCGGCACATGTGACTTCCGGATTGCGCGATATGGCACATGCCGGATTATTGGTGGCATGAACTTCCCTTAGCAAAATGCGCGACCATCCCTCGGCAAAAGCACTTTTTGGCTGGGGGTAAACAGCGGTTCAAGCGCATGGCTATATACGCCGGATAAAAATCTGTGAAAAACACGTTTAAGTTGTAAGGCCTGAGAACATTAAATGTCTCTTAACGATTGCATCATAACTGTACTACAACTTATAGTAGAATAAATATGAGTCGATCAACTCAGACGTTTGTTTTTACGGGGTTGCTGGCTTCTCAAAAAACCACAGCTGAAGACCACGCCGGCTTGAGCAAAGCGCGAACAAGAATATCGGGGCGAATATGCAGGGCAGAGTCTTCAATTCCAGTGCAAACGCCAGCGCCGCAAAATCCATTTTAATTTTTTCCGGGGAAAATTCAATGAACTGCAAGTCTTCGATCTGCAAGTCTTCGAACTGCAAGTCTTCGAACTGCAAGTCTTCCAACACAAAATCCTCAAGCGGTTTTTCGCGTGCTGACCAGAGCGTTACCGCCGTGTCTGGAGATGCGGTTGCCGGTTGGGGGCAACGCAGCCGCCTGATGGCAATCATGCGGCTGGCCTGCAAACAGCTGATGAAGGGCAAGAAGAGCCGTATCGGCAAGCTTGGCGGCGGAGCCAGTGTGGCGGCAGTGTTGATGGCGCTGGGTGTGCTCGCGCCCACGGGCGCAATGGCGCAATATGCCAGCTCACAAACGAACGGAAACTATAATACTGGCACTGTTAACGTCGTTTCGGGAGCGACGGAATGGCATCCGACAAGCAGCGGCGGCTTGGTGATCGTCGCAAACGCGGACAATCTTGGATCTGGCGAAGATTTGGTCTTGGCTGGCGGTGGTAACGGCATAACAACGCACCAATATTTCCGAGGCAGCAATGACGTGGCGGGCTCCATGGGGATCGCCATTGGCGATGCAAATGTCACGGGCACGCAACTGCGCGTCCACGCAAGTCAGTTGATGATAGGCCAGTCGGCCAGCGTATCAAGCAATAATTCTTATGCCATCGGCACAAGCGCTGCCGCCTCGGGTGCAACCTCCGGCGCCATAGGCTTCTTCGCGCAGGCGACCGCCGCTGATGCGCTGGCCATTGGCTCTGGCGGCACCGGCACTGCCGCAACGGCAACGACGGCTTCCGCTGTCGGTGCAACGGCGATTGGCGGCAATGCGACAGCTGGAGCAAAAGCTTCAGGCGCGGATTCCATCGCCATTGGCGGGCAGTCGGTTGCCAATCTCGCTAATGACATCGCCATCGGCAAGGGTTCCACGGCTACAGGTGTAGCAGGCACAGGCTCCGCTACGTCCATCGGCGCAGGCAATATCGCCAAGGGCGCTGGCGCTGTCGCTATAGGTGATCCATCGGTTGCCAACGGTACAGGTGCCACGGCGCTCGGCTTCAATTCCATCGCTATGGCGGATGGCACGGCGGCTGGCGCTGCTGCCAATGGCGCGGTGGCGATTGGTAACGCGGACATTGCGTTTGGCCAAGGCTCGGTCGCGCTTGGGAACACTTCCAGAACAGGTGCTGCGGGCGACGTGGCCATCGGTGATACGGCACTCGCCACCGGCGCGGGCGCAACCGCAGACGGCACCGCGTCACGCGCGACGGCTGCCAATACCAGCGCTTTTGGCAACACTGCCCTCGCAACCGGGGCAAATACGACATCAATCGGTAACACCAGCACCGCTTCCGGCACTGCGGACACGAGCATCGGCTATCTCTCAGTTGCCAGCGGTGGTAATTCTTTTGCCGGCGGCTTTACCGCCAAATCCCAGGGTCTGAGCTCCGTCGCCATAGGTGATAACGTCACGGCGGCCGGCATTGGCGCGGTTGCCATCGGCGGGCCGGACGTCGCGGTAAAAACGTCAGCCTCCGGCACTGGCTCTGTTGCGCTGGGCGCAGCCAGCGTGACGGTGGGAAACGGCTCGGTCGGCATTGGTGACCAGAACTCAACAGCAGGCGTCGGCGCGGTTGCGCTCGGCTACCAAAATACCTCAGCCAGCGGCGACGGCACCAGCCTCATCGGTTACCAAAACAAGAGCACCGGTGGCTCGGGCAATGCCATTATAGGTTATCAGAACACCAACCAAGGCGGTAGTAATAACACGCTCACCGGCTATCTCAACAAGATGCAGAGTGGGTCGTCCAGCGTCGGTATTGGCCAGAACAACCAGGTTAACGGCTCCTCAAACGTCTCAATCGGACTTAACAATAATGTGAGCGGTGTTCAGAGCGTTGCCCTTGGAGCCACTGCCACCATCGGTATCGGCAACGCAGGCGTGGCCGGAACCACGGTGGCTGACAATGCCATCGCCATTGGCACGCTGGCACAGGCCAAAAACACTGGCGACAGCGCAATTGGTGACAGCGCAGTCGCCAGCGGCGGCCTGTCAACCGCTGTTGGTTACCTTTCCCATACGGGTGGCAACGCTTCGTTCGCGGCAGGTTATAATGCCGGTGCCACCGGGTTGAACGCCACGGCAATCGGTTATGGCTCGATCACGGCGGGTCTTGACGCAACGGGCGTTGGCTTTGGAGCCACCGCCACCGGCGACTATTCGACCGCGCTTGGTTACGGAGCAATTACCCATAACACGCGTGATGTTGCGCTCGGCACCAGTTCGGTCGCAGGCGTTTCAGGGCAGAGCGCCGCTTATTTTGCCGACGTCGCCATCGGCTGGTCCGCTACTGCTACGGGTGCCACCTCATCAAAAGGCGAAACCCTTACCGGCCGCGCGATTGCCATTGGCCAGTCGTCACTCGCGGACGGCCAAGCGAGTATCGCTCAAGGTTATGTCGCACATGCAAGCGACTACGGCGGCATTTCAATAGGCAACTCATCTTTTTCCACGGGCTACAAGGCTGTGGCATTGGGATCAAATGCCACAACCGGCGTTGCGGAAAGCGTTGCGCTCGGCTCGAATTCAATTGGCACTGCGAACACCAACTCGAACGGAACCTATGGTTCCGGCAAAAGCACCGTTGCTTACAATAATGCTGCAAACACCTTCGTCGGTTCGGTCAGCGTTGGCTACGACGCCGCGCATAGCCGTCAGATTACCAACGTCGCAGACGGCTCAGCCGCGCACGACGCGGTAACGGTTGAACAGCTCTCTGCGGCCGTCGGCGGAGTCGCAGCCGGAGCGCTACCTTTTGTGCATATCACCACCGCTCTTACGGATATCGGCACGGCGACCGGAAGCGATTCAATAGCTATCGGCCCGCAGGCAACCAGCAATGGCATCGGTGCCATGTCCGAGGGTCGACTTGCACAAGCAACTGCCGCACAAGCAACCGCTATCGGCGGTGGCGGAACCGGCACGGCGGCGACTGCAACAACGGCCTCCGGTATCGGTGCCACGGCGATCGGCGGAAATGCGACAGCGGGCGCAAAAGCGTCAGGCGCGGACGCGGTTGCCATTGGCGGGCAGTCGGTTGCCAATATCGCCAACGACATCGCCATCGGCAAGGGTTCCACGGCAACCGGCGTTGCGGGCACAGGTTCAGCTGTTTCCATCGGCGCTGGCAACATCGCCACCGGCGCGGGCGCTGTGGCTATCGGTGATCCATCGGTTGCTAACGGCACGGGTGCCATTGCACTTGGCTTTAACTCCATCGCCACGGCGGACGGAACGGCGGCCGGCGCTGCCGCCAGTGGCGCGATTGCGCAGGGCAATGCTTCCATCGCGGCGGCACAGGGCTCTGTCGCCTTGGGCAATAAGGCCAAAGCGGGTGTAACCGGCGGGCTTGGTGCTATCGCCATCGGCGATAATTCTGTCGCACAAATCGCGGGCGGTGTGGGCCTTGGTTCCAACACGAGCGTGACGCTGGCCAACAGCGTGGCTTTGGGTTCAGGTTCATCTGCCACGGCAACCACAGCCACAACGAATTATACCACCGCCAATGCAATTGTCGCGGGCAAGACCTTTGCGGTCAATCAAGCGCCAACCAATGGTGTTGTGGCGATTGGCAACCGCCAGATTCAAGGTGTGGCGGACGGTGAAGTCTCCGCCACCTCGACCAATGCGATCAACGGCTCGCAGCTGTTTGCGACAGCCACCGGTCTCAACGCCAACGTGAATGCACTTGGTACCAATGTCGCCACCACCATAGGCGGCGGGGCTGCCTACAACGCGGCAACCGGCGTTTGGACTGCACCAAGTTATTCGGTGGCGAATATAGGTGTTGGCGGGACTGTGGGTGCGCCTAACACAGTTACAACGTTGGGTGCAGCGGTCGGCGGATTGTCCGCCGACGTGCTCAACCTGGCGAATAACCTTAACAGCGGCACCGGCATTAAATATTTCCGCGCCAATTCGACGAACCCCGATAGTGTTGCGACAGGGACGGATGCAGTCGCAGTCGGTCCGCAGACGACCGCAGCCGGTTTTGGCGCGGTGGCAATCGGCAGCGTGAACACGTCGACGGTCGGCATCTATGACATTGCGATTGGGTCAAGCGCCGGAGCAGGTTCAGACTCCGGCAACTTCAACAACACCACTGTCGGCGGCTTGTCCGGCGCGAACCTCAAAGGATCAGGTGATTCAGCCTTCGGTGAAGGCACCGGGCAGAACGTAACTGGCGTGAACAACACGGCGATTGGTTTTCACACCGGCAATACCATAACCGGCGACCAGAACGCCTACCTCGGCGCGGGCGCAGGCCGGACCGTGGTAGGCACGCAAAACATCGGCATCGGCAAGGACGTCGCCTGGAACGTCACGGGCAACCGCAACATCGCTGTGGGTGCGCTTGCAGGCCGCAATGTGACGGCAGACCAAACGGTCGCCATCGGCTCCGGCGGTGACGGAGTGACGGTGGCACTCGCCACCAACGCCTCGGCCGCAGGCGCAACAGCCATCGGCGGCAATGCGGCAGCTGGCGCACACGCGCTGGGCATGGATTCCATCGCCATCGCAGGGCAATCGGTTGCGACAAACGCAGGCGACGTGGCCATCGGCAAGGGTTCCACGGCTACAGGTGTAGCCGGTACAGGGTCAGCTACGGCCATTGGCGCGGGCAATATCGCCAAGGGCGCAGGTGCGGTGGCGATTGGTGATCCATCGGTGGCTAACGGTACCGGCGCTTTCGCGGGCGGCTTCAATTCCATTGCCACGGCGGACGGCACGGCGGCTGGCGCTGCTGCCAATGGCGCGGTGGCGATTGGTAACGCGGACATTGCGTTTGGCCAAGGGTCGGTTGCCATCGGCAACACTTCGACCACCGGCGGCGCGGGCGGCGTGGCTTTGGGTGATACGGCAGCGGCGAAGCTGGCAAATGGCGTGGCGCTCGGCTCGAAATCCGTCGCCACAAATGCCAATGATGTGGCTCTGGGCGCGAATTCTGTGAGCGCAGCGGTAAATTCGGTGGCGGGAAATGCGGCGCTTGGGATCGCCAACAATGCCAATACCGGAGTGGCCTCAACGGTTGCCGTGGGTTCTGCGTCTGCCACCCGGCAGATGCAGTTTGTCGCTGCCGGGTTGGTGAGCGCAACCTCGACCGATGCGATCAACGGGTCGCAGCTGTTCAGCGTTCAAACCAATGTCAATACGGTTGGCACGGCTGTTGCGGCTGGGCTTGGCGGCGGCTCGACCTACACGGCAAGCACGGGCGCGGTGACTGCACCAAGCTTCACCATCGGCGGCACTGCCTATAATAATGTCGGCTCGGCGCTGACGGCGATCAATTCGAGCATCAATGGCGGCGGCATAAAATATTTCCACGCCAATTCGGCGTTGGCGGATTCAGCGGCAGTTGGCGCAAATTCTGTTGCCATCGGTCCCGGTGCCGTCTCTGGCACAGCTGCCATCACGAGTACCGTCGCCATCGGCCAAGGGGCGACTGCAATTGCCAATATAGGTGACGTTGCACTCGGGTTCGGGTCGAAAACGGCGGCGATTGTGAACACGGGTCCCTTCGACCTCACGGGCGGCACGGCAGCCGCGGTCGCTCCCACCTCGGTTGTCAGTATTGGTTTAGTCGGCAACGAGCGGCGCATTACCAATGTTGCCGCCGCTAATTTGACTGCCACCTCAACGGATGCGGTTAATGGCTCGCAATTGTTCTCTGTGGCCTCGGCAACCAATACATTGGGCACAACAGCGGCCAGTACCTTGGGCGATGGCGCAATTTATACAGCAGGCAAAGGGGTGACTGGATTTGGTTCCGCAGTTGCCGGCGGTGCCCAAACGACAGTCGGCGCAGCGCTTGGCGCGCTTGATACCGCGTCTCAAAAACAGGGCAGCGGTCTGGCAACGGCCTTGGGCGGCGGTGCCGCAGTTGCGGCTAATGGAACTGTGACAGCCCCGAGCTTCTCGGTGGCGGGCGCCAGCTACAACAACGTAAACGCGGCCTTGCATGCGCTGCAAAGCGGTGCACCAGTTCAATATTCAAGCTCCGGGGCTCCAACCACGCCGAACGGTTTGGTTGCCTCGCAAGACATGACGTTGGTAGGTAAGGCACCGGGCGCTATTGCACTGCATAATGTCGCGGCTGGTTCCACAGCGGCGGGGTCGAGCGATGCGGTGAATGGCGGTCAGCTCAATACCGGATTGGCGTCGGTCGCGACCGACCTTGGCGGCGGTGCAAGTTATAATCCAGTCACGGGCGCAGTAACGAATCCGACTTATGCGATAGCCGGAGCAAATTACAGCAGTGTTGGTTCGGCGCTTGCCGCGCTGGCAGTTGGTGGAGCCAAGAGCAAATATTTCAACGTAAACTCGGTGCTGGCAGACTCAACTGCCGCGGGTGCCGACTCAACAGCCATCGGGCCACTGGCAAAAGCCTATGGCGACGGGGTCGGTGGCTGAAGGCAAGAATGCAACTGCAGGGCAGTCCGGCCTTGCCACAGCTGTCATCAACGATGTGGCCATTGGCAATGGTGCCAACGCAACAGCTGGAAGCGGCGTGGCGCTTGGCGACGGGGCGACCTCCTCTGCCAGCGGGGCAGTGGCGATGGGTGCCAGCTCTCAGGCGGCAGGTGTTTCGAGTGTCGCTATTGGTCAAGCCGCCAGCGCGTCCACGGCAGGCGCAATCGCTATCGGCTTGAATGCAACAGCCAAGGGTGGCCGTGCAGTGTCGGTAGGCGTTGGAAATACCGCCAGTGGAAACGGCGCGGTGGCTATTGGTGATCCAAACATTGCCAATGGTCAGGGTGCCGTGGCGATGGGTGATACCAATTCGGCTACAGGGCAAGGCGCCGTAGCGCTCGGGAGCGCCAATACAGCGTCCGGTCAAGGGTCTGTAGCGTTGGGCAACGGATCCAGCGCAGGAGCGGTTGGCGCGATCGCACTGGGTGATACGGCAACCGCAAAATCGGCAACAGGAATCGCCATAGGTTCAAATGCGCTTGCCGTATTCGCTAATGATGTGGCACTTGGCGCGGGCAGCGTCACGGCTGCCGCACTGGGTACGTCCAGCGCGACGGTGGGAAATACCAGCATTGCAGGTTTTGCAGGAACGGCACCAAGCAGCACTGTAAGCATCGGCTCGAGCGGCACCGAACGAACGCTAACTAATGTTGCGGCGGGGCGTATTACCGCGACCTCAACAGATGCCATTAACGGCTCGGAACTCTTCGCAGTGGCGAAGGTGGTGAATACTTTAAACGCAGCTGGAAAGCTCGGGGTTCGGTATACGGCGGATAAGGCCGGCAATCCGACTGCGGCGGTTGATCTGGCGTCCAATCCCAATCTCCCGGCTGGAACCACGCAGGTGGCTTTGACCGGGGTTGCGGCGGGTTCGACCAAAGCCGGTTCGCTTGATGCGGTAAATGGTGGCCAGTTGAACACCGGCCTTGGTTCGGTTGCGACCAATCTTGGTGGCGGCGC
>JAYTYD010000131.1:0-4834 GCA_043742625.1 Methylovirgula sp. | reverse complement strand
GCAAAAATGAGACCGCAAGCTTGCACAACCGGCACGTCGTGTTTGGATACGGCATCCACCATCAATTGTCCTAAGCCCGGATAAACAAATACCGCCTCGACCACCACCACGCCCACGATGAGATAAGCTAGGTTTAACGCGATAACCGATATGATTGGCGCGAGTGCATTTGGGAACGCGTGCTGCACAACAACACGCCATTTGGGCAATCCCTTCAAAAACGCCATTTCGATGTAAGGGCTGGCCATGATCGATAAGACGGACGCGCGGGTCATGCGCATCATATGGGCGACAACCACCAAGACGAGCGTGACCATGGGAAGAAAAAGCAATATCAGGCGACCTGTAAAAGTGGTGTCCGGCGTGACATTGGCAAGTGACGGAAAGATGGTGTTATCGACAGCAAGAAATTTCACCAGCACATAGGCCAGGAAATATTCCGGCACGGATATCGTCATCAAAGTAATGAGATTGGCCGCGCGGTCGAAGATTTTGCCCTGCCGGATGGCGGCATAGAGTCCGATGGCAACGGCAGCGGGCACTGCGACAACTGCCGCATATCCGGCGAGAAATGCGGTGTTTTTCAGCCTTGGAATGATTTCGGCAAGCACAGGCTGCTTGTTGGCTAGCGACACGCCAAAATCACCATGCAGCGCCGAGAAGAGCCACTCAAAAAATCGGACAGTTGCAGGCCGATCAAGGCCAAGTTCGAGGCGCAACGCCTTGAGAGATTCAGGCGTTGCGCTGTTTTGCAGGATCGCCGAAGCCAGGTCACCGGGGAGAATTTCAGTTCCGATAAAAATAAGAACTGCCGCCGCGAACAGCGTTAAAACACCGAGACCGAGCCGTTGGACGATCAATTTAAGCAATGAATCAGCCCTTCATCCAGACTTTTTCAGCTACGAGTCCATTGCCCATGTCAAAACCTCCATGGGGCGCCATGCCACCGACTTTGTCATTATGCGCATCAAGCCAATCACGGAAAGCCGGAATGAGTGCGCCGCTGCTGTCACGCAGCAATGCCTGCATCTCCCAGATGTAGGTCTTGCGCTTTTCATCATTGGCCTCGGAGCGCGCATCTACCAGCAGCTTTTCGAACTTATCATTCGACCAGTGGCTCTCGTTCCAAGCCGCACCACGCTGATATGCAACCGCAAGCATCTGAGTTGCGGCAGCGCGACCACCCCAATAAGATGTCACGAACGGAGCCTTAAGCCAAACATTGGCCCACCAACCGTCAGCCGGCTCTTTCTTGACTTCCATCTTGAAGCCGGCCTTGTCGCAGTCGGACTGAAGCAAGCTGGCCATGTCGACGGCACCGTTGAAAGCAGCGTCTGAGGCTTGCAGAATGATTTTTGCGTCTGCCATGCCTGCTTTTTTGAAATGGAACTTGGCAAGGTCAGGGTCATGTTTAAGCTGCGGCAGATCCTTGTTGAAATAGGGATCTGTCTGAGAAATTGGATGATCGTTGCCGATGGCACCATATCCGGCAAACAGGGTTTTCAACATTTGTTCGCGGTTCATTGCGTGCTTGAGGGCCAGAATCAGGTCCGGATTGTTGAAAGGCGCCTTGTCGGTTGTTGCCGCCATATCCACGAAGTAGCCCGACGTTGCCCGTACAATGGCGAATTTCGCATTGGCTTGCAGCTTCGACACGGATTTTGGATCTGTACGATTAATCGCATCAACCTGACCCGAAATCAGCGCGTTAAGGCGCGCGCTGGCATCATTGATAACTGTGATTTCGACAGCATCGACATGGCCGCGGTTCGGCTTGTAATAATCGGGGTTGCGCTTCATCGAAATGCGAACGCCAGGCTCAAATTTGGTCAGCGCATATGCGCCGGTGCCAATCAGAGTGGTCCAGTCTTTGAAGCCGTCTGGTACCATCAGGATGTGATAATCGGTCAGCGCATAAGGGAAATCGACATCGCCGGAATCGAGTGTGATTTCGATTTCGTTGGCGTTGACCTTTTTAATGTCCTTAATTGGCTTCAGCTGAGAAGCGCCGCCGGACTTTGACCCTTCCCCGCGATGCAAATTGAGCGAGTAGATAGCATCGTCTGCGTCGAACTCTTTGCCGTTATGGAACTTTACGCCCTTGCGCAGCTTCAATACCCAAGTCGCCGCGCCGTTCTTCGGCTCCAATGTTTCGGCAAGGTCCGGAATTGGCTTGCCGTCTTGGCCCCATTCAACCAAACCGTTGCAGATTGAATGGCTCGCGTCGATCATGACAGAGTCGTTGTAGGACCCTAGCTCGAGGCTGTCTGTCGTGCTGCCGCCACCGAGACCGAGGCGAAGCGTTCCGCCTTTTTTAGGCGTTTCAGCAGCCTGTGTTTCAGAGATCATTGTCGAGATCATCGCACTGGAAGCACCCAGCGCAGCGGCACGGCCCATGAATTCACGACGGCTCATCTTGCCCATCACGTGTTGGACTTTTAAATAATCTAGCTGGCTCATGATTTTCTCCCCTACTTCATCGAACGTATGCTGGTGCCTGATTATCGCATCAAAAATAGGAGCAGTGTTTCCCAAATTCCAGCGCAATTTAAACCAGCCCGGCAGACTGTTCGCATGGTCGTCGCAAAAAGGTCTATCTGTCAAACTGATTCTAGGTTGCTTTGAGGCTGTAAAAACCTTGAGCGCGCCTGCCTTAATTTAGACTTGTTTTAAAAAACATCAAATGTGCTCAAAGCGACCTTTCAAGTATTCCAAACGACGCATGCGCCGCACGATGACTTTAAGTCATGCTTTTTTAAGGGAACAATATCGTCCGAAATCTGCCAAACGACTGCAGCAAGGCACCTCGCGCCGTCAATAAACGCGGCGATCAAGACCTGCGCCTCTCCGCGCCAAGACCTGCGCCTCTCCGCGCCAAGACCTGAGCCTCTCCGCCAAGACCTGCGCCTCTCCGCCAAGACCTGCGCCTCTCCGCGCAGGGTCGCACTCACACCCGTACCATCAAGCCTCACTGTGGATTACCGCGCGAGGGTGCGCCGAAATTTCGCTGCGATCTTGCCGCGGGGAACGCCCAAATAAGCTACGATAGGCGCGGGAAAGGCTCGATGCCGAACCGAATCCGGTTGCGATTCCAATCTCCATGACGCTCATGCTGGTTTGGCGCAATAAATGTCGCGCGCGCAGCAGGCGCAACTTTAAATAGTGATTTGTCGGCGTTTCTGACAAATATTTCTGGAACAAGCGCTCAAGCTGCCTCCCCGATACACCCGATATTTGCACAAGCTCCAGAGTGGCCAATGGATCTTCCAAGTGTGCTTCCATTGCTTTGACCACTTTTTCAAGGCGCGGATTGGCGAAACCGAGCCGAGCAGGAACCTGCATCCGTTGCTGATTGTTGGGCGCGCGAATGCGGTCATGGATGAGCTGTTCTGACACATCGGCCGCCAGTTTGTGGCTGTGGCGCTGCGTGATAAGGTGCAAAATCATATCAATCGCGGCCGTACCGCCAGCGCAAGTAAATGTCTTGCCATGAATTTCAAATAATTCGTCTGAAACCTCGATGTTTGGAAAGTCTTCCCGGAACGCCGGAACGGCTTCCCAGTGCATGGTCACCTTGCCGGGGTCGAGCAATTCGGCAGCAGCAAGGATATGGGTTCCAAGATCGACCGCGCCCAGCGAAGTGCCCTTGCGTGTCAGGCGGCGCAGTTGGCTGAAAAGCGGACGCGTTTCCACACTTTGCGGTTCAAATCCAGCGCAGATGATGAGGGTGGGCACATAGTCCACCGCTTCGAGCGCGCATTCTGCCATAATTGACATACCGTTTGATGCCGCAACCGGCGCACCGTCCAACGAATAAGCGTGCCATTGAAAAAGTGTTTTTCCAGCCAACCGGTTGGCAATTCGCATCGGTTCGATAATGCTGAAGAGCGCCATCATAGTGAAACGCGGCACCAGCAATATGCCGACAATCAATGGGTCAGGCCCGGCTTTGGGATGAAACATGTAACGGACTGGCTTTCTGACACTCTTGCTGCACTATGCGAGGCGATGTGTTTTGAAGTGAAGCTATAAAAAACTGATGACGACGCGCAAAAATCATTCGTTTCATTGCTAACGCCTGCTGGCACAACGTTTCAACAAAATTTAACGATCGCTGCCTGAAATTCATGTTTCGTGCTGAGCGCGGTTTAACCCGGAGATATTACATGAGCGATGTGGTCACGCTTTTAGCCCAGGATGTTCTTAGATCCGGCACCCTCAAAGGACTGCCTCAGCATCTCTACATTGATGGCGATTCAGTTAAGGCTTCGTCCGGAGACCGCATGGAGACGTTTGATCCTGGTACTGGACTTGCGTTCGCGAGCTTCGATCTCGCCAGCGCCAGCGATGTCGACCGGGCAGTTCAATCTTCCCATAAGGCTCTCATGGGCGTTTGGCGCGCCACTAAGCCCGCTGAGCGCAGCGCAATTCTGTGTCGCGCCGGTGCACTGCTGCGACGCGACATTGCACGCCTCGCGGTGGCTGACACTCTAGACTCAGGCAAAACCTTGAATGAAGCACAAGGGGACGTTCTGGCTTCTGCGCGCATGTTTGAATATTATGGCGGACTTGCGGATAAATTGCAGGGCAGTTCCATCCCCCTCGGGCTGGATTACATGTCGTTTACTCTGGCCGAACCGGTTGGCGTTACAGCGCATATCATTCCTTGGAATTATCCGACATCAACGATGGTGCGCGGCATTGCTCCCGCGTTAGCGGCAGGGTGCACTGTGGTTTGCAAACCAGCCGAAACCACGCCGGTGACTGCGCTTATGATCGCCGCTTTGTTAACAGAGGCGGGATTGCCTGACGGTGTTTGCAACATAGTAACAGG
>JAYTYD010000130.1:0-2758 GCA_043742625.1 Methylovirgula sp. | reverse complement strand
CGCGAAACAATCGCGGCTGTGGCAGTGGCGGAGGCCGGAATGGTCGCCAATGTAGTGATATCTCCAGCCCGGCCAAGGTCTTCAATAAGCGCGGCGCGCACCGCCTCATCAATCAAAAACGGGTTGAGAAAAGCGGTCATGAAGCCTCGCCGGTTAATTTGCGCGCTTGCGCCAACGTAAAGTGCGAGCGCTTGGCAAGGGCAGGGTTTGGCAGCGGGAAATCGCTGCGAAAATGTCCGCCGCGGCTTTCGCGCCGGTGCAATGCCGCCGCCGTGATCATAAATGCGGAAGTTGCCATATTGCGCAAGGTCAGGCTGTCTGCCCGCTTCGCCACTTTTGCTATAATTTTCAACGCTGCTTTCATGCCTTGGGCATTTCGCACCACACCCACATGCAGCGCCATAGCGCCGCGCAACTCTGCCTCCAGACTGCGCTCGTCTTTAATGATATTAGAGGGTTTGATCTGCTTTTCCAAAGCCGGAACCGGCAGCACCAATGCGCCGACATCCTCGGCAATGCGCGCCGCAAACACCACCGCTTCCAATAGCGAGTTTGATGCCAAACGGTTGGCACCATGCACACCGGTGCAGGCCACCTCGCCAGCAGCCCATAACCCCGCAAGCGATGTGCGCCCGCGCGCATCAGTAAAAACCCCGCCCATGTGGTAATGTTCGGCCGGCGTAATCGGGATGAGTTCCTTCGCCGGGTCAATACCGGCGCTCAGGCAGATGGCATAAACGGTGGGGAATTTGTCTTTGAACTCCTCGCCGATGGCAGCACGCGCGTCCAAAAACGCACCGCGCCCGGCGGCAATTTCGGCAAACACAGCCCGCGCCACAATATCGCGTGGTGCCAGTTCGGCATCAGGGTGAAGAGGCACCATAAAGCGCTCACCTGCGCCATTCAGCAAAAGAGCACCATCGCCCCGCAACGCCTCTGTAGCCAGCGGGGCAGGGTCGCGCCCGATGTTGATCGCGGTGGGGTGAAACTGCACAAATTCGGCGTCCGAAATCACCGCCCCGGCCTTGGCGGCCAGCGCTATGCCCAGCGCCCGCGCCTCAACCGGATTTGTCGTCACTTGAAACAAGTGCCCGACGCCGCCTGTTGCTAATACCACGGCGCTGGCGGCAAAGCTCATCAGTGCGCCGTTGCTCTTTTCAATGATAACGCCGGTGACGCGGCCATTGTCCAGAATGAGTTCCTGCGCGGTCACGCCGGACACCACCGCAATAGACGGGTTTTTTGTGACCGCAATCGCCAGCGCTTCCATGATGGCTTTACCGGCAGTGTCGCCTTTGACACGGACAATCCGCCGTTCGGAGTGCGCCGCCTCGCGCGACTGCAAGAGTTGTCCCTCCAAATCGCGGTCAAACGGAACCTCATAGCTGAGCAAATCATAAATGCGGGCCCGCGCCTCACGCGCCATCTCGAGCACCATGGTTTCGTCGGAAGTTCCGGCCCCGGCGATAAGCGTGTCATAGGTGTGCTTTTCGGGTGTATCGCCATCCGACAAAGCCGCCGCTATGCCGCCCTGCGCCCAAACAGAGCTTGCGCCCATCCCGATGGGCGCGGCGGAGAGAATGGTCACCGGACGGGGCGCAAGCTTGAGCGCGCAAAACAACCCTGCAAGACCGCCGCCGATAATCAAAATAGGCGCGTGGCCCTTGGCTGCGGCTGGGCTCAACGCAAGTCGACCATGCGCTGCACAGAGCGGCGCGCCCGCTCAGCCAGACCCGCCTCAATCGTGACTTCCTCAGTCAAATTGAGCAGAGAATTGAGAATAGCGGGCAGAGTGATACGGCGCATGTGCGGGCAAAAGTTGCAGGGCCGGATGAAGTCAACATCCGGCGTCTCGGCCGAGACATTGTCCGACATCGAACATTCCGTCACCATCAACACCTGCTTCGGGCGTTTGGTTTTCACATAATTAATCATGCCCGCGGTGGATCCGGAAAAGTCGCATTCTGCGATGACTTCAGGCGGACATTCGGGATGGCCGATGATCTCGATGCCAGGATGCGCATCGCGATATTCGCGGATTTCACCCGCCGTAAAGCGCTCATGCACCTCGCAGGCGCCGTGCCATGCAATGATTCTCACTTTGGTCTGCGTGGCGATGTTGGCGGCCAGATAGCGGTCGGGCAAAAAGATCACTTCCGGCACACCTAGGCTTTCCACCACGGAAACCGCATTGGACGAGGTGCAACAAATATCCACCTCCGCCTTCACGTCAGCGGAAGTGTTGACATAGGCCACAACCGGGACGCCGGGGTGCTTGGCCCGCAGGGCGCGAACATCAGCGCCGGTGATCGATTCAGCCAACGAACATCCGGCGCGCGAGTCCGGTATGAGCACGGTTTTATGCGGACTGAGCAACTTCGAGGTTTCTGCCATAAAGTGGACGCCGCCTTGAATAATAATATCGGCATCTACAAGCGCCGCCTGCTTGGCCAAATAGAGGCTATCGCCCACCACATCGGCCACGCCGTGGTAAATTTCCGGCGTTTGGTAATTATGCGCCAAAATCACGGCGTTGCGCTGTTTTTTCAACTCATTGATGGCGCGGATATAGGGCGCGTGAATTGCCCACTCAATTTCCGGCATGACGCGGCGAACTTTTTCATAGAGCGGCGCTGTCTCGCGGGCAACTGTAGGCGAATAGGCCAAATCCGGCATGGGCAGCTTTCTGAGCTGCGATGAAGACAAATGAACCAAGCGTGCTTTCCCTGTACGTATTTTTTCCCGGTGACTTTTTTTT
>JAYTYD010000129.1:0-1430 GCA_043742625.1 Methylovirgula sp. | reverse complement strand
GCCACAGCCATGCCGTATCCCGGCACTATAATAACCTTTTCCGCATTTTTCATGATGTAGGCTGCGTCTTCCGCAGAGCCTTGTTTAACCGGGCGGGATTCTACTGCACCGGCGACGCCCGCCGGGCCTGAGTCGCCGCCAAACCCACCCAAAATCACTGAAATAAAGCTGCGGTTCATACCCTTACACATGATGTAAGACAGAATCGCGCCAGAAGATCCAACAAGAGCACCAGTGATAATCAACGCCAGGTTACCAAGCGTGAAGCCGATGCCCGCCGCGGCCCAACCGGAATAGGAATTGAGCATAGACACAACCACAGGCATATCGGCACCGCCGATGGGCACGATGATCAGCACGCCCAATGCGAAAGCGGCGAGGGCGATGATCCAAAAAACGAAATGGCTCTCTGTGGCAAAGAATATCGCCATCAGCGCTATCAGGCCCGCAGCAAGCCCGGCGTTAATAATATGACGGTTTGGCAACATGATCGGCTTACCGGACATACGCCCGTCCAGCTTAAGAAAAGCGATAATGGAACCGGTGAAAGTTATGGCGCCAATTGCGAGCCCCAGCGCCATTTCAATGAGGCTGGCACCGTGAATATGGCCTTTTTCAACAATCCCAAAAGCCTGCGGCGCATAGAGCGCACCCGCGGCTACAAATACGGCCGAAAGTCCGACCAACGCGTGAAATGACGCAACCAGCTGCGGCATATCGGTCATTTTCACCGTTTTGGCCCGCCAGGCTCCAAAGCCACCACCCAGGCCTATTCCGGCTATAACCATCAGCCAGCTCATAAGTCCGGAGGGGGGGGACAGCAGCAGCGTGGTGAGCACGGCAAGGCCCATTCCGACCATACCGTAGAGATTTCCCTGACGTGATGTGGCGGGGCTGGAAAGCCCCCGCAAGGACATGATGAACAGGATACCTGAAACGAGATAGAGTACGGCGGCGAAATTGGCTGACATGCGCTCAAGCTTTCTTTTTATACATTGCCAACATCCGCTCGGTAACCATGAAGCCGCCGAAGATGTTTACCGAAGCTAAGACGAGCGCGATGAATCCGAAGAGGCGCGCCCAGCCGGAGCCTTCGTCGCTCATCCCGCCCATGCTCACTGAAACTGACAGCAGCGCGCCCACCACAATCACCGATGAAATGGCGTTGGTGACGGACATAAGTGGCGTATGTAAAGCCGGGGTCACCGACCAAACCACATAATAACCGACGAAAATAGCAAGAGCAAAAATAGCGAGGCGAAACACGAAGGGGTCAATCGCGCCGCCCGAAGCGGCATGCCCCACCGCGCCCGCCACATCGCCAAGCTGGTTGACGAGATTATGAGCCTGATCGGCGGCAAGTTGTGCGGCCTTGGCGGCTGCGTCCGCTTTATCTAGGATTTGCTGGGCAGTGTCGGCCATGATCAAGC
>JAYTYD010000128.1:0-2432 GCA_043742625.1 Methylovirgula sp. | reverse complement strand
GCGCGTGCACACTCTGTGGCAGATTATATTGCCGGAATGACAGATCGGTTTGCCTTGCAAGATTACCAAAGGCATTTTGACCTTTCATACGATTTGGGTTAGCGCAGAGGCGGAAAACCAAGGCCCTGACATCGGGCACTTGGCAAAGGAACCTCAATGAATATTTTTGCGCATTATCAAGACGAAATTTCCGCCATTTTAAAAGCTTTGGCTGCGGATGGCCGCTTACCTGTAAAACTTGATCTTGAGCGGTTTGTTGTCGAACCGCCGCGCGATGCTACGCATGGGGACTTGGCCACCAACGCGGCCATGGTTTACGCCAAAGAGGCGAAAGCTTATTTTGTCAATCCGCGCTTGTTTGCAGAAGCGATAGCTGCAAACCTGCGTGCGGTATCCGGTATTGAGTCTGTGGACATTGCGGGGCCGGGGTTCATTAACATTAAGCTACAAGCCGTTGTTTTTAATGATGTAATGAAAATTGCTTTGAGCGATACGAAACATTTTGGCCGGGCCGCAAAAAACCATATCAAAACCAACGTTGAGTATGTTTCTGCCAATCCAACAGGTCCTATGCACGTGGGTCACGGGCGGGGGGCCGTGTTTGGGGATGCGCTGGCCAGTCTACTTGAGTTTGCCGGATATGACGTCACGCGTGAGTATTATATCAACGACGCTGGCGCGCAGGTGGATGTGTTGGCGCGTTCAGCATTTTTGCGTTACCGGGAGGCTTTAGGCGAAACAATTGCCATTCCGGAGGGGCTCTATCCAGGAGACTATCTGGTGCCTGTCGGCGCGGCGCTTGCCGATGAATTCGGAAAATCTCTCTTAGAAAAATCTGAAACGGAAATTGTGCAGCTGGTACGCCCGCGCGCCATTGATGCGATGATGGACATGATCCGTCATGATCTTGCGGCGCTTAACATCAAACACGACGTATTTTTTTCCGAGCGGTCGCTTACCATAAGAAACGGCAACCAAGACGCTGTTCAGGCCGCGATTGCAGACCTGCGGGACAAGCGTTTGGTTTACGAGGGTAGCTTGCCGCCGCCAAAGGGACAAGTTCCTGATGATTGGGAAGACAGAGAACAAACCCTGTTCCGCTCAACACGATTTGGTGATGATATCGACCGGCCTTTGTTGAAAAGCGACGGCGGATACACGTATTTTGCGTCTGATATTGCCTACCATAAAACCAAATTTGACCGCGGCTTTACGTCGATGATCGACGTTTGGGGGGCCGACCACGGCGGCTACGTTAAGAGGATGACAGCCGCTGTGCAGGCTCTCTCGGATGGCGCAGCTCAACTCGATGTCAAGCTATGCCAATTGGTGCGCCTGATGCGCAATGGTGAGCCGGTAAAAATGTCAAAACGCTCGGGTGATTTTGTTACCCTGCGTGAGGTGGTCGATGAAGTCGGCGTAGATGCCGTGCGGTTCATGATGCTGTTTCGTAAAAACGATGCAACTTTGGACTTTGATCTGGCAAAAGTCATCGATCAGTCCAAGGAAAATGCCGTATTTTATGTTCAATATGCGCACGCGCGCGCCCACTCGGTAATGCGGAGGGTGCTGACGACATTTCCGGATATGAACCTTTCCAGTTCGGCTTTGGCACAAGCCGATCTCACTTTGCTTAACGATGCCGGGGAGTTGGGGCTGGTGCGCCTGATTGCGCAATATCCGAGGCAGATTCAGTCTGCAGCGGCAGCGCATGAGCCACATCGGCTGGCTTTCTACATGCACGAATTGGCCTCGGCATTTCATGCACATTGGAATCGCGGCGATGAAAAGCCGCAATTACGCTTTATTAATCAAGATAACAGAGAATTGTCGCAAGCTAGGTTGGCTTTGGTGAAACTATTTACCCAAGTGCTGATGTCCGGCCTCAAAGTACTCGGTGTGAGCGCGCCAACGGAAATGCGATAGCAAATCCCCGGCGCCCGGAAAGTGTGTCGTCGATGAGTGAAAGTTTAAAAGTCCACCGTCCAGTGGTTGATCTTGACGATTTCGAGCGGGGTCTGTTTGCCAGCGCGCCGGTTGAGCGCGGCAATGAGGATCCATTGGCGGAACTGTCGCGCATCGTCGGCAAGGCAGACCCGTTTAAAGGAATTTTTGCCGCACCACCCGCCGCACCCGCAGTTCAATCGCAAAATCGCAACAATGCAGCGTTTCCACCCGTCTCATCTGCTGCAATTGATACATTTTCGCGCAGGGGGGCCAATGTGGTCCCGGAACATAAAGAGCCTACGATCGGATTTTCTGCCCCGCGCCACACGGAACAGGCTCCCGAATTGCTCTCGCAACAAGATGACCCTTTTGCGCCGCGTTTTTTTGACGAAGCCAACGCAGATCCAGCCGCTTCCGCGCAAGAGACGGATTTTTTCTCGCATATTGCCCCGGGACATGAAGAAAACGCTCACCCCGATTACGGT
>JAYTYD010000127.1:0-2865 GCA_043742625.1 Methylovirgula sp. | reverse complement strand
GGCCGGTCCAAGCTGGTGTGAACGGGCAATAAGCCGGATCCGAATCGCGGCAGATCAAATGGCCGCCTTGGTCGTAGATTTCCAAAACCACGTCGTTGTTGTCGGTGCCTGCTGCCGCAATTTCAGCAAACCGTCCACCGGCAAAAGTGATCGAGCGGGTATGCACAGTGTCGCCGGTGATGGTGCCAAGGCTAATGATGCCGCCGCCAACGCGACCCTTTGCAGCCGAGGCCTTCACGTCATCCGCCATCGCCAAAATGGTTTTGTCATTGCTGGAAATGTCCTTGGCGTCTTTCAGCAAGGCATCAATCGACATTGCACCGTCGCCAGCCGCTGCCGCGCCGGAATCGCCTTCATTTGGCTTACGGTCTTCCACCTTAAAGCTAACGCCTTGGCGCATTTTGGCTGCGGTAATCAACGCCAACGGGTCCTTGTTGGCTCGGCCGTATTGGGCCAGTTGTAACGACAGTTCAAGTTGCTTCACGGCCTGTGTGCCCTCGGGGCGCTTGGCTTTCTTGTCAACATTGTCGACTTTTGTCGGGTCTGCTGGCGGATCTCCTGCAAATGCCGGTAGGCAATAAAGCGCGGTCGAAACAGTCGCAATCGCGGTCAATGTCTTCATATAAGTGTTCACGTTCATCACCCTCTCCTTGTAAAACCAAACCCGACAATGCGGGGAAAAATTCCTGTTGCCGAACCAATCGGCTGGCCTATTCATACACGAAGCTCTGTGGCAGGCAATTACCCGAGAATTACATTTGCCGTCATGACAGGCATTGTCATTTTTACTGCATAGTGCTTCAATTTGTACTCACTTTATACGCAACTGCAGTCTCGCTGCGGTTTTCAAGGCTCAAAGTAAAGTCCTGAGTGTCCTTCGGCCACCAACCGCAATAGGACGTATCTGCCGGGTTGGAGTCTTTGCAGACTAAATTGCCCTGCGCGTCATATATCGCGAGCCGGATTTCTCCGGCACCCTGCGCCTCGACATAGGCTTCGGCATATTTGCCGCTCTCAAATTTTTGACCCTTGAAAACGTCGGTTTTGCCGGCCGGAACCACCCCCCGGCTCACCGCAACGCCTTTAACATGTCCTTTGGCTTTAGACGCCAAAAGATCTTGCGCCAGCGCCACAATGAAAGGGTCCTGTTGGGCCAGCGCGATGGCTTCCTGCGCTAAATTTTGCACAGCGTCGCCGCCCGTTGGCTTTTCAGCCATAAGTTCGTCTCCGGATCGGATCACGTCTTTTTGGGCCACTGCGCGCTGCATTTGCGCTGCCGTAATCAGAGCCACCGCATCCTTGTTAGCCCGGCCGTATTGCGCAAGGTCATGCGAAAGCTGCAAAAGCCGTAGTTGAGACTCAGGCGGCCTTTTCAAAGCCATTGCTTGGTCTTGTGCCGGGGCAGCCGTGCCCGGCACCATTAAAACCGCTGTCAAATAGAATAACGCTTTTAGCGACATCATCATGCTCCTGATTAAGTGTTGAGGTCTTAATCTAGAACATAATCTCATCGGGCAAGATGACAATTGCCGTAATAGAGCGCCGCTTTACTTAACGCCGTCTCAATTACGGCACTTGTCACTCCGGATCGGATTAAACTCGGGCATCCTTCGCATCACAAAAACAAAAGGTGCAACGGATGCCCAAGATAATTACGAAATCGAATCCTGAAATGACTATGAGATCGCATTCTAAAGTGCGCGACGCCGCAACATTCCTGCTGCTGCTTATGGCAGGCGAGGTGCCGGAGTCCAAAGCTGAAACCTGCAATCAAAACAGCGGATTTGTCCATGCGGCCCAAATCACCCGAAATTTTACCGCCGCTCTGGAAGTCACCAATGCTCAAGGGCAGAAAACCGATGCTGCGGCGTTCTTCATATCTGCTGATGGCACTCTCGCCACTGCAGCTCATGTGCTGACAGCCACCAGCGCTGTTACAGTGTTGATGCCGGACCACAGCCGCGCCACGGCAAAGCTGATCGCCTCCGATCCCTTAAGCGACATTGCTCTGCTCAAGGTCAGCACGTCTGATAAAATCATTCCGGCGCATATGCGTGAGTCTGCACTGGAACTTGGCGAACCGGTGGCCGCTGTCGGCAGCCCGCTGGGATATCAGCAATCCCTTACCGCCGGGATTGTTTCAGCGCTGGATCGACCCTATGGCGCCACCACGCCCTTTGGCTTTATTCAACATGATGCCGCGCTCAATCCCGGCAGCTCCGGCGGGCCGCTGGTCGATAAAAATGGCGAAGTGGTTGGCATGAATGTCGCCATTGCCGATGGCGCGCGCCGCAATGTCGGCGTTTCGCTGGCGGTTCCGGCCTCCCTTGTGCAAACCATTACGGCGCGCCTGTTACAAGGCAAAATTCCCCGCACCGCGCTTGGCTTGCAACTGCGTGACTCAACGTCGATGAAAGATGCCATTCCGGAACTTGCCAGCGGCGGATTGCTCATCGAATCGGTCGTGCCGCAATCCGCCGCCGAGCTCTCCGGCTTACGCCCGGGCGACGTTATTTTGCGGGCAGAAAACGCACCGGTAACGGATACGCGTGATTTGGCAAAAATCATCGAGCCGCTCGCCCCCGGCGATGTGGTTGAGCTTGCTGTGTTGCGCAACGGAACCGGTCAAAACGTGGCTCTGAAGCTCGGCATGGCCGCTGAGGAGCAAACCGCCAAGCCCACCCGCACGGTTAAAATCCAAACGCCGAATTTTGGCATTATACTCGAAAAGTCAGGCACCAGGATTGACGCTGTCGAGCCAAATTCCGCCGCCGCCAAGACCGGTCTTTTGAAAGGCGATGAGATTCTTGCCGTCGGCATTAAAGTTGCGACCGGCGCCGCGCAGGTGAGCGCCCTGCTGGCCGA
>JAYTYD010000126.1:0-2641 GCA_043742625.1 Methylovirgula sp. | reverse complement strand
TTACGCGGCTATTTCAAAATTGGATTATTCGACCGGCTTAGCCTACACACATTTATGTACAATCTCACTCGAAAGCACTCAATGTCCCGCGGATTAATTAACAGCGCACAGTCAAGTTTGCTAGAAATTGACGCACGCGGCTTAACAAAACATGAGCGTAGTATTATTTCTGCACAAACGGCGCACGTAACCATCGTCACCGGGGGTGAACAGAGGCAGCTTTTAAATCTTTGTGCCAATAATTATCTCGGATTGGCGAATCATCCTCGCCTGATTGCAGCCGCCAAAGCGGCTCTTGACAGCCACGGATTTGGCATGGCTTCAGTTCGGTTCATTTGTGGCACGCAGGATTTGCATCTGACCTTGGAAAAGAAGCTGGCGGCTTATTTGAAAATGGAAGATGCAATTCTGTTTTCATCGTGTTTTGATGCCAACGGCGGCGTCTTCGAAGTCCTGTTAGGAGCAGAGGACGCCGTAATTTCCGACGCCCTAAATCATGCTTCAATTATCGATGGCATCCGGCTTTGTAAGGCGCAGCGCTTTCGTTACGCCAATAACGACATGGCCGAACTGGAAGCTCAATTGATTGCTGCTCAAAGTGCCCGCTACCGCCTTGTTGTAACAGATGGGGTTTTTTCTATGGACGGCATTATTGCCAACCTCCCCGCCATTTGCGATTTGGCCGAAAAATACGACGCTATGGTTCTGGTCGATGACAGCCATGCAATTGGTTTCATGGGCGAGCGGGGCGCCGGAACGCCGGAACATTTGGGCGTGGAAGGCCGTGTGCAATTACTTACCGGTACTTTTGGCAAGGCCATGGGCGGAGCTTCAGGCGGTTATGTGGCCGGGCCGAAGCCGATCATCGATTTGTTACGTCAGCGGGCGCGTCCATACTTGTTTTCCAATGCTTTAGCTCCCGCCATTGTTGCCGCCACCATTGAGGTGCTTGATATGCTGCTGGAAAGCGGAGATTTGCGCCGCAATCTGCGTGAAAATGCGCGCAAATTTCGTACTGGGATGGAAGCGCTCGGTTATAGTCTTGTGCCGGGTGAGCACCCCATAGCACCTGTGATGCTGGGAGACGCGGTCAAGGCCAGCGCGCTGGCCTCCGTATTGGCGGAAGAGGGGCTTTATGTCACCGCATTTTCATTTCCGGTGGTGCCTCATGGCAAGGCGCGCATCCGTACTCAGATGAATGCAGCGCTTGACGATGCTGACATTGCCTTCGCTTTGGCGGCGTTTGCAAAAGCAGGTCGCAAACTTAACATTATCGCTTGAAAGACTCATCATGAAATCGTTGGTTAAAGCCAAGTCCGAGCGTGGCTTATGGTTGCAGGATTCTCCTAAGCCCGCCTTCGGGCCTAATGACGTACTGATAAAAATTCGCAAAGTCGCGATATGCGGCACGGACTTGCATATCTTCAATTGGGATAAGTGGGCGCAGGACACTATAACGGTGCCCATGGTCGTCGGTCACGAATATGTCGGCACCATCGAGGATCTTGGCTCAGAGGTGAAGAATTTCAAAATTGGTGATCGCGTTTCCGGCGAAGGGCATATCGTGTGCGGCCATTGCCGAAACTGTCGGGCAGGGCGGGGCCACTTGTGTCGAAACACGCTTGGAGTCGGCGTAAACCGGCCAGGCGCGTTTGGTGAATATCTCTGCCTGCCTTCCGGCAACGCTTATCCAATTCCCGACAGCATATCGGACGACGTGGCCTCCATTCTTGATCCGCTTGGCAATGCCGTGCACACAGCCTTGTCTTTTGATTTGATCGGCGAAGATGTTCTCATCACCGGCGCGGGGCCGATTGGCTTGATGGCTGTGGCAATTGCCCGCTTTGTTGGCGCACGGACCATCGTTATTACTGATGTTAATGACTACCGCTTGTCGCTGGCCGTAAAGATGGGCGCAACGCGTGCCGTGCGCGCGGATAAAGAAGATCTCAAAATGGTAATGACTGAACTTGGAATGAAAGAGGGCTTCGATGTCGGCCTCGAAATGTCCGGCAACCCAAGCGCGCTCCGCTCGATGATTTCAACAATGAATCACGGCGGCAAGATTGCACTGCTTGGTATTTTGACGGATCAGGCTTCGATCAACTGGAATGAAGTCATTTTCAAGAGTTTGACCCTCAAGGGCATTTACGGCCGCGAAATGTATGAAACCTGGTATAAAATGCTGGCGATGCTACAATCCGGACTGGATATAACGCCGGTGATAACCCACCGCATCGGATTTAGCGATTTTGAGCACGGATTTTATGCGCTCAACGCTGGCACGGCGTGCAAGGTTGTGATGGACATAGCGGGCTAGAACTTTGCGCGCACTGCCTTCACCTCTTCACCGATAAAGTCAACGATGGTGCGAATGCGCAGCAGATCATGCGAGTCGGCATGGGTAACAATCCAATAGGCGCGGGAAAAGCTGTGCTGCGGCAGGAGCTTGATAAGATTTGCATCGTTACTGGCTGTGTAATCATGTAAAATGCCAATACCGCCTCCGGTGCGCACGGCTTCAAGCTGCCCAAGCGCTGAGGCACATTCAAAACGGCGAAAGGCCGGGCCGTACAGCTCCGGCATGAAGTTAAGTTCGGTTGAAAAGAGCAAATCCGGCACATAAGTGATGAGGCGGTGG
>JAYTYD010000125.1:0-5587 GCA_043742625.1 Methylovirgula sp. | reverse complement strand
GTTGATCTGTTTTGCATCGGCGCCGGTTCCGGCGGCACCCGTGCAGCCCGCATCGCGGTCGGCTATGGCGCCCGCGTAGCTATTGCGGAAGAGTTTCGCATCGGCGGCACCTGCGTAATCCGCGGCTGTGTTCCCAAGAAGCTCTATGTCTACGCCAGCCGTTTTGCTGATGATTTTACCGATGCGGCAGGTTATGGCTGGACGATCGGAAATGCAAAGTTTGATTGGGGCACTTTGACTGCCAAAAAAGAGGCGGAAATCTCGCGCCTTTCTGAAATTTACCGCGCCAATCTCACCAAAGCAGGTGTGACGATTTATGAAGAGCGCGCCCGTATCACCGGCGCAAATTTGGTGCAATTGGCATCCGGCAAAAGCATTTCCGCCAAAACCATTTTGATTGCCACTGGTGGCGCGCCGGTGTTGATGCAGAATGTGGCGGGTATTGAGCATGCGCTAAGTTCAAACGAAATCTTTGACCTCAAGATTTTCCCAAAACGGCTCGCCATTGTCGGTGCCGGCTATATTGCGGTGGAATTTGCTTCGCTGTTCGCCCGGTTGGGCGCCGAGGTGAGCCTGATGCTGCGCGGTGATAATATCTTACGCGGATTTGATGAGAATATGCGCACTGGCTTGCGCGAGGAATTGATTCATGCCGGAGTTAAGATGATGTTCGGGGTTTTGCCCACCACCATTTCCAAAACCGGCAGTGGTTTGGCGATAAAACTTTCTGACGGTGCAACGCTGAATTCCGACCAAATCATGGTGGCTACCGGCCGTAAACCGCTAACCTCCGGCCTTGGGCTGGAGAGCGTCGGCGTTCATATGGATGCAAGCGGCGCGGTAATGGTCGACGGATATTCGCGTACCAATGTTGCGGGCATCTATGCTGTTGGCGATGTTACCAACCGGATAAACCTGACGCCGGTCGCCATTCGGGAGGGACATGCCTTTGCCGACACTGTTTTTGGCGGCAAAGACGTGCGGGTGGATCATGCCGACGTGGCAAGCGCGGTTTTTACAACGCCCGAAATCGGCAGCGTCGGCTTAACCGAGGCGCAAGCTGCGGCGCAGTTTCCACTGCTGAATATTTTCGAGAGCAATTTTAAGCCCATGAAAGCGACTCTTTCCGGTAATAAAGAGCGCACAATGATGAAGATCATTGTTGATGTCGCTTCCGACAAGGTTTTAGGCGTGCATATTCTTGGGCACGAAGCTGGGGAGATGGCGCAGCTTCTGGGCATTGCGGTCAAAATGGGTGCAACCAAGGCCGACTTTGACGCCACAATGGCGGTGCACCCCACCGCCGCCGAAGAGCTGGTCACCATGCGGGCGGTTTCGCGGCAGGTTAAAAGAATCACTGAGCCAGCGACGGCTCTTTAGACTGTAATGTTGCGGCGGGTGCGGATTTTTCACGGATCCGGTAGGCGATGAACAGCGCCAGCGCCACATGAACTGCAGCAGCCTGCGCAAACATCATTTGCGGGCCGAAATGCAGCATCAGGCTGGATGCGGTAACCGGCCCCAGTATCGCGCCGATGCAATACAGTGCCAGCAAGCCTGCCGACACCTGCAAAGAATGATCCGGCCCGACGCGGTCGGTCGTGTGGGTTATGGCTTGCGAATATTGTGAGAACATGAAGCCACCGAGGAAAAATCCCACACCGCATAGCAGCGTAATTGTCGGCTGCTGCAGCAAGACCATAGTGATTTCCATCGCCATCGAGGCCAAAACAAGCCCTAGCAAGACCATGCGGCGCCCGAGCCTATCTGACAGCCGGCCAAAAGGCCAAACCGCGATGGCCGATCCCAGCACAACAAATGTGGTAAAAAGGCCGATATTCTGAGCTGAAAGTCCGATCCCGATGCCATAAACCGCTGCTAAAGACCAGAATGTGCCGTTGCAACAACCCACACTCAGCGCCGCCGCCGCACCAATCGGCGATTGCTTCATGAGCCAAAACAGCCGGAATTTTGCGCTATGGGGCGCGGATGGTGGATCGGATGTGGTGAAGGCCATCGGTAAAATCGCCAGCGCGAAAAATACCGCCCCTGCCGAGAACATTTGGTAGTTCTGCGCATCCCCAAAGCTGAACACTTGCTGCCCCAAGGTGCTGCCCGCGAAGGTCACCAGTTGATACAGCGCATAAGTATGGCCGCGACGCCCCGGCTCGGCTGATGCGTTCACCCACACTTCGATCACCGCGTAAAGCCCGGCGAAACAGAATCCGATCAGTGCCCGCAGCACCATCCAAACATAAGGGTTTAGCGCCACTGGAAACGCCAGCGCGGCGATGACGGAGATCGTGGTGAGTGCCGCAAAAGCGCGGATATAGCCGGCGCGTCGAATGATGAAAGGTGCGGCCACCGTGCCCGCAAGCATGCCAACAAAATACAGCGAGCCGATTAGTCCGATAGCAATGTCAGGAAAATGATCAACCTTGGCGCGGTATGACACCAGCGTGTTCATCAGGCCGTTACCGATGATGAGCACAAAAACCGAGGAAAGTATGGCGATGAGGGCGGAAAACTGGCGCAATTTTTACGAATCCGGCTGCGATGAGGCCTATCTTGGAACCAAACATGCGATAAAACCAGAGCAAAAAATTTGCGTGGATACCACTCTAAACTGGCATGGCGGCAATATTAACCGCGTGAGCCACCCCGGCGTGCGCTAATTTCTTGTCTCACGTCGCCAAAAGCGTATATAGACGTCTTTTTGCGCGGGATAAGCTGCGCGGCAGGAGATATGACAATGGTTGAGATGCGTGGCGGAAAATGGGCCTCTGACTCTTGGCGGGAAAAACCCGTTGAGCAGATGCCGTTTTATCCAGACGCGGCAGCTCTCAATGATGTTGAACGCCAGCTTGCCGGGTTTCCGCCGCTGGTGTTTGCCGGTGAAGCACGCAAGCTGAAAAAGCAGTTGGCGAAGGTTGCCGCCGGAGACGCATTTTTGCTGCAGGGCGGCGATTGCGCCGAGGCTTTTGCGGAGCATTCAGCTGACAATATCCGCGATTTTTTCCGGGTGTTTTTGCAAATGGCTGTCGTCATGACCTTTGGTGCGGCTTCGCCTATCGTTAAGCTTGGTCGTGTGGCGGGACAATTTGCCAAGCCACGCTCTACCGGCACCGAAACCATCGGCGGGATTGAACTTCCCAGCTATCGCGGTGACATTGTCAACGACATTGAGTTCAATGCGGCGTCGCGTATTCCCGACCCGCAAAGGCAGCTCAATGCCTATCGCCAGTCTGCGGCGACGCTGAACCTCATCCGCGCCTTCGCCACCGGTGGCTATGCAAATCTGGAAAATGCTCACCGCTGGATGCTTGGATTTTTGGCAGACAGCCCAAATGCGGCGCGTTATCAGGCGCTGGCCGACCGTATCACCGAAACACTCGGCTTCATGAAGGCGATTGGCTTGGATGCAGAGGCGCATCCTGAGCTGCGGCAGACTGATTTTTATACGTCCCATGAAGCGCTTTTGCTTGGCTATGAACAGGCGCTCACCCGCGTCGATTCAACCACAGGTGACCATTATGCCACCTCCGGCCATATGCTGTGGATTGGCGACCGCACCCGCCAAATCGACCATGCCCATGTCGAATATATGCGCGGCATCAAAAACCCGATCGGCCTTAAATGCGGCCCCTCGATGACCGCTGACGGCTTGCTCAAGCTGATTGATATCCTCAATCCTGAAAATGAGGCAGGCCGCCTCACGTTAATTGCACGCTTTGGCTCGGATAAAGTGGGCGATCATTTGCCCACGCTGGTGCGTGCTGTGAAGCGCGAAGGCCGCAAGGTGGTTTGGTCATGTGACCCGATGCATGGCAATACGATCAAGGCAGTCTCAGGTTATAAAACCCGACCATTCGACCGGATTATGGGTGAAATTCGTACGTTTTTCCAAATCCATCAGGCTGAAGGCACCTATGCGGGTGGCATTCATCTGGAAATGACCGGCAAGAATGTGACGGAGTGCACCGGGGGAGCGCGTGCTATCACAGATATGGACCTTCACGATCGCTACCATACCTATTGCGATCCGCGCCTAAACGCCGAGCAGGCCATTGAAGTGGCGTTTTTGGTGGCGGAATTGTTGAAGGCGGAGCGGTCAGGCAAGCCGGCGCGGGTGGAAGCAGCAGAGTAGAGGGCATTTAAACAGCCATCGCTCCTTAACCGCGCCCACCCCGCGCCAAAAGCAGGGTGGCCCAGCCGTCGATCATGATCTTGCGCTTCAACGAGAAGCCTTGCGCCCGATAGGCGCTGAGCACGCCTGCCACATCTGTGGCGAGCAAGCCGGACAGGATCAATTCTGCGCCAGACGACGCCCGCGCGCAAATGGACGGCGCCAGCAGGCGCAACGGCTTGGCCAAAATGTTGGCTAAAATCAAATCGTAGTATTTTGCATAAAACGCAGGGTGGCGCACGCCAACCGCCGTCACCGGCTTGAGCCAGGGCGCGGCACCGTTCAGGCGCGCATTGCCTTTAGTGGCCTGTACAGAAACAGGATCAATATCTCCCGAGGCAACGAAGCTTTTGAGCGCCTTTGCGGCTGCCAGTGCCAAAACGCCGGTGCCGGTGCCAACGTCAAGCACTGCAACAGGCCGGCGGCGTTTCAGCACCTGCGCTAAAACCGTGAGGCAGCCGCGTGTGGTGCCATGATGGCCGGTGCCGAACGCAAGAGCAGCAGGAATTTCCAGACCGATCTCATGGCTGCGCACAGCAGCCCGATCATGCGCGCCGTGCACAACGAAACGACCAACTCGAACCGGAACCAAGCCTTCAAGCGAAGCTGCCACCCAGTCGGTTTGCGCCAACAAGCCGAATTCCAGCTTTCCGGCGATTTCGGCACCAACAGAGAGCGCCACCAGCGCCCGCAAATTCACCTCATCCGGCGGATCTTGAAAATAGACTTCCAGCCGCCAGTCTTTTGAAACCCACGCTGCGGCATTCGGCTCGACCTCAAAGGCGGAAACAGCGGTCTCATTCGGATCGAGCTGTTCCAGTAGAATGTTGGAAAGGGCTTCTGCGGTTTGTTCATCGCAAGGGAGCCGCATGAAATGAGATGCGTATTTGGAAGTTTCGATCATGCCTTACGCATACGAAGCACCGGCAGAAATTCCAAGTGGAAAATTCCAAGTGGCAAACTCCAAATGGAATTCAGGAAGTGGAAGATAGGAAGTGGAAAACTCCAATCTGAATTTAGACTCCAGCCGGTCTATAAGCCGGGTTCTGTAAGGCATGGGTTTCCCCATACGCGGCGACCATTCCTCTGGGAAGGATATTGCTATCCGCCTCAAGCAATCTACCCGGACGACAACCCGAAGCAGGCCTGGACGCAAGCGCCCTGTCGTCCCTATTCGATTTTGCTCCTGGTGGGGTTTACCGTGCCGCTTACATTGCTGCTCGCGCGGTGCGCTCTTACCGCACCTTTTCACCCTTACCCCTCTTGAGCCAAGCCTTGTCCAAAACGTATTGCGACGTTTCGGGGGCCGGGCCAAGCGTGGCGGTTTGTTCTCTGTGGCACTTTCCCTAAGGTCACCCTCGCCGGACGTTATCCGGCACCATTTCTCCGTGGAGCCCGGAC
>JAYTYD010000124.1:0-3322 GCA_043742625.1 Methylovirgula sp. | reverse complement strand
ATGTCGGCAAATCGCTCTGCGAAAAAGACCTCGCCGATACCGCACTCAACATTTTAAACGCGGCGAAAGCCGCCAAATGCGAAATCATCCTGCCGGTGGACGCAACCGTGGCTAAGGAGTTCAAGGCCAACGCGCCAAGCCGCCATGTTGATGTGGATCACGTTGCTGCCGATGAAATGATGCTGGATATCGGGCCAAAATCCGAGAGCTTGCTGGTGGAAAAGCTCAAATCCATCAAAACCCTAGTGTGGAACGGCCCGTTTGGCGCGTTTGAGCTGACCCCGTTTGACCATGGCACCAATGCCATTGCGCAGGCCGCAGCCCGGTTGACCAAACAAGGCAAGTTGCTTTCTGTTGCGGGTGGCGGTGATACGGTTTCCGCGCTTAATCAGGCCGGGGCGGCAGAAAACTTCACCTATATTTCCACAGCGGGCGGAGCGTTTTTAGAGTGGTTGGAAGGCAAAGTGTTGCCGGGCGTTGAGGCTTTGCGCCGCAAGTGATCGCCTTCGCAAAGCAAGTGATCGCCTTCGCAAAGCAAGATTCCAATCCGGGTTTCCTAACCAAAATCCGTTCAGAACTTTCAGCCCGAAGCAGCTCCACAACAGCAGTGCAATATTAAAAGTTTGCTGTTAAAAGCAATTAATAAAAGTTGTAAATAGTCCGGAGGAGGAGAAGTTGATGAATAAGGATTTGTTGGTAAAAACCGCGCATGCTATGGTTGCAAACGGCAAGGGCCTGCTGGCGGCAGATGAGGGCACGAGCTCCATCAAGAAGCGTTTTGATGCGGTTAATGTCGAAAATACCGAGACTAACCGCCGCGACTACCGCGAGTTTATGTTCCGCGCCTCGGAGCCAATGCAGCGGGACATTTCCGGCGTTATCCTGTTCGACGAAACCATCCGCCAAAAGGCTGCCGACGGTACGCCGCTGGTAAAATTGATTGAAGCGGCCGGCGCCATTCCCGGAATTAAAGTTGATACCTCTCCGGTTGCCATGGCCGGCTTCCCCGGCGAGGTTGTCACCTCTGGCCTCGACGGTTTAGAAGGCCGTTTAGCGGATTATTTTAAACTGGGTGCGCGCTTTGCCAAGTGGCGGGCGGTTATTGATATCGGCAGCGGCATCCCGACCAGCGCCAATATTCACGCCAACGCCCAGCTCTTGGCCCGATATGCCGCTCTTTGTCAGCAGGCTGGTATTGTCCCGATGATTGAGCCGGAAGTACTGATGGATGGCGACCATTCCATTGAGCGCTGTTACGACGTGACAGAACATGTGCTCAAAACGGTATACGCAGAGCTTTATCATGCCCGGGTGTTTCTAGAGGGTACCATCCTTAAGCCGAATATGGCGATCCCAGGCAAAAAGCACGCGCATCAGGCCAGCCCGGAACAAGTGGCAGAACAAACCATTCGCCTGTTTAGCAATTGTGTTCCGGTGGCGGTGCCTGGCATCATGTTCTTGTCCGGCGGGCAGGCCGACGTGGAAGCAACAGCAAATTTGAACGCCATAAATGCCAAGTCTTTACCGTGGAAGGTGAGTTTCTCCTATGGTCGCGCCTTGCAAGCGGCGGCGCAAAAAGCTTGGAGCGGCAATCCGGCCAATGTTAAAGCGGCGCAGGCAGCTTTTAATCACCGCGCCAAAATGAACCGTCTGGCCGCGCTGGGCCAATGGAGCATGGCAGCGGAAAAGGCATAAATTTAGGTATCCGCGTCTTTTGGTAAGGGTGGCCCTTTTGCCGCCCTTTTTATTGGATGTGACAGCACCGGCAGGGCGGCTCTTATGCGTAGAATTCATCTTTATCTTTACACCCCGAAATTGGTTGAAGCGGCGCTCTTCGCGCCCAAGCTGGTGCTGGCGCTTTCTGCCACCAAAGTGGCTTGCGTGCTGGTGCGTGCCGCCGAAGGCGGCGACATTAAGAAAATTGTCAACGAGCTCGCCCCGGTTGTTCAAGGTGCCGGTGCGGCTTTGATGGTGGATAATGATGCGCAGCTGGTGGCGCGTGTCGGGGCCGATGGTGTTCAGATCAGTGGCGCGGGTGATACGCTGCGCGCGGCAGTGGAAACCCTTCGCCCAAAAAGCATCGTCGGAGCCTATAACCTCAAAACCAAAGACGAGTGCATGACCGCCGGTGAGCAGGACGTTGATTTTCTCATGTTCGGCGAGCCGAGCAAAGACGGCTTTGTGCAAAACATCAGCAAGACAATTGAACGTGTGAACTGGTGGGCAGAGATTTTCAATGTGCCCTGCATCGGCTATGCCCCGCGCGAAGAAGATATCGGGCCGCTGACCGCAGCGGGCGCGGACTTTATTGCGGTGGGAGATTGGCTTTGGACGCTGGAAGACTCTGCGGTCAAACTCAAAGAAATTGCGCAAAACATTCGCGACTCCACACCGGTTGAGTGAGGCAGGACTTGATGACAAGCCGAAGTCTGTTTTTGTGCCGAACTCTATTTTTGTTATGCTTCGCCGCACCGAGTGCGAGTCCGGCAGCGTCGGCGACCGAGCCGTCAAAAAAGGAACCTGTGCCTAAAGCGCAGCCGCAACCGGCTGCTCCCGTTTTGCAGCCCCCTGCCACAGCAACACCTGCCACAGCAACACCTGCCGCCGCTCCCGCGGTGCAGCCGACAAATGTCGCGCCAGCGGTTGACGCGCCCGTCACTGATCCGGCCTCGAAACCCGATTTGGCTTTTGGTGCCTATCAAATGGGCAAATATCTTGCTGCATTTCAGGAGGCAACCAAGCGCATCGAAGCGGATTCCAACGATGCTCCGGCCATGGTGCTCATTGGCGAGCTTTATCTTGAGGGTCTTGGCCTCAGGCGCAATGAACCGGAAGCCTTCCGCTGGTTTGCGTTGGCGGCAAAGCGCGGCGACAAAAATGCCCAGTTCGCCCTTGCCTTGCAAAAATTGGAAGGCAAAGGCACCGACAAAGACAAGGCCGGCGCAAAAGCCTTGCTTGAGCAAGCCGCTACACAAAATCATCCCGGCGCATTCTACAATCTTGGCGTGTTGGCAATCGAGGGCGACGGACTCACCAAGGATTTTGTCACCGCCGCACAGCTGTTCCGCAAAGCAGCGGATTTGGGCGATCTGGATGCGCTTTACTCGCTTGGCCTGTTGTTGCGCGAGGGGCAGGGCGTCGAAAAAAACCCCGCTGAAGCGGCAGCGCTGTTGCTGAAAGCCGCGCAGGAAAAACACGTTAATTCCATGGTTGAAATTGGTGTTATGCTGTTTAACGGCATCGGCGTGCAAAAGGATGAAACCGCAGCCGCTAACTGGTTTTTGAAAGCTTCCGTTGGCGGCAACCCCATTGCACAAAACCG
>JAYTYD010000123.1:0-1366 GCA_043742625.1 Methylovirgula sp. | reverse complement strand
GCCGAGGAAATTTCCAAAATTGAAGGCATTAAGCGTATTCGCTATTCAACCAGCCATCCGCGCGACATGACTGACGGGCTTATCAAAGCGCACCGTGATTTGCCGATGCTGATGCCCTCTCTGCACTTGCCGGTGCAGTCGGGTTCTGATCGTATATTGACCGCGATGAACCGCGATCACTCCCGTGCGCGTTACCTCGATATCATCGGGGCGCTTCGCGAAAGCTGTCCAGATGTCGCGCTGACCTCGGACTTTATTGTCGGATTTCCCGGTGAACGTGACGAAGACTTTGTCGCGACGCTTGATTTGATCAAACAAGTGCAATTTTCGGCGGCTTATTCATTTAAATACTCCTCGCGCCCGGGCACACCCGCGGCAGCTCTAGCCGATCAAATTCCGTCTTACATCATGGCTGAGCGACTTGGCGTCCTACAAAAATTGGTCGAAAACCAGCGTCAGGCATTTTACCACGCGGCTGTAGGGCAAACCCTTGAGGTTTTGTTTGAAAAGCCGGGCCGCAAAGCCGGGCAAATCGGCGGCAAGTCACCCTATCTCCACGGCGTGCACATTGAAGGGCCGGTTGGGTTATTGGGCCAGGTGCGCAGTGTTGAAATTGTTGCGTCAAGCGGTACATCATTGGAAGGTCAACTGAAGGAGAGCCAATCTTGAAAACATCCGACGTCTCGAACGTGACTGAACTCAAAAGCGCTTCCAGCGCTCCTGTTGAAATCTCTTTGTCTTTTGAAGATAATCGCGTCGCGTCGGAAGTGTTTGGTCAATATGATCAGAATCTGGCACAAATTGAACGCAAACTGGCCATCGTTGCCCGCGCAAATGGCAATCAAATCAGCTTGAAAGGGCCCAGCGACGCGTGTGCTCATGCGCGGCGGGTTCTGGTTGCGCTCTACACCCAAGCACGTAACGGTCGCCCTATTTCCATGGGAGATGTGAATGGTGCCATTGCGGAAGGCGCGCTTCAGGGCCAATTATTCCCCAAAACCGCAGAAGCGGGACGCGTGGTTTTTGACCAAATCGGCACCCGGAAGCGCGGACCAGTAAAAGCACGAAATGCCGCGCAAGACATTTATTTACGCGCTTTGAAGAAATATGAATTGGTTTTCGCCGAGGGTCCTGCCGGCACCGGCAAAACCTGGCTGGCCGTCGGCCACGCCGTTGCGCTGCTGGAACAAGGCGCGGTAGAGCGTCTTATTATTTCCCGACCCGCAGTTGAGGCCGGAGAACGCCTCGGGTTTCTCCCCGGCGACATGAAAGAGAAGGTAGACCCCTATTTACGCCCCGTTTACGACGCCTTGTTTGACTTTATGGAAGCCCGTATGGTTGAGAGGGGCATGCAAACCGGCATGAT
>JAYTYD010000122.1:0-4805 GCA_043742625.1 Methylovirgula sp. | reverse complement strand
TAAAACGTTTTGCCTTGCCGTAGTTGACGCGCAGGCGGGTTTTGGCAACGGCTTTTGTTTTCCGGCGGGGCCGCTGCGTGCGCCGTTAAAAACGCAAGTTGAGCATGTGGATGCGGTTATTTTCATCGGAAAAGACGTGGCCGACAATGACCGCTTTTTGGCCATGTTACGCACTGAATTGCGCAGCTTTTTTGGAGCACTCGTGCCGGACGCCGCCATTGCGGCAGGCTTGAGTGGCCAGCGGGTTTTTGCCTTTGCCGGCATTGGTCGCCCGGAAAAATTTTTTCAGACGCTCAGGGAAACCGGAGCCGAGGTAGTTGCTACGCAGATCTTTCCAGATCATCACGAATTTACCGCTAACGATATAAAATCATTAGCAAAAATATCTAAGTCCCGCGGCGTTATTCCCGTTACAACCCAAAAGGATGCCATGCGTTTGCCACCGCGTTTGCGCAACAATGTGGTGGCTTTGCCGGTTACTTTGCAGCTGGACCAGGCGGCTGAGCTGCTGAAGCTGGTTCAAACGAAAATCCAAGCGCCTTGAGCCGTGCCGCCGCTGAAGAATAGGGTTCCTGCGTGTCAACATCCCAATAATGGAGTTCTTCGAGGGGAATAGGATAACCCGTTACGGCGCACCGCACAAAGGAGCCGGGACGCAAAACCCGAAAGTCTCCGTCCAAATATTCCACATGCGCCTCGGCACCGGAAGCTGATTCTAACCTGTTCATTTTGGCCTCTGCCTTACTTAATACTTCTAAAAGGTTCTAATTACATGTGCGCTCAGCCGCCACATGTTTTTGCATCAATGCAAGCTTCGGCTGGCAGCAAGACCCCTCAAATATCTGTTACAGTGGGCTTATCTTACTGGCAATGAAAGGATATTTCTGTGTCGGCTAAAACACTTACTACTGAAGAAAAAGCATTTCTCGCCCGTCCTGTTGCCGCCGGAACCAAAATCGGTCACGTTCATCTCAAGGTTGCAGATTTGCAACGGGCTCTTGACTTTTACGTTGGCATTCTAGGCTTTGAACTTGTTCAAAAATATGGCGCGCAAGCAGCGTTTATTTCCGCCGGCGGTTATCATCACCATATTGGCCTTAATACATGGGAAAGCAAAGGTGGAACACCGCCCGCGCCCGGCACTACCGGCCTTTATCACACAGCAATTCTCTATCCCACACGCAAAGATCTTGCCGATGCGCTGCGCCGCTTGATTGCGGCAGGCTATTCGTTGGATGGAGCCAGTGACCATGGCGTTTCAGAAGCGCTATACTTGCGCGATCCTGACCAGAACGGAGTGGAACTTTATGTCGATCGTGCTGAAAAAGACTGGCCGCGAGATGGCAATGGTGCTTTGACCATGAGCAATGCGCGCTTGGATTTACAAAATCTGCTCGAAGAAGTATGAATTACAGCCTTCTTAGCTAAATTTAGAACAGACTTCCTTGCGGAGTACTGCTCTTGTCTGGGGTGAAGCTGCTCGTTTTTTTGGCCTTTGGCGGGGCGCTATCGGCGGGCGAAACTTGGATACGCCCGTCGGAAAACTGTATTTCCAAGCGGCTCTGCGCGCGCGCCGCATCCACATTGCGCAAGGGATGGCCACCTTCATCACGCACCAAGGCAAACCCCCGCGCCAAAACCTGTTCATAGCCAAGCGAACCGCAGAGTTTCTCAAGCCCGATCAAATTTTGCCGCCGCAGTTGCATCGCTTTTGAAAGTGCCGGTAAAAGCCGTGCGCCAAGTTGGGTTATGCGGTTCATATCATTGCTGTTTTGGCGGCGTTGTTCGCGTACAAATCCAGTCAGGGCTGCAGTGAGACGCTGGTTCATCACGTTTAATTTTTGGGCTCTGTCATGGGTATATCGCAGATGACCCGCCCGCAATCCGCTTGCGAATGCTTTCAGTCGTTCTTGCGCAGCTGCCAGTTGGCTCTGTGGAGATTTGCGATCCAACCTTTGACCCATGCGCGCTAAAGCAATGTTACGACCGGAAATCGCCTGTTGCAGGGCAGGAGCAAGTCGCCCGCCGGCGCGATCCAACTGTTGTCGCGGCACATTTAGCAGCGCTTCGCCCTGCGCTAAAATCCGCGCTAAACCTCTGAATTCGTTGCGACGGCGTTCTTGCGCCCGCACCACAGCGCCTGCCAATCGCCCGCCCAAAGCTTGACAAGTGCCAAGCAATTCAAGCCGAACCGGCACCGCCATTTCCGCCGCAGCTGTGGGCGTTGGCGCGCGCACATCTGCGGCGTGATCAATCAAAGTCCAGTCAGTTTCGTGGCCAACAGCCGATATCAGCGGAATATCGCTGTCCGCCGCCGCCCGCACCACGATTTCGTCGTTAAAGCCCCAGAGGTCTTCGAGCGAGCCACCCCCGCGCGCTACTATGATAAGGTCAGGGCGCTTGACCGTGTCGCCCGGGGATAGCGCGTTAAAACCGTTGATGGCGGCGGCAACTTCTGCTCCGCTGGTTTCGCCTTGAACGCGCACCGGCCAAACGATAATATGGCTTGGAAAGCGATCAGCGACACGGTGTAAAATATCGCGGATCACCGCACCGGTCGGCGAAGTCACTACGCCGATTATCGCGGGCATGTAAGGTAAAAGTTGTTTACGTCCAGCGTCAAACAGGCCTTCAGCGGTCAGTTTTTTGCGCCGTTCCTCGACCAATGCCATGAGCGCACCCACCCCGGCCGGCTCAAGCGATTCTATAACAATCTGATATTTTGACGAACCGGGGAACGTGGTGAGCTTGCCTGTGGCGATCACCTCCATCCCCTCTTCGGGACGAAATCGCATGCGCCCGAAAATGCCTTTCCAAACAACGGCATCAAGCTTTGCACCATCGTCTTTAAGCGCAAAATATGCGTGGCCGGATGAATGGGGACCGCGATAGCCGGAGATTTCGCCGCGCACACGCACATGGCCGAATTCATCTTCAATCCGGCGTTTCAGCGCGCCGGAGAGTTCAGAAACTGAGTATTCCGGAGTATTTGAAAGCTGATCGTCGGTCACGCGCCTATTGAGCCTTCATGGCCGAGAATTTCAAGCAAATTCGCCTCTCTGTTTGCCTCATTCGCTGCGAGGCCTTATGTGAAAGCATCTCTACAGTGGATTTGCAATGAACATCCTTCTCATCGGCTCCGGCGGACGCGAACATGCCATGGCGCTGGCACTCTCAAAAAGTCCCTTGCTGGACAGGCTTTTCATCGCGCCGGGAAATCCCGGTACGGCTCAGATGGGAGAAAACGTAAAACTTGAAATTGAAGATCACGCTGCGGTCATTGCTTTTTGCCGACTTTTCAACATCGGGTTTGTGGTTGTTGGCCCGGAAGTGCCGTTGGTTGCAGGCATCGTCGATAGCCTTGCTCAAGCGGGTATTCTTGCTTTCGGGCCCTCAAAAGCCGCTGCGCAGTTAGAGGGTTCGAAAGGCTTTACCAAGGACCTTTGCGCGGAATTCGGGATTCCGACCGCTGCGTATAAGCGCTTTTCCGGCCTTGAGGCCGCGAAAGCCTATCTTCAAACTCAGCCGGTTCCGATCGTCATCAAAGCTGATGGTTTGGCTGCGGGCAAAGGTGTTGTTGTTGCCACGTCTCGCGAAGAGGCGGAGGCGGCGCTCAATTTGATGTTCGATGGCGGGATGGGACTGGCAGGCGCGGAGGTCGTGATTGAGGCGTTTTTGGAGGGGGAAGAGGCATCTTTCTTTGCGTTGAGTGACGGTACGCGCGCGGTTGCGTTCGCCTCAGCCCAGGATCATAAGCGCGCATTTGACGGCGACAGAGGCCCGAACACCGGCGGGATGGGGGCGTATTCGCCAGCACCTTGCGTGACGCCGGAAATTCAAGCCCGGGTGATGAGCGAGATTATCGAACCCACTTTACGCGGAATGGCGGCGCGCGGAATTCCATTTAAAGGCGTGCTCTTTGCCGGCCTCATGCTTACCAAAACCGGTCCGTCGCTGATTGAATATAATACCCGGTTTGGCGACCCGGAGACGCAGGTGATGCTGCCGAGGCTGGAAGATGACTTTTTGGAATTATTACTTGCCAGCGCCAGAGGCAAGCTGCCCGCGGCGCCGGTCAAATTATCGCACGAGACGGCGCTTACAGTGGTTTATGCTGCGCAGGGTTACCCCGGCGCTGTCATCTCAGGCACACAGATCCAAGGCCTGGAAGCTGCGGCTCGCGTTCCCGGCGTCATGATTTTCCATGCCGGGACGCGCCAAGACGGCGAAAAAATATTGGCCGCCGGTGGCCGTGTCCTCAATGTAACTGCGCTTGCGGCTGATGTGGTCACCGCTCGCGCCAGAGCCTATGCGGCAATCTCGAACATTGAATGGCCGGAAGGTTTCTACCGAACCGATATAGCGTGGAGAGCTCTATGAAAATTGCTTTGGCGCTGGGCGCGGGCGGCGCGAGAGGGCTTGCGCATGTTGCGGTTTTGGAGGCTTTGGACGAGCTTGGCGTCGCTCCGGTCGCGATTGCAGGAACGTCAATAGGCGCAATTTTGGGTGCTGCATATGCCTCCGGCCTCACTGGCAAAGATATCCGTCAACACATTCTGCACATCACCCGTGACAAGACAGACGTGATGGCTAAGCTATTGCGCGCCCGCGTTGGCCGTGTTTCAGATTTGTTCACCCGGGGCTTGACCAATCCGGTTTTGTTAGATGGCGAAGTATTTTTGCAGCAATTTTGGCCAAAATCAGTGCCGCAAACTTTTGAAGAGCTGAAAATTCCTTTTATTGCTGTGGCAACTGACTTTCTAACCCACAGCGAGGCGGATTTCAGCACAGGCCCGTTGCGCCCT
>JAYTYD010000121.1:0-6771 GCA_043742625.1 Methylovirgula sp. | reverse complement strand
GCCTTTTGCGCTTACCATTGATGCGGGTTATGATGTTCATGTGCGTGAGATTGGTTTGAGCCTGTCGTCCGGCGCTTACGCCTATTTCCTGCCATGTATCGCCGGGCATGTCGGAGCGGACACCGCGGGCGTGGTGCTGTCCGAGGGGCCATATCTGTCCGAGGAAATCCGGCTGATCGTTGACGTTGGCACCAATGCTGAAATTGTCTTGGGCAACAAGCACCGTCTGTTGGCGTGTTCCTCTCCTACCGGACCGGCCTTTGAAGGCGCTCAAATTTCCGGCGGTCAGCGCGCCGCACCCGGCGCAATCGAGCGAGTGCGAATTGACCGAAAAACGCTGGATCCTAAATTTAAAATTATCGGCTGCGACCTTTGGTCAAACGATCCGGAGTTCGCCGCTGCCAGTGCCGCCACCGGAGTGACCGGAATTTGCGGCTCCGGCATTATTGAGGCCGTAGCAGAATTGGTGATGGCGGGGCTTGTGCGTCCCGACGGAATCGTTGACGGCGCTATGGCCGCGCGTACACCCCGCATCATCGAAGATGGCCGCACTTTTTCTTATGTCATCCAAGAGGCGGAACCGCGCATTGTGGTTTCGCAAGCCGATATTCGTGCCATCCAACTTGCAAAGGCGGCCCTCTATGCTGGTATTAAGCTGCTTATGGATCATTATGGCACCAAACACGTTGATCGCATCACTTTGGCTGGTGCCTTTGGTAGTCATATTGATGTAAAATACGCCATTGCGCTGGGGTTACTGCCGGATTGCCCTCTGGATAAGGTCGGCTCAGCCGGAAACGCAGCTGGCACCGGTGCACGCATCGCCCTGCTAAATGCGGCTTCGCGCGGTGAAATCGGTGACGTCGTGCGGAAAATTGAAAAGATCGAAACGGCTCTAGAGCCGGGTTTTCAAGCGCATTTCATCAATGCCATGATGATCCCGCATAAAATTGACAGCTTTGAACACTTGGAAGCTGCCCTCGGGCATGTGTTCAACCGCGAAGTTCCAGCAGGATCTGAGCGGGCGGGAGGTGGCGGACGCCGTGGCCGGCGGCGCGAGGCCGAAGTTGAGGCATAAAATTAAGGGGCCGGATAAAGAGCGTCCGTTTTCCGGGTAAGGCGATAGACAATCATACCAACAAACTCGTGATAGACCGAGCTGGTGATTGATAGTCCATTCACCAATCCAAGATTGTCTAAACTTATGTTTTTTAAGTCTGGCATGTGAAAGTCCACCGGATAGGCCTCAACGTCAAAACCGGCGGCACGGAAACAGCCCATGGCGCGCGGCATGTGCAACGCTGAGGTGACAAGTAACCAGCGTTCGCCACGCTTGGGTTTTGCAACACTCTTTGAAAAATTCGCATTTTCGAACGTGTTGAGCGATTCGCGCTCAATTTCAATACGGCTTTCTTCAACACCCAGCGCCATCAAAATCTCTTTCGAGGCTTCAGCTTCGTCGCGGGGCGCGCCAGCGGGTCCGCCGCTGTAGACAACACGGGCGCTTTTAAATCGTTTGGCAAGATCAGCTGCACCGACCAGCCGCCCCGAAGCCGAATTGAAGCCCGATCCCGCATAAGTAAAATAAAGCTCTGGCGAAATCGAGCCACCCAGCACCACAATGCCATCCACTGTTGGGCCAGTGTCCCGCCACGGCGGAAACCGGGCTTCCATCGCGTGCATGGCCAGATGGCTAACGGGTGTGACAGCGATGAGCATTAAAATGGCCAGAACAGTAAAGATCAAGCTTTGCCCAAGCCACTTCCACGCGGTTTTTAAACATAGCAATCCAAACAGTGCGAGTAGAGCAAGAAGGGTAGGGGGATCGGCAAAAAGCCAAAATAATTGAGAAAATTGAAAAAACATAACGTGCCTGAACTCGTGTTATCGCCTGATACTAATGCCTTTGCCAGCCAATTCCGGCTTTGGCAAGTGAGCCTGATCCTGCCTGAGGACATTGAGCAGAGTGGCTGTTTCGAGCGGAAAAGGCGCTGAACGTGGCGGCTCGAGATTTTGATCAACACAAACATGCAGTTGTTCGCTTAAGGCGATTACAACATCACCGCGACGCATTTCCAACCATAGGTGCATTTTTTTATGGTCATGATCCAGAAGATGAGCAAAAACTTCCAGATTTTCACCATGTTTTGCCTCTAGCCGATAATGGATGAGCATAGAGAGCGTGTAGAGGGTGAACTTTGTGCGCGCGCGAAACGCCGGCCCTATGCCCAGGCTATCTGCGAAAGCGTCAATGGCGCGGCTGAACAGCAGCGCATAGGCCGCGTCGTTCATGTGACCATTATAATCGAGCCACTCCAGCAACACAGTGACAGAGGCAATCTTTTTGAGGTAACTCACGCGTTAGCCTTTTGCGCTTTGTGCTCGAATGTTTCGCACGCTTGCTTGACTTGTGCCGGAATAGGCCATGATGACCACGCCCAACAGTATCAGCCCGCCACCCTCCAGCGTCTCTTGGCTTATTTTTTCATTAAAGAAAAGCCACACCCAGAATGAACCAAACAATGTTTCCGTTTGCGCCAATAGCAACTGGCCTGCGGCCGGAACGCGGGCTGCGCCGCGCTGATAGAGCACAAATCCCAACCCCATTGTGACGAGTCCATTGGTGAAAGCCGCGCCGCATTCAAACCAGTTTGGCAAAAAATCATCGCCCTTAAGCCACATCATCGCCACCGCCACAATGACCACAATGAAGGCGAAACCGCTGACTGCGGGTGAAAAATCACGACCGGGATAGCGGCGCTGCATAACAGCGTAATATGAAAACAGCAAAGCTGGCAGCAGCGCCATGCCATAGCCAAACAGGCTTCCGCCTGAAAGCTGGCCGTTGACCATAATCGCCAGGCCAGCCAGCGCCAGCGCCATCGCAACGATCATCGCGAGGGTAATGCGCTCACCCAGTATGAAATATGCCAGGGTGCCCGCCAAAATCGGGGCGCAGGAATAAACGAATAGTGTGATGGCGACAGACGTGTTTTGAATCGCCAAGATGAACGAGATAAAGGCTCCCGCCATCAAGGCAGCTCCCAATAGCCCCGGCCAACCCAACCGGAAACTGCGGACAAGCAAACTCTCTCGCCGCTGGAGACGATCATAAATGAAAAACGCCACGCCAACGCCCGCAGCACGATAGGTGAGAAATTGCCAAGCATCGAGATGAGGGGCCAACCGTACAAATGTACCGGAAAAACTCCAGAACAAACCTGCACAGGCAACCATCAAAGCTCCGGTAAACGCGGATTTTTTTTGGGAAGGAAAAGTGTTTTGGAAATGCGGCATCAAATCCTCAGGGCGTTCGTATATTTTTAGAGACTATGCGAAATACGCGAAAATTCGGAACACAAAAGCGACGTCGGTACGGCGATTTTACGACGCGCACCACAATCCACCAAATAAAATCCTGGGCAACTTCAAAACCGAAGTTTCAACCTGCCCGTAAGAAGGGAATGCAAAATCCAACAATTTACCAAGTTAAGGTTGATCAGGTTATCGCCGAAGCGTGGGCTGACGATATTTCATTTGAAGAAATCAAGCGAAAGCATGGTTTTAGTGAGGCTGAGGTTATTTTGATGATGCGATCAAATTTGAAAGCCGGATCGTTTCGCGCCTGGAGAGCGCGGGTTTCCGGACGTAAATCCAAACATCTGAAACGGATGCGGCAACTCACTAAGGCAGAGCCCCTTGTATACTGAGTGCACCGCACAATATCTGATCCATTCTCTCTAAGTGCTTCGCTGTAGGAATCTCATGTTAAATCTTTTTACACCCCTGGTCATTGGTGACCTCACTCTGCCAAACCGCATCATTATGGCACCGTTGACGCGCTGCCGCGCAGCTGCCGGACGCGTTCCAACAGCCCTCAACGCCGAATATTACACGCAGCGGGCCGATGCGGGACTGATTATTTCGGAAGCAACGGCAGTAACCCCTCAGGGCGTCGGTTATCCGGACTCGCCCGGGTTGTGGTCTCACGAGCAGGTCAACGGCTGGAAAATTGTGACTAAGGCGCTGCATAACAAAGGTGGGCGTATCTTCGCTCAGCTTTGGCATGTCGGGCGCATTTCTCACCCGTTTTATTTGAACGGTGATTTTCCGGTTGCTCCCAGCGCAATTCGCCCGGCTGGGCAGGTATCCCTTATGCGGCCGAAGGCCGACTATGTGACACCGCGAGCGCTTGAGCTTGAAGAGATTGCCGGCGTGGTTGCAGCCTACGCCTCAGGCGCTGAAAATGCCCGGCTCGCAGGGTTCGATGGTGTTGAGCTTCATGCTGCGAATGGATACTTGATCGACCAGTTTCTACAGGAGAAATCCAATCATCGCACCGACAAATATGGTGGGACGATTGAAAATCGCGCGCGGCTCCTTTTAGAAATTGCCGATGCTTGTATAAAAGTCTGGGGCGCATCACGTGTGGGTGTGCATCTGTCTCCGCGCTGTGATTCTCACGACGTAGGTGACAGTAATCCTCAGGCCCTATTTTCCTATGTCGCTTCCGAACTTGGCAAGCGCAAGATTGGCTTCATATGTGCCCGCGAATCTGAGGGCGCAGATAGCTTGTTGCCAAAAATCAAAGCCGCCTTTGGTGGCGTGGTGTTCGCCAATGAAGGTTTCACAGTTGAGAGCGCCGGGGCGGCAATCGCCGAAGGCCGCGCCGATGCCGTAGCGTGGGGTAAGGGCTTCATTGCCAATCCGGATTTAGTAATGCGAATTGCCAAAAATGCGCCCTGGAACTCGGTGGACATGAGCACCCTTTATACGGCGGATTTTGCCAAAGGATACATCGACTATCCAACGCTTGATGTGGCCATAGCGGCGGAATAGGCATGGCCACACAGTCAAAGGAAAGGCCAAATCATCGGAAAATACAGTATTGACGTGCACTTTGGCGACACCGCTAGAAACGGAGCGCTAACACTCCGTTCGTTCAACAGATGCACGGCCAGCAAGGGCAACGTAAAAGCACGGCACTTACTTTCCCGCTGGCGGCTGTTCCAGCATGTACGCGATGTGACGCAAAGCCAGCCGATATCCGTGGGTGCCAAAACCAGCTATAACGCCGTCAGCGCGCTTCGAAACGAACGAGTGCTGACGAAATTCCTCCCGTTTGTGGATGTTTGAAATATGGACTTCGATTACGGGCTGCTCAAAAGCGTTGAGCGCATCTAGAATCGCAACCGAAGTATGCGTGAAAGCACCGGGGTTTATAACAATTCCGGCTGCGTTTTCCCGCGCCTCATGCACCCAATCGATGATTTCATATTCTCGATTGGACTGATGGAAACGCAGGTCAAGCTTTAACTCCTGCGCAAGTTTGCGACAGTCCGCTTCTACATCTGCCAGAGTCTCGTAGCCATAGATTTGCGGTTGGCGCTTGCCAAGCAAATTTAGATTGGGACCGTTCAGAACGTAAATAAGGCGGCTCATTTGCTTTCCTATGTGATAATTTATTGAGCCACTAGACTAGCAGGGGACGACCTTGACCGTCCAACGGAATTTAAACCCCAAGAGTGCTGGCTAGCCGGTGTTTTCATCTAAAAACAATGCCGCGCCAAGACTTAACTATAGAAGAGTATCAACCGCATGGCGATTGCAAAAGGCGCCCTGAAAGATTGCAACATCTGTTTTTCATCGCGCCGACGGGGATTTTATGCCATAGGAGCGCCAACTTACTCCCCGGGTTTTTATAATGAACAAAACCGCCAAAACCTTTGCCGTAGCCCCGATGATGGACTGGACAGATCGGCATTGCCGCGCATTCCACAGGGTGCTTTCGCGCCGTGCCAGGCTTTACACCGAGATGGTAACGACGGGTGCGCTGATTTTCGGGCCACGTGAACGGCTGTTAAAATACTCGTCTGCAGAGCATGAAGTTGCTATTCAGCTCGGCGGCTCAAACCCGCGCGATCTTGCAATTTGCGCACTCATGGCACAGGAACGCGGATATGATGAGGTTAACCTCAATTGCGGCTGCCCCTCAGACCGTGTTCAGAATGGCGCTTTTGGCGCTTGTTTGATGGCGGAGCCTGAGCTTGTTGGCGAGTGCATCACGGCTATGAAGGCGTCCGTTAATATTCCGGTCACGGTCAAATGTCGTATCGGCATTGATGACCAAGACCCCGCTGTGGCCTTGCGCGAATTTGTCAAAACTTGCGTTGCCGCCGGAGTGGATGAACTCACGATACACGCCCGCAAAGCTTGGCTAAAGGGGCTCAGTCCCAAAGAAAACCGTGATGTTCCGCCGCTGGATTATGCTCTGGTGCATCAGATCAAGACTGAAAACCCGACGCTTACAATACTCCTGAACGGCGGATTAAACACGTTGTCAGAGTCAAAGCCGCACTTCCAGACTCTGGATGGCGTTATGCTAGGCCGCGCCGCATATCATAACCCTGAAATTTTGATGCAAGTGGATTCGGAATTGTATGGCGAAGCAGCGCCTGTATCGGACCCATTTGCGGCGCTGGAAGCGTATTTTCCATATATTGAATCGGAGTTGGTTGAAGGCACGCGGCTTGCCGATATCACCCGTCATTTGCTCGGCTTGTTTCCAGGTCGGCCCGGCGCGCGGTTTTACCGGCGGCACCTCTCCACTGAAGCGCCTAAGCGCGGCGCGACTCTACAAGTTTTGCGCGATGCAATAGCTCTGGTTTCCCGCGAAAATGTTGCCGCTTAAATAGAGTTAAAACGGCAGGGATATTTAAACCCTAAATAAATTTGAAAATTAGATGGAACATAATTCCAATCCGGGGGTTT
>JAYTYD010000120.1:0-14378 GCA_043742625.1 Methylovirgula sp. | reverse complement strand
CATCCGCTGTATTTGGCGGAGGCCTTCGTGGTGCTTGGCGCACTGCTGGCTTATCAGATGCCGCTGGCGCTCCTATTGTTTGGACTGATAATTGCCAACGAATTTTGGCGGATGCACTATGAAGAGCTGGTTTTAGGTGCGGCCTTTCCAAATTATAAAGCCTACGCAGACCGCACAGCCAGAATTTTGCCGGGGATTTATTAGAGCATATCACGCAAAAGTGTCTAGCGATTTTGAAAAAAATGATATGCGTTATCAAAGAGATGGAAGAGCAATTTGTGTCTGTCAAGCGTTGAATTGCTCTAAAGCTGCGTCTCGCGTAAGCCCTGTTGCCAATAATCCTTCACCCATTGCACTGGCCCGTGTCCCCATTTGTCACGTTTTCCCCAGCGTTTATGGTCGTCGCGGACAAGGTCATCGGGGTGAGGGTAGCCGTGAAAAACCACGATGTGGACGCCCTTGGGCTCGCGGACATTCGGCCAGATGCCATTATGCGGGCCAAGGCGCAGGCAATGGCGTTTGAAAGAGCAGGTCCAGCTTTCAGGAAAATAATGCGGATTGGTTGCAAACCAGCTGATATATTTCTGGTCGTTACTGGCTTTCCGGTAGGCCGCTTGCGGGTTTGTAACGAAATCCTCCAGCAGGTGATATTGATCTACAGGCTTGAAGATAAACACCGATGATTGGCCATGCTGTTTGTAGTTCAATATTTTGCGGACCGGCTTGAACGGCCAAGCCACCCATTCACATAATATATGCAATCCGCCCATGACTTTTGCCCGCTCGATGAAGGGGCCAAGCGGGCCGGTGATCAAAATATCAACATCAAGCACCATGACTAGGTCGTCGGGTTCAAACAGCCCGCGCTTGAACATAGCCAGTTTTTGCCAGCCGCCCTTCGACATTTTTTCCGGCGGCAGGCCAAGGCCGGGCAGTGGCCGAATGGCGATGCGTTTGTCGAGGCCGGTGGCGTTGTCACAAAAGCAAATAAATTCTAACGGCTGCTTCATGTGCCGAAGCACTGCCGCGTGCAATACATTGACATAGGCGGGGGGAAACTTGGTGCCCCATTTCATGCAGACTATTTTAAGCATTTTTGATATGCGGCCCTCATCCCAGCCTTCTCTTAACAGGAGAAGGGGCGGTTCGAACGCGCCCTTCTCCCTTTATGAGCGGGACAGGGAGAGGGGTGAACGCTTTATGCAGGCACAAATCTCATAGCAGCGCCGTTCATGCAATAGCGCAGGCGCGTGGGCGCCGGGCCGTCATCAAAAACATGGCCTAAATGGCCCTTACATGTGGCGCAATGCACTTCCGTGCGCACCATTCCGAGGGTTTTATCGACTGTTGTTTCGACGGCGTTGGGCAATGGCTCCCAAAAGCTGGGCCAGCCTGAGCCGCTTTCGAACTTTGTTGTGGAGGGGTAGAGCGGAGTTGAACAAGCTTTGCAGACGAAGGTGCCGTTGCGGTGTTCGTGCAGCAGAGGTGAGGTTCCCGGGCGCTCTGTGGCGTGCTCGCGCAAGACACAAAAGGCCATGTCATCGAGTTCGGCTTTCCATTCGGTGTCAGATTTCACAATTATATTGCTCATGTTTCACTCCTGCGCTTGACCCCTGATATAGACCTGTTTTGAGCGGTTTGGAGCCTGTTCCCGAAAATTTGATTCAAGCGCGAGGACGCATCACAAAGTGGCGACTTTGAGCGGCTGCGTTATAACAGGGAAAAGGAATCACCATGCCGTTTTTTGAACACCAGGGTTTACAGATTTTTTACCTCGATGCGCCAGCTGCGGGAAAGGACCTGCACGAACCGATGTTGCTCATCCATGGCTTTGCCTCTAATCACGCGGTAAACTGGGTCAACACGCTGTGGGTTAAGACTTTGACCCAAGCGGGGCGGCGAGTGATTGCCATCGACAATCGCGGCCATGGCCAAAGCTCCAAGCCCTACGAGCCGGGCGCCTATGCCACACTGAAAATGGCTGATGACGCGCTGGCATTGATTGATCATTTGCGGCTCAAAAGCGTCGATGTAATGGGATATTCAATGGGCGCGCGTATTGGTGCCTTCATGGCTGCTGCAGCGCCGGTGCGGGTGCGTGGTTTGATTTTAGGCGGTTTAGGGCATTACCTGATAGAGGGCGGCGGGCTGTCTTTGCGCATTGCCGAGGCTATGGAAGCTGACACATTTCAGGAGCTGACCGAGCCGGCTCAACAGATGTTCCGCAAATTTGCAGAAAGCACTAAGAGCGATCTGAAAGCTCTGGCGGCCTGTATCCGCGGCTCGCGCCAGAAGATGAGCCTTGAATTGGCGGCGCATTTGACTATGCCCGCTCTGGTGGCAATTGGCAGCACAGATACGGTGGCGGGCGATGGCGCCAAGCTGGTTGCGGCGCTGCCGCACGCCACGCTGCTGACAATTCCCGGTCGCGATCATAATCTGGCGGTGGGGGACAAAATTTACCGCGCCGGGGTGCTGGAATTTTTGGATGAGCGGGCGTGAAGGTTTAAAGCAAATGGTTTGAGACACATAAGGGCCAATCCTAATAATCTGAGTCATATGGCGACCAAGCCACACAAGCCGGATTTGCTCGGCATAGAAAAACTGTAACTTAGGTGCTATATGTTGAGTAACGGAGATTTTAATGGCGCAGGGTTTAAATTCAGGGCTCGCAACCAGCCATAGTGACAACGTGGTTGCTTTGGGCAAAAACGATCCTTTGCTGGCGCGGGTGCGGCAGGAGGCGGAAGAGTTGGTTCGGCGCGAACCGGAGCTTGCGGGCTTCATCTTCGCGTCCGTGCTAAACCATGAGTCATTGGAGAGCGTGGTCGTGCATCGTTTGGCGGCGCGGCTGGCGCATCCGGATGTTTCTGCTGATCTTATCCGGCAGATTTATGCTGATTTGATTGCCCGCGATGCGAGCGTGGGAGAGGCTTTTCGAGCGGATTTGATGGCTGTGGTCGACCGCGACCCCGCTTGCACGCGCCTGATTGAACCCGTCCTATATTTTAAGGGCTTTCATGCTTTGCAGGCGCATAGGTTGGCCCATTCGCTGTGGAATGCGGGCCGTAAGGATTTCGCGCTCTATTTGCAAAGCCGCTCTTCGGAGGTTTTCCAAGTGGATATTAATCCGGCGGCAAAAGTGGGCAAGGGCGTGTTTTTTGACCATGCCACGGGCATTGTCGTTGGCCAGACCTGCGTGATCGAAGATGATGTTTCGATTTTGCAAGGCGTTACTTTAGGTGGCACCGGCAAAGAAGTGGGTGACCGCCATCCAAAAATCCGCCGCGGTGTATTGATCGGCTCCGGCGCGAAAGTGTTGGGCAATATTGAAGTGGGCCGCTGCGCCCGGGTTGCCTCCGGGTCGGTGGTGTTACAGGCGGTTCCGCCCAATACAACTGTGGCCGGCGTTCCGGCCAAGGTGGTCGGCACAGCAGGTTGCGCCGAACCGGCCCGCAGCATGGATCAGCTTTTGGCGGAAAAGCTGGAGCTCTAGCACGAAATTCCCTCTCGCCAAGCGTAGGATCACGCGCTAAAACACGCGCCACTTGATTTGGCCGGCAGGGTCGATTTTTTTTAAGGGGCGCGGCGTGAAAAGTTCTGAATTTCCACTTTTGCAAAAATTTTTATGCAAAGCATTTGGCAATGCCGCGATTTTGGTGACACCGGATCCGAAACATCCGCGTATGGGCCAAGTTAAGCTCGGCGAACGTAACCTCGGTAAGCTCAGTGTCGATGATGAAGACGGGGATCGCTCGTTCGCGTTTGACATCCGCCTGCCGGTGCAACGCGAAGCTTTGCTGGACTATTTGCGGATGCTGTTCGAAAATCCGGCGCTGAAGCTGGTGGCGCGCGGCAAGAAATTGGATTCCGTTGAACTGAACAATGGTGATGAGTTTTTGGGGGTTATTTCCGCCGACGACCCGAAAATGAAGAGCTGGACCTTCCAGATGGCCATTCTGGATCTGGATCTGGAAGGTTTGTAGCGCTTATGCCGATTTACGCCTTGGGTGATTTTGAACCGGAACTGCCGGAGGATGGCCGGTTTTGGGTTGCGCCCGACGCCAATGTCATCGGCAATGTTTCGCTGGGACTGGATGTTGGCGTTTGGTTTGGCGTCACTATTCGTGGCGACAATGAGAAAATCAGCATCGGTGCCCGCTCGAATGTGCAAGAGGGTTGTATTTTTCATACTGATATCGGCTTTCCGCTAACAATCGGGGAAGATTGTACCATTGGCCATGGTGCTATTTTGCATGGTTGTATGCTGGGTAATGGCGTGCTGGTAGGTATGGGCGCGGTGATTTTAAACGGCGCGCAGATTGCGGATGGCTGCCTCATAGGGGCCCATGCCCTTGTGACCGAGGGCAAAGTTTTTGCGCCAAATTCGCTCATCGTCGGTTCTCCGGCGCGATCAGCAAAAATGCTGAATGCGGTCGGGACGGCACGGTTAAGGGACGCTGCTGCGCATTACGTGCAAAACTCGCGCCGGTTTAAAGCGGATTTGCGGGAAGTCGCGCTCAAAGGTTAACCGAGATTGGCCTTGATGAAGCTGACAAGGTGCCAAGCGTGTTGCGTGAGCGGCCTCGCACTCAAAAAAAAAGCCAGCCCGCCATTTTTCAGGCTGAGGCTGGCGAGGTGCGAGGTTCGAAAACGGGGGGATGAACCTCGAAACCGGCGGGAACTAGCGCGCGCTTACTTGAGCGCCGATTGCTTCTCCCAATGACAACCACAAATTAGGGTTCTGTTGTGACTGGCGTTTGACAAAAGTGTAGCCGGTTTCATTCCATGCGCGAATATCCTCATTTAAATTATCCAAAATCAGGTTGCCCCGCGAGGTTATAACGGTGAGAATGGCGTGGCCATTGCCTTGCAAATCGCGCACCACGGTCATCAACAGCGCTTGGCGCGGATAGCCCATATCCATCAGCAGTTTGCGCTTATAGAGCGCATAAATCTTGCAATCTCCCTTGCCGTCGGTCGGGTAGTCCCAATGATCAAGCGTGGTGCCCCAATGTTCCAGGTTGGTGACAGGCTGGATGAACGCATTCACCTGCTGGTTTATGCGGCTGAGGTCGCGGTTTGCTTGGCTATTGAGCTGAATTTCGGCGGCAGGCAATTCGTCAACATTGCATTCTTCCGCATGACGCCCGCAAAAATCCACCCACCCGTAAGGCACCGATGTGGCAGTTCCAGCGGTGACGGTGGTGGCTTTAAAAGTGCGCGCCTGCGCGGAACCGGCTGTGAGCGCCAGGACACCTAGAGAAAACACAACCACTTTGACTAACTGACCTAACATTGCAAACCCCGAATGTTCGTTGGGGTGAATGTGTCAGAGATGTTTTGCGCTCTTTTCAAATAAAAGCAGCGCATTTGAGTGATCGCAGTTTATCTTTATGACCAGCTCATCAAGGCTAATGAATAGGACGTGTTAATATTCGAATTATATCTAAATCGATCCAAGCGTCTGTAAATGCGAACATATTTTTGTCTTTTGCGCCCAGCTGGGACAATTCTGTTAAGCATTTAGGGTTGAGCTGTTAACCCTATAACCTGCCATTGTTGGTTAATTTGCGCAGATCAGCGGCTGATTGCAGTGATTTTATTTTCAGCATCACGCGGGAGAGTTCGCACGATTAGCCGAAGCGTGGCTACTCAAAGCCGACCTTGCCCGTAGTGCTTTTGGCATAAATTCCGTTACGGGCGCGTTCGAGCGCAACGCGCAGATGCTGCGCGATCCGTGAGGCTTCCCGCCGCAAGGTTTCGCCAGGTGAGCCCTTGGCCTTGGTGCGCCGAATCGATCTGATAATTTCAACGCGCCCCTGCCTTTGTCCGGTCAGAGCCTCGTCTTGCACAACAAGGGCAGGGTTGATCTGTAGGATGATAAGCGGCCCGGAATTATCTGGAAATAGGATGTGATCGAATGGCTTGCGCGGATTTCGGGTCATATCTATCAGTTGTGAGGCCCCATGGCGCGATAGGATGTAGCCCGCCGTGCCGTGGTGGCGTGCATAAAGCCGATGCAGGCTGCGATTGCGCGCCGTCTCAGGATGCCCAAGCCGCAGGTTTTGAAACATGGTCTCAAGCTTGATGACGTCCGCGTGCGGAGGAATCCAGCCCTCGTCACGCATAAAGTCGGCAAATTCAGTGCCGAGATGGACATCGTCATCCAGAATGCAGACATGCGTCGCTTCAGACTCCAGAAAAAGCTACGCGGCGTGGCGATGGCTTTTGAGGCAGGCCAGCTCAAATGGCGTGAGCGGCCAAGATGTCTCAGGCAGGTTTTTGCCGTCAATTGCCGGCAGGCGCTGAAATGGAAGGCCCTGCAACAGCTTGTCCATGCGCGCACGGCGCTCGTTGTGGCGGTCAAGATTGATATAAATAATAAGCATCGGGAAGGACTCTCAGCGCGCATTAGCCGCGCGAAGAGTCCCCTAGCATAGTCCTGCTGCCTTAGCGAAGGGCGGTGCAGAATGCGGATGCTCTAGAGCAATTCAACGCTTGACAGACGCAAATTGCTCTTCCTTCTCTTTGATAACGCATATCATTTTCGCAAAACCGCTACACACTTTTGCGTGATATGCACTAAAGGATGTGATTCTCATCAAATTTTTCGATCGGGATGGTGCGGAAAAACTCGATTGCCACACCTGAGTCAAACGACCGCATGACGCGACCGGGTGTCTGCCCGACTGTGATTACCGAGCCGATTGGCGGCTTGGTTTCGACATTGGCTGCCGCACCCGACACCGAAATATCGATGATGCGACAAGGCATTTGTGTGCCATCGGCAAATGTCATAGTGGAACGGGTGTTGCGCGGCACGATACGCTCGTGGCGGCGGTCTTCGGCCATGCCCAGCTTTTCGCGGTTGAGCAGCCAGGTTAGCTGGTCGGCCATTTTCTCAACCTTGACTTTGGGCAACTTGAACGAAACCGCAAAGCCGAATTTGGTATGGCGTACAACGGTGCTGTCCAAGCGTCCGATAATGTCGATATAGAGAATTACGCGGGTGCCGATGGGGGGCAGCTCTCGCGCTTCCATTGCCATGCCACTAATGGAAATATCGCGTGACGTGCAGGTAAATTCTGACTCATCCGGCAGCATGAAACGCCCGTGCAACAGCACCGGTGCCCGGGCATGGCGACGCCGGTCTGTGCTTTTTTGCACGGTATTCATCAGCATTGAACACTGCCTCATTACCAGCCGGTCAAAATAACCGCGCTGAACAACCTATGAGGGGGAGTCTAAACAATCTCTTTTAACAAGATGTTACTTTGATTGCGTTATCGTCCACCTTCTACAACAGTTAAGCGCGGCGCAGTGCGGTTTTGGAATGGATGTCCAGTGTGGAGTGGCGCTCTACGATCGTATAAGTGTGAATTATTGCGGTAATTTGTTTCGGCAATACTCATTTCGTGCAATTTTGCAGCTGATTCCATAATGCGATAACTTTTCAGTTCGAAATGACCAATTGGAATTAATCCGAGCCACTCCGGAGTACTGAGCGGTACAATCGCGCCCATCAGGCGCGAATGGGTGCGCCCATGGTGGCGAAGCGGCAGCAGCAGCGCTTCTAAATCCAGGCTGCGGCCATTGAGGTTGGCACTCATACCCAGCAAAACCGGCACCGGCCCATCGCTGGTGGCTTGCAGCAGGCGGGTTATCTCGTCGTGGTCTTTTTCCTGCCAAAGATTGAGGAAGGATTTGAGGCGCAATTCTTTATCCACCAGCATATTTGTGCGTGATCCGGCAATGCGAAACGGGAAACCTGCGCCGCGATCATGGTCCAAAATAAAAGTGTCCGCCAGCAGCGTGCGAATGACACCCGGATCAATATCCAAACGCTCGGGTGCGGCGCGGCGGCCGCGCTGAACGTTCCAATAGGCGAAGAGCTCTTTGGTGACGACTTGTTTCATAATGAGTTACCCGGCTGTTCAAACTTCGCGCAGGAGTGTCCCGTTTTGAGACAATCCGGACCAAAATGCAGGTCTGACAGAAGTGTTGCAGGGTTTGTGCCGCCGCTGAGGTTGGCAAAGCGCTGGGCAGCCCCCGGCGGATAGTTAATAAGACCTTAGCGGCGTTAAGGTTAATTTCGCTTAGCAATTGTAAAACCGGGGGCGATATGAGACTTTGAAATCGCTCCAAGACGTTCCGATCCCTCACTGCTCCTGAGGAAACGGGCAAACTACCGGGACGGCGAATTGCTCCTTCGCCAACCCAGCCGGCACAGTGAATTGCTCCTTCACTCCTGCCACTCGAACAGCACAGCGGGATCGCCACTTTAATGCGGCCGCAGCTTAAACAACCTCCAAAGAGGGTTCCCCGGGGAACCCTCTTTTTTTTATTGAGTCTCAAAGGCTCCGGAAACCACCACACTTTTTTCGATGTATTTTTTGAATGTTTCGAGCGATGTTGTCCAATGTGGTATAAAACGGCTTGGTGGTATAAAACGGCTTGGTGGTATAAAACGGCTTGATTGTTGCCAATCCTGCCGGAGAAGACATTGCTGCTTAAACCGACCAAACAACCGATTTTTAACGTGCCGACCAGTGTTGTTGTGTTGTGCGCCATGCTCTTGATCATCTACGCGATACAGTCCGCCTTGAGTGACATGAACGAAATCGAGCTGATACGGCAGCTGGCCTTTGTGCCGGCGCGGCTGTCCTTTTATTTCAATCCGGCCAGTTTGCAGTCCATTTTGACGTCAATCGGACAAAATCCTGAGGCTGACAGCCAAACTGCAATGGCGCAGTATTTCCTTGACGGGGGAGAATTAAAGCCTTGGACCCTGCTGAGCTATGCTTTTTTGCACGGGTCGTGGTCACACGTTTTCCTCAACTGCGTCTGGTTTCTGTCGTTTGGTGCCGCTGTAGCGCGGCGCTTTGAAACGCTGCGTTTTGCGGTTTTTCTTGTTCTTACCGCTATAGCAGGGGCGCTTATGCACTACATTGTGCATCAATCGGGGGTGCAGCCGGTTATTGGTGCTTCTGCCGCCGTGTCGGGCTGCATGGGAGCCGCCCTACGGTTTGTATTTGCGCCCGGGGCGCCGTTGGGGGATGCCAACGGACTTCGCTTTGTAAAACAAGACGCCGCCTACCATTTGCCTGCTCCAAGCTTTAGCGCGGTGGTACAAAATTCGAAAGCCATGAGCTTTTTCGGAGTTTGGTTTGTCATCAACTTGGTTGTTGGTGTTGGCTCCACCGCCTTTGGCCTTGGAGATGCGCCCATCGCTTGGGAGGCTCATGTCGGCGGGTTGTTCGCCGGCTTTTTTCTATTTCCATTGTTCGACACAAAAAACCGCGCCTGAATTCTGCGCAGCCGTTACAGCGCAAACCTCTTGCGGCTTGGAAAAATCCGGCGCATCCTATTGGTCATTGCGGCGCGGCGACATTTGAAGTGCCCGCCGGGTGAGGAAACTTTAGGAGGCTCTCATGACCGTTGCACGCATTTTGGCTGTTAAGGGCCGCGTTGTCACCACTGTGCTGCCACATCGTACTGTGGAAGAAACGATCGCGATTTTGGCAGAAAAGCGGATCGGCGCGATCGTCGTCACCGGGTCCGATGGCGAAGTTTTGGGTATCATTTCGGAACGCGATATCGTCAAGGCATTGGCAAGGGACGGAGCAAGCGCTTTAAGTGATGCGGTTTCGAAGCATATGACCTCCAAGGTTATAACTGCCACCGAGGAGACGAGCGTTTTGGGTGTGATGGAAGAAATGTCCTCCGGGCGCTTCCGTCATGTGCCGATTGTCAAGGCCGGGCGCTTGGCCGGCCTTGTGTCCATCGGCGATGTGGTAAAATATCGCCTTGAGGAAATCGACAATGAGCGGCAAGCTTTGCGGCAATATATTGCCTCAGCCTAGAGCATATCACGCAAAAGTGTCTAGCGGTTTTGCGAAAATGATACGCGTTATCAGAGAGATGGAAGAGCAAGTTGCGTCTGTCAAACGTTGAATTGCTCCAACGCCCGGCCCGCTTAAAAGTTGAAGCTCTCAAACGAGGCTTGCGCAGCGCGGATGTCCTCCATGGAGCGGCGCGCGGCCTCGCGTCCCAAAGCAATGAGTTCGTCGGCACGGTGGAACTCAAACAACCCAACCTTGCCGACTTTGGCATTAACCAAAATATCCGGCGGATCTCCTGCCAAGCGCGAGCGCGCGACGCGGTCCTGCATAATGTTAAATGCGTCAATCATGACTGCCGCCACGCCCGGGCCGGATGCCGAAGTTGTCTTCGTTTGAGGCGACGGTGCACGGAAGGGCCAGGACAGCGCAAAAGCGCCATCACTCACCGCCCGTAAAAAGCCGCGCGACGACGAAATTTCCGGAAGGTTTGGCGGCGGCGCGGCCACGGGCGTTTGCGGCGCGTCCTCATATTCATCCGGCTTAACGGAACCGCGGGCAAAAGAGTCCGTGCTTAAATTCACCGCCACAACCAAATCCGCACCCAAGGCACGGCAGAGTGTAACCGGTACAGGATTGACCAGCGCGCCATCCACCATCCAACGGCCATGAAAATTCACCGGTTCAAACAGGCCGGGCAGGGCATACGAGGCGCGGATGGCCTCGACCATGTTGCCTTTGGTCAACCAAACTTCATGCCCGGAGCCGATTTCCGTGGCAACCGCACCAAATTTTATCGCAAGATCTTCGGCAGTTAGATTGCCGAGCGCCTCTTCCAGCTTTGCCCGCAAGCGGCTACCGCCAATCAAACCGCCGCCGGCCAGAGAGACATCCATCATGGAAAAAATGCGGCGTTTGGTGAGAGAGCGGGCAAAGGCCTCCAGCTCAACCAGTTTGCCGCCCGCATATGCGCCGCCGCATACCGCGCCGATTGAGGTTCCAGTGATGACATCGGCACGTATGTTGTGCGCATCGAGTTCTTGTAAAAAGCCGATGTGAGCCCAGCCGCGCGCTGCGCCTGCGCCAAGCGCAAGTCCGAGTTTGGCTGTGCGCCGCCGACCGCCGCCGGAGCCTGTATCTGACCGTCGCATGAAGAAATTGCGCATCGGCTTCATCCTTAAAACCCTGCGCCGGCCGCATGGGTGCAGCACGGAGCGAGTTTCAAAATTGCGCTTCATGCGCTCAAATTGCGTAAATTTTTAGCAATTCGCGCGCGAGCCGGGCTTGATATTTTTTGATCATGGTTAGCTTTGTGTAAATTTCAAAACCGGACCATCGGAACCGAGCGAAACGGCGCGATAGAAACAGCTTTTGCGTCCGGTATGACAGGCTTTGCCATCGCCGCCTACACTAACCCGGGCTATCAAAGCGTCCTGATCGCAATCCGTTTGCAACTGGACTAGTGTTTGTACCTGACCGGAGGTGTCGCCCTTGCGCCACAGAGCCTGACGGGAGCGCGAAAAATAGTGCACGATGCCGGTTTTGAGCGTAAGGCCCAGCGCCTCTGCATTCATGTGCGCCACCATAAGCACTTCGGAGGTCGCGTGCTCAAGAGTGACGCAGGTGATAAGGCCGTGTGCATCAAACTTCGGTGTGAAGGCGCCGCCTTCCTCCAAAGCTTGCTTGGTCGAGGGCGGCGCGAAAGGGGTAGAGGATGTCCACATTTTTTTTGGCTCTTGCCATTTTTTTGGCTCTTGCAAAGAATTTTGCACGCCCTTATTGGGGGAGACCAGTCCGTCAGGTCAAGTTTCTCGTGTTACTTCCCGCGTACCATCGTTAAAAACCGGATTTGCTCGGCCGGGTTGTTCTGAAACACGCCGGTAAAGCCGGAAGTCAGCGTACTGGCACCGCGCTTCTGAACACCGCGCATCGACATACACATATGCTCGGCTTCAATCAGCAGCGCCACGCCGCGCGGCTTAAGCGCCTCTTCCAAGGCGTTAATAATCTGATTGGTCATTGTCTCCTGCGTTTGCAGACGCTTGGCAAAAATGTCAACCACGCGGGCGAGCTTTGAGAGCCCAACCACGCCACCATTAGGAAAATAGCCGATATGCGCTTTGCCGACAAAAGGCACCATATGATGTTCACAATGCGAAGTGAAATCGATATCTTTCACCAAAACCATATCATCGTAGCCTTCGACCTCCTCAAACACGCGTTGGAGTGCGTCAGAAGCGTCCTGATCATAGCCGGAAAACACCTCTTTATAGGCCTTGGTAACCCGGCGCGGCGTATCGCGCAGACCCTCACGCTCAGGGTCGTCTCCGGCCCAGCGGATCAGGGTTTTTACCGCCGCCTCTGCCTCTTCGCGTGAAGGGCGGGGAGCGAGCGGGCTATGCTTGAAGGACTTGACCACGGCGTCCATGTGGAGCCTCCTGTTTCGTGAGCTTGATCTACGTAAAGGTTGCGTCATTAGATGACATAAAATGACAAGTTTGTTTTATGACTTCCGCACCGCGCGCACTCGCAAACAACCTGTCTATAATCTATATAGAGTTAGAAACGACTTTGGTTAGAGGCAGCCGGAGTTTCGTAAGGGTTAAGCGATGTTGAACGAAATTTATTCGCGGCGCATTTTGGAACTTGCGGCTAATATTCCGCGCCTTGGCCGCCTGAGCGATGCGCAAGGCAGCGCGGTTGCTCATTCTAAGCTGTGCGGCTCCACTGTTACTGTGGATGTGAGGCTAAACGGCGATGTGGTCAGTGATTTTGCGCATGAAGTGCGCGCCTGCGCATTGGGCCAAGCCACATCCAGCCTGATGGCCGAGCATGTGGTGGGGACTTCGGTCTCAGAACTGCGCAATCTGCGGGATCAGGTGCGGGCAATGTTAAAAGAAAATGGTGCCCCGCCCAGCGGAAAATGGGCGGATATGCAGGCATTTGAACCTGTGCGTGAGTATAAAGCCCGCCACCACTCGACCTTGCTGACGTTTGACGCTGTTGTCGAGGCTTGTGAAAAAGCGATTGCAGCCCGCGCCGATGCTGAAAAAGTCAGCACTTGAGTTTTTTAGCAAAATTACCGCGAAGTGCCGCGCACGCTCTGATCCGGTTTTATCAGCTAACCGTATCCAGTCTTATCGGTCGTCAATGCCGCCACGAGCCAAGCTGTTCGCACTTCACAGATGAAGCCATTCAAAAATACGGCTTGTGGGCGGGCGGTTGGATGGGCGCGGCGCGCATTTGCCGGTGTCAGCCGTGGGGAACATCGGGCTACGACCCCGTGCCCAGGCATATGCCGGAAGGCGCGCGCTGGTTCCGGCCACTCAAATATGGCCAATGGCGCGGGCCGTTAAAACGTGAAGCTGTTGAGCGGGACTAGAGAAATTCAACGCTTGACAGACGCAAATTGCTCTTCCATCTCTTTGATAAAGCATATCATTTTTTTCAAAACCGTTACACACTTTTGCGTGATATGCTCTAGTCACTGCGCCATGTTTTGCAGGGCCAGCGCATATATGCTGTAGCGCGCGTCATCGGGCAGGGTGTGCAGTGCGCTGTAATAGCTTTTACCAAAAGCGCAGGCGCGCGCGGGTTCAAACGGCATTTCCGGCATTTGCCCATCCAGCAGCGCCGCCATTTCGTTCTTGTCCAGCTTCATCTCGATAAGGCGCTTTTCCAGCTGGTTAAAATCTTCATCAGCGGGCGGTTGCCGTTCGATTTTATTGGCCTCGCCATCGGCAATGGCAGACATGCCCGCATCAGCCATCTCGGCAATTAGGCCTCGGTTTTTCGCAGAAAATTCTGCGAAGGCCGGGGCATCGCCGCCAAACAGAAAATGCTCACACAGGCGCGGATCTTGCGCCGCTAAAGCGTCGAGCACCTTGCCTTGCACCTCGAAAACTTTATCCATCGCCGGCGGTGAAGCCTTGGCCGCTTGCGCCCCGCGATTTTTGCGCAAAGCATCGACGGCATCCAATATAAGCTGGTCGGAAGATGCGAGGTTGAGCGGGTTTGCGGCCAGCGCTTGGGTTTCAGCCAGAACAAACCGTTCGAAGTCAGCCGGATAGAGGCTTTTCATCCGTTCAAAAAACGGCTGAAATTCCAGCGAAAGTTTTAGGGCGCGGTCGAGCTTGTCTTTGGCACCTGCCACCACCTCGGCGCTGGGAGCGGTTGTTTGTGGCCCGCTTGGAAAAACCTGCAGGGTCGGTTCGGGCGCGCTCACCTGCGGGCGGCCCAGCGCAAACCAAGCAACCGCGGCAATTATGACCGCAGCAGCACCACCAAGGATGATGATCAAATTGCGCATGTGTTGATTCTGTAATTCACCCGACAGACATAAAGAATTTTGGAGGCTCGTGCCAGTGGTGGAATAAAATCCATAAGTCTTGCCTCAAATCCCTGCGGTCATGTATAGGCTGCAAAGCTAACCTGCAATTTGTGGCTTGTTTAGGTTTTATTTGCACTTAACCGCTTACGCCGATTGGTATCGGCGAGTGAGCCTTGGAGATTATAAATGATCAATGTGACTTTTCC
>JAYTYD010000119.1:0-1525 GCA_043742625.1 Methylovirgula sp. | reverse complement strand
GCAGGCATCAAGATCGTTCTGAAGGCCTTAGAAGCGCCAATGCGCCAGATCATCGAGAATGCTGGTGTTGAGGCGTCAATCGTCATCAATCGCGTTATCGAGAACAAGTCCCAGACCTTCGGTTATAACGCGCAGACCGAAGCATATGTCGACATGATCGAAGCAGGCATCATCGATCCAGCTAAGGTTGTTCGTACTGCTTTGCAGGACGCAGCCTCGGTTGCCGGCCTGTTGATCACCACCGAAGCTATGATTGCTGACCGTCCGAAGAAGGACTCAGGCTCCATGGGCGGCGCTGGCGGCGGCGGCATGGGCGGCATGGGCGGCGGCGGTATGGATTTCTAAGCGTAAGCTTGGAAAGAGATGAAGCACCGCCCAAATCTTGGTGATGTTAAAGTCCGCAACAGCGGACTTTAATTCGGCGGCGGTATGGATTTCTAAGCGTAAGCTTAGAGATCAGATGGGCACCAAGTTCGCTCTATTCCTTCGCCCGCTTGCGGGAGAGGGGCAACGCTCTTCAAATACGGAAGGGTCGCCCAAGGGTGACCCTTTTTACGTTTACAAGGGTGACCCTTTTTACGTTTAAATGGGAGCCTAACCCTCACCTTGGGTTGGAAGCCAGAACCATGGTCCAATAAACCCCGCCTGCATCACGCGCCACTGCCACGCCCACGCGGGTGGCCTGCGCCAGCAGCATATTGGCATTGTGCCCGGAAGATTGTCGCCATCCCTCAAAAATGCTGCCAGCCGAATCATACCCGTAGCCAATATTTTCCGCTGCATAAGGGGCTGTAATGCCAGATTGTGAAATGCGGGAGGAAAATCCTCCGGCAATCTCATGAGACATGGTTTTGGCGGCCAACATGGCGTTGGATTGGCGCTGGGCCATTGCGTTTAAGGCGGGATCAAGCTGAACGCGTCCCAGCCCTTGCGACACCCGATAACTGTTCAACAAAGCCAATGCAACAGAGGCCGACGAGGCTTTTGACTGCGCCGCAAAGGCGCTGCCCGTTCCCACGACAGGCATACCCGCGCTTAAACAGGAAAATCCTGCAAGCGAACTGACCACCACCACCGCCATGGATTTCGAATTGATCGTGGCCATTGCATGCCTCCCTTGCGCGGGTTGATACCCTGCGAGGTGCATATTTGCGCCGCTTTAGCGGCCCGTTCAACACTTTCGCGTTTTTACAGTTACAAAAGACTTAGCATTTTACCTTCAACCACCGCTAATCGCAGTGAGAATATAGACGTCGTCTCCGCCCCCAAGCACGGCACTAAGTTTGGCACGTTTGCCCTTTACAAACACGTTCATATGGCTGCGGATGGCTGGGGAACTGTCGCAAATACGGTCTCGCATGCCCGGCCATTGGTTATCAAGCGTATTCAAAAGCTCGTCCACGCTGCCTGCTGCCACCTCAACATAGCGTGGCGCGGCGGGAAAAAGCCCGCTGAACAGAGCCGGAAGCCGCACCTTCACCAGCCCCGAATTATGGCCGACCGGCTGCCCGTCTGCTTTATCAGG
>JAYTYD010000118.1:0-4483 GCA_043742625.1 Methylovirgula sp. | reverse complement strand
AAAACAGCTTGCCCTCAGTCATGCACATTTATTTTGATGGCCTGAACCAAGCGCTCCGCTTCCGGTCGGATAAGATCCACAGAAAGCAGCCCGTTTTGCAAATCCGCGCTCAGCACCTTCATGCCGTCCGCTAATAAAAACGCCCGCTGGAATTGCCGCGCTGCAATGCCGCGATGCAAATACTGGCGGTCTTTTTCATCAACCTGCCGACCGCGAATGAGCAGCTGGTTTTCCTCAACCAACACTTCGAGTTGGTCACGCCGGAAGCCGGCCACGGCTAGGGTGATGCGCAGGCAATCGTGTTGCTCGCTTTGGCAAGCAACGACGCGTTCGATATTGTAGGGCGGATAGCCGTCGGAGGTGGCTTTGGTCACGCGGTCAAGCGCGCGCTCAATATCATCAAATCCAAGCAGAAACGGCGAATTAAGGGTCGCAATACGGGTCATATTTCGAAGTCCGGTTTGGCACTTCGAGCAATGCAGGCCTCATAAAGAGCACCCGCTTTGCTCTTGGATTTGAAATGGCCACGCCCGTTGTGGTTTTCAAGGGGCGCGCCAAAATTCAGCAGCTCACAGCCCTTCGAACAACGCCGTGGAGAGATAACGCTCGGCAAAGGAAGGGATAATGATAACGATATTTTTGCCTTCCATTTCGGGCCGCAGGCCGATTTCAATAGCGGCAGCGACGGCCGCGCCGGAAGATATGCCGCACGGCACCCCTTCCACACGCGCTAAAAGCCGCGCAGTATCGAACGACGTTTGATTGCCGACAGTAATCACTTCATCAATGAGCGACCGGTCTAGGATGCCGGGTATAAAGCCCGCACCGATCCCCTGAATCTTATGCGGGCCGGCAGTTCCGCCCGAAAGGACCGGAGAATCTTCCGGCTCGACAGCCACAATATGCAGGGACGGGCGGCGCGGTTTCAACACTTGCGCCACACCGGTAATGGTGCCACCGGTGCCCACACCGGCCACAAACACATCGACTTCGCCGTTGGTATCGTTCCAGATTTCTTCGGCAGTCGTGCGGCGGTGAATTTCAGGATTGGCGGCATTTTCAAATTGCTGCGGAATAATTGCGCCCGGGGTTGCAGCAACAATCTCATTGGCCTTGGCAATCGCGCCTTTCATGCCCAGAGGTGCAGGCGTAAGAACCAGTTCAGCGCCCAACAGCAATAGCATTTTGCGGCGCTCTATCGACATTGACTCTGGCATGACCAAAACCAGCCGGTAGCCCCGCGCGGCGGCAACGAACGCCAGCCCGATGCCGGTATTGCCGGAGGTAGGCTCCACCAAAGTGCTTTGGCCGGGCTTGATGCGCCCCTGCGCCTCCAAAGTATCAATCATACTGACGCCAATGCGGTCTTTGACGCTGGAGGTAGGATTGAAAAATTCAAGCTTTGCCAGCAGATTTGCCTTCACGCCCTTGAGTTTGGCGATGCGGTCCAGCCGGACAATTGGCGTATCGCCGATTGTATCGGTAATAGACCCGTAAATGCGGCCGCGGCCCGGCTTATGACTTGTGCTCATCGAAGTGTCCTCCTGCAACGCATATTGGCACCGCCTGTGCATTGCGCCAATAGGGAATTAATCAGCCAAAGCTAGGTCAATATACAAAATTTGTCGATATATAAATTATATCACGGAATTAAATTGTAAAATCAGCGCCGGCCGGTTTTTTGTCTGCCGCACTCAGCGCCTCTGCGCGTAAGCACAGATCGGCAATGGTCAATAGATCTAACTTTGCCATAAAGTCGGCCGCCGCCTCCAAAATTGCTGTGGCAATCACGGTTTCGATTACTTGAGGCGTTCTGGCTTCAGTATCATCATTGGACACAGCCCGAACGATGTCACCGGCGCTAATACGCCGCCGCTCGCGCGCCAGCTCGTAACCGCCCTTTGGCCCGCGCACACCTTTCAAAACATTGGCCCGCACCAGCGCCTGCAACAAAGTTTCAAGGTGGCGCGGTGGCAGCTCAAGCCTCTGCGCCAGCCCCTTGGCTGCAACTGGCGCAGGCCGCGCATGCAGCGCCACATCCACAACAATGGCCACGCCCAGCACACGGCGTCGCGACAAAAAACTCATAGTTTGAAACTCATCGTTTGAAAGTCATCGTTTGAAACTCATGGCGTAAAACCTGTGGATCCGAATCCGCTTGCTCCGCGCGCGCTGCCAGGGAGCTCATCAGCCTCAATTAATTGTGCTTGCATTACTGGCGCAATGACCATTTGGGCGATGCGCATCCCATGAAAAATTTCAAAAGGCGCATCGCCAAAATTGATTAAAAGCACACAAATCTCACCGCGATAATCAGCGTCAATTGTTCCTGGCGCATTCAAAACTGTAATGCCATATTTAAGCGCCAGCCCCGATCGGGGGCGAATTTGTGCTTCAAATCCGTTTGGCAAAGCAATTTGAAGCCCCGTTGGTATCAGCGCCCGTTGCAGCGGGGCGAGGCTGAGGGGCGACTCCAATGCCGCCATAACATCCATCCCGGCAGAGCCTTCACTTTGGTAGACAGGCAACGGCAAACCAATGGCATGGGGCAGCCGCTTAACCATAACCCCGCTCATTTGAGCAGCCCGGCAAAATGCGCCATGAGTTTAACAGCGGTCTCCCGTTTGCTCATGTGTGGCCAGTGCGCGATGCTTGTCGGCGAAATAAGCGTAACTTGGTTATTGTCGCCGCCCATCACGTCGCCGCTGACGTCATTGGCAACAATGACATCGCACCCCTTTTTCACCAGCTTTGCCTTGGCATAGTCCTCCAAATGGTCGGTTTCGGCGGCGAAGCCCACCACCAACGCCGGGCGGCGCGGGCCGCTCGCCACGCTGGCAAGAATATCAGCATTTTCACGCAACTCAAATTTCGGCACTACACCGTCCCGCTTCTTGATTTTATCGCCGCCGACAGTCACCACGCTCCAATCAGCCACCGCAGCGGCGGCGATGAATATGTCCGCCGGCAAAGCAAGTTCCACCGCCGCCAGCATGTGGTCGGCGGTTTCTACGGCCACAACCGTGACTCCTGCGGGCGCGGGAAGATTCACCGGCCCGCTAACCAGAGTTACGCGGGCACCAGCCTGTTTTGCCGCTTCGGCAAGCGCATAGCCCTGCTTGCCGGATGAGCGATTTGCGATATAGCGCACCGGGTCAAGCGGTTCATGGGTAGGCCCTGCGGTAATCAGCACATGTTTATGCCGGAGCGGAGCATCGGGCAGCGGTAAAACCGTGTCGCCTTGCAGTGCTTTTTCAACGGCGCTTACAATTTCCAACGGTTCCGCCATCCGTCCGGGCCCATATTCGCCGCATGCCATTTCGCCCTCGTTCGGGCCAACAAACAACGCACCGTCTGCGCGCAAAGTCGCAACATTGCGCGAGGTGGCGGGGTGAAGCCACATCCGCAAATTCATCGCAGGCGCATTGAGCACGCGCTTATCGGTTGCCAGCAGCAGCGTTGAGGCCAGATCATTGGCCAATCCGTACGCTTGCTTGGCCAAAAGATCCGCGGTAGCGGGCGCAACCACAACCAGATCAGCCGCACGCGAAAGCTCAATATGGCCCATTTCGGCTTCGTCAGTCAGCGAAAACAAATCCTCGTAAACCTTGGTTCCCGAAAGGCTAGCCGCAGACAGCGGCGTAATAAACTGCTTGGCAGCCGTGGTAAGAACAACGGTTACCACCGCGCCGCGCTCTTTGAGGCGGCGAATCAGATCAAGACTTTTATAGGCTGATATGCCGCCGCCAATGATGAGCAGTACGGATTTGCGGGACAGGGATTTCAACACAGCTCCTCGGGCCAATTCCACTGCAATTTGGCACTGCCCGAATTAATTTACAAACAGAATATGGAATTGCGTTGAATTGCTCTAATACCAGAGGCTCCATACCAGCGCTGCTGCGATCACCCACAAAGCCAGATTGCCCCAGCGGGCCCGGCGCGCCTCTGCTTTGCCGATCCCGTTTAAACTTTCTGCAGACAGCGAAAAGCCGCTTTTCGTGGCGGCGTCGAGGCCGGCCAACACGATTTTCGCCTGATCGAAGAACTCGGGTACGTTGGCCAAGGTTCGCCCCAAGTGTTGCAACCCGCGGGCTGCATCCTGAAGTTTCCCGACAGGGCCCAGATTTTGTATAATCCAGTCTTTGACCACAGGCTCGGCGGTTTTCCACATATTCAGTTGAGGGTCGAGCGTGCGCGCCACACCCTCGACAACCACCATTGTTTTTTGCAACATCACCAGCTCAGGCCGCGTTTTCATGTCAAACAGCGCGGTAATCTCAAACAGTAGGGTCAGCAATTTCGCCATTGAAATCTGATCGGCCGTTTTTGAATGGATCGGCTCGCCCACAGCCCGGATGGCTTGCGCAAAGTCCGCCACACTGTGTTGAACCGGCACATATCCCGCTTCTCTGTGCACCTCGGCAACACGGGTATAATCGCGGGTAATGAAACCATAAAGAATTTCTGCCAGGAATCGCCG
>JAYTYD010000117.1:0-1155 GCA_043742625.1 Methylovirgula sp. | reverse complement strand
TGTCACCTGCGCGCCGTCTGCCAGCTTGCGAACGATTTCATACAGCGTATGTGCCGGCACCGTCGTCGCGCCGGGCTGCGCCACGTCTGCCGGAACCGCGCCGGATATCTCCAAATCAAGGTCGGTCGCTTTCAGCGCCAACTGGTCGTTTTCTGCGGTGATCAAGACGTTTGATAGAATTGGAATTGTGTTGCGGCGCTCAACAACGCGGTGAACATGGCCAAGGCTTTTGAGCAAAGCCGAACGTTCAAGGGTAACTTTCATCACAAAATCCATTAAATCTAACACGACACGCGGGCGCAAACTTTGGCCGTTCAAAGCGCTCAGCGCAAGTGGCAAAGCGGCACGGCAGGAAAGTTGCTCCCATAATTTTCATTCAAATTGTTAAATTTGCCTTTTATAAACCTTAACCCACCCTTAAACCGCCGCGAATATACTCCGGCAAACAACCAGATAAATAAGGCTGCAGTCATGGCGCGTGGGGGCAAAGGCAACGGACGCGGGCGGGTGGAGCCCGGCTTCGATGACGAACCGCGTAAAAGGCGCGCGCCGGACCTGCGCGCCACCCGTGACCATGATTTTAATCCCGGCGACAGCGACGACGACGAAGATTACGAACCGGTGAAGTCGGCGACGCGCCGCGCTGTAAAGTCCGAATCTGCGCCCCGCAAAAAACCTTCAAAATCAGACGACCGCCAAAATGCGCGCGATGGCTCAAGGGAAACTTGGCGCTTTCAGAAAAAGCGCCGCTCTATCTGGGGCATTTTGCTATACTGGTTGTTTTTAATGGGACTATGGGCGGCTATCGCTGCCACCGGGATTGTGATTTATTATGGAGCGCAATTGCCGCCGATTGACCAGCTCGCCATCCCGAAGCGCCCGCCCAATATCGCAATTATGGCTGAAGATGGCTCCTTGATTGTCAACCGCGGCGATTCCGGCGGCCCCGCCATACGCCTCAGCGAATTGCCGGCCTATCTGCCAAAAGCCTTTGTTTCTATTGAGGACCGGAGGTTTTATCATCATTTCGGTATCGATCCGCTGGGCATAGGCCGCGCGGTTTTGCACAATGTTACCGGCAAGGGCGGCGCACAGGGCGGCTCAACGCTGACACAGCAGCTTGCCAAAAACCTGTTCCTGACCCAAGAGCGTACA
>JAYTYD010000116.1:0-11480 GCA_043742625.1 Methylovirgula sp. | reverse complement strand
GGTCTTGAAAAAATGACTGGCGTTCAGAAGCAGCGCTTTGACATTCGCGGCAGTTTAAGCCAGCCGGTTGGGCGCATGTCTGGAGGTAACCAGCAAAAGGTGCTTATCGCCAAATGGCTGGTTGAGAAGCCCAAGGTCTTTATCGTTGACGAGCCTACCCGCGGTGTCGATGTCGGTGCGAAGATGGCAATTTATGAAATCATCCGGAAGCTTGCGGCGGAGGGTATAGCAATCATTGTTATATCGTCGGAACTGGAGGAGGTACTTGGCCTCTCCCACCGAGTTTTGGTGATGTCAGAGGGGCGACAACGCGGCATTCTATCGCGTGAGGAAGCGCATCCGGCGAGTATTATGTCGCTAGCGGTACGCGCGTGACACAGAACAAAAATCCAGCACGCAGCCGCATAGCCACCAATGCTTTCGGGGCATGCTAACCAGGAGTGGAGCGCAAAATGGCAGCCATTGAGACAAAATCGGTTGAAAGAGCTTCTGCATCCAGCAGCGCTCTGGCATTGTCGCGCCAAATACCCGGGCCTTTAATCGGCTTGATCATCATCATTGTATTCCTTTCTTTGTCCTCCAAGTATTTCCTGACCATCCCGAACCTGATGAACATTTTGGGCCAAGTTTCGGATATAGGCGTCATGGCAATTGGTGCGGCTCTGGTGATCTTCACGGGTGGGATAGATCTTTCGGTGGGGGCAGTGCTTTCTCTCAGCCTGATGACGAGCGCATGGCTGTACCATGATCATGGTGTGCCCTTTGCGGTTGGGGTGATTGTCGGCCTTCTGGTGGGTGCAATCGTTGGATTGATCAATGGCGTTCTGGCCAATTATGCCCGTATCCAGCCTTTTGTTGCCACGCTGGCGACAATGTCGGCCTGTTCGGGGCTGGCGCTGTTCCTAACAAACGGACACCCGATTGCCGGCTTTCCTGCATGGTATTCAGCCATAACCGAAACGCGGATATTCGGTTTAATTCCATTGGAAGCACTCATTTCTATTGCGCTATTTCTGGCCGCTACTTTCTGGCTGCGGTTTCGTCCTGGCGGCCGTGCTGTCTTTGCAGTGGGCGGCAATGAGGAAGTCGCCCGCCTGTCCGGCATCAATGTCCAGCATGTGCGGGTAGGGGTGTACGTTATTGCCGGGTTTCTGGCGGCACTTGCGGGTGTCATTGCCGGCTCGCGCCTCGATGCGGCAATTCCCACCATGGGCCAGGCCTCCCTGCTCAATGTGATTGCAGTTGTGGTGATCGGCGGGGCCAGTCTGGCTGGCGGATCCGGCTCCATGCTGAACACCTTTATCGGGCTGCTTATTATCGGCGTTCTCAACAACGGGATGGCATTGCTGGACGTTTCGCCCAACCTCCAGCCGGTGGTGATCGGAATCACCATTGTGCTCGCTGTTCTAACGGATCGGCGCGCCCGACTTTAACCACCGCCATTACATTGCTCGCGTTGGGAGCCAAAAGGGGAAATTATGTCACTGCACCTCAAACTGTCAGATCTCGCCCATCTGGACCGGATCAAAAATGCGCTGTCGGACAACGATCCGCGCCGGCAGTTTTCAACGCTCGGCATGCAACAGGTGACTGTGGATGAAAATGCAGTCAATGACCTCATTCCAGCGGTCATGCGTGAGTTTACCCGGGTTGGCCTTGAAGTAGTACCGGCGCGACGCATTCATTTGGTTGCCGATAATGTTGATATCATGCGCGACGGGAACAACCTCAAAGATTTGGTGTACAGCAGGCTGGCGCAGCATTTTACCGTTGAACGCGTTGTGCTGAGTGACGGCCACCCTGCGCTGCATGCGGACGAGGCGGTGCAGGACCGTTGTGCAGCGGCGTGCGTGGGTTCGGATTGTATCGTCTCTGTTGGCGGCGGGACCGTCACCGATATTGCCAAAATAGCGGCCATGAGGAATGGAACACCGATTCATGTCGTTGTTCAAACTGCGGCTTCGGTGGATGGCTTTACCGATAATTTCTCCGTTGTCCTGCAAAAAGGCGTCAAGCGCACGCTTTTGACGCGTTGGCCCGATGTCGTGCTGACAGACTGCCGGACGATCTCACAAGCGCCGCACGTTCTCAACGCTTCGGGCTTTGGCGAACTGTTCTCGATGTACAGTGCGCCGGGCGATTGGTTTCTGGCCGCCCAGTGCGGCATGGATGATACATTCACCACCACCTTAGTGGAGCTTCTCGCCCTGTGTGGCGAGGGTGTCAAGGAATGGGCGGGTTCCGTCGGGCGGGGCGAAGTTGAGGGCATAGGACGGCTTGCCGCAGCATTGGCCATGCGCGGAATTGTGACCGGTGTTGGCGGCACAACCGCATCTCTCTCGGGCATGGAACATTTGATCAGCCATATGTTGGATATTCACGGTGCCCAGAGCGGGGAGCCTACTGGTCTGCATGGCGCGCAGGTCGGCGTGGCCTCGGTAATCGCGGCCGCAGCCTGGGAATATTTCTGCGAGCGAATGTCAGCCACACCGATTGATCTACATCAGCTGTTTGGAAATGTTGACGCCTTTGAAGCCAAAGTGAAAGCCGGATTTTCCGCTCTCGATCCCACAGGTGGTCTGGCAACCCAGTGCTGGGGGCATTATCAGCTCAAGCTGGTGAAATGGCGGAACAATCAGGCCAAAGTCACAGCCTTCCTTGCCAACTGGAACCATATTCGTGCGCAGCATGATACGCTTAATCTTGATTCTTACGCCATCGCAGCCTGCTTGCGCCAGGCTCGGGCTCCGATGCGCTACAGCGATCTTGAGCCGGCTGTTCCAACCGGACTGCTGCGCTGGGCAGTCTCCAATTGTCAATACATGCGGGAGCGTTTCACGATTGCCGACTTATTGAATTTTGCAGGATGGTGGGATGAGGAAAGTGTGACGCAAGTGCTGGCAAGGGCTGAGGCGGCCTGCAACGCAGCGGATTCATTGCACTGATGAAGCGCGATCTGACGCTGGGCATCGACTGCTCCACGACTGCTGCCAAAGCCGTTGTATGGGACATGAGCGGACGCTCGCTGGCCGAGGGGCGTGCCACCTTCCCGCTGTCCAGCCCACTGCCCGGATGGGGTGAACAGAACCCGTTGGATTGGTGGGTGGCTGTCGTAAAAGCCGTGACCGAGGCCTGCAATAAAATTGACGCCTCACGGGTGGCGGCATTGACGGTGACCTGCCAGCGTGAAACTTTTGTATGTCTGAATGCCGATGGGGAAGCCGTGCGACCGGCAATTTTGTGGCTCGACACCCGCGCAGGCGAACAAATTGCTACATACGGCACGGCGGCCATCCACGAAATGACCGGCAAACCGCCCAATACGGCCACAAGCTGGTACAAGTTGCTCTGGCTGAAGCAGCATGAACCACACATTCTGGAACGGACCTGGTGGGTCACCGATGTCCACGGCTATATTGTCAACAAGATGACCGGTCGCTGGCGGACATCCTATGGGAGCGTCGATCCCATGGGCCTTCTGGATTTACGGACTTTGCAGCTCGACCCAGAACTTCTGACGCTGGCCGGCCTTGAAACGGGTAAAATTCCCGAACTGTTCGCTCCCGGTGAGCGGCTGGGCGAATTGCGTGAAGATGTTGCGCTGGCTGTCGGTTTGACCGCCGGACTGCCGATCATTGCAGGCACCGGAGACGGTCAGGCGGCAGGTCTAGGAGCAAATATCACTATGCCGGGCCGGGCCTATCTCAATCTTGGCACGGGCATGGTTTCGGGCACTTTCAGCCCGGACTATCGTTGGTGTCGCGAGGTGCGCACCATGACAGGCGCTGTTCCTGGCACCTATACACCCGAGACGTTTATTGGCGGTGGCACCTTCAATATAAATTGGTTTGTGGAACGTTTCTCGGACGTGCCGTCACAACCTTTCGGTCTTGACATTGCGCCCGAAGCGCTGCTGGAACTCGCCGCTGCCAAGATTGCTGCCGGGTCGGAGGGGTTGTTAACACTGCCCTATCTGTCGGGCGCCTTGTCACCCTATTGGGACAGAGATGCGCGCGGTTTATACTTTGGCCTCTCGCCACGCCATGGCAAAGCCCACTTCTACCGCGCCCTGCTGGAAGGCCTAGCGCTGGAGCAACGGCTGGCAACCGAAGGGGCGGAAGCTGGATTGGGGATAAAAATTGAGCGGGTGCGCGTGATGGGTGGCGGCTCCCGCAGTGTGTTATGGAGCCAGATCATCGCGGACGTGTTGAACCGCCCGATCGAAATTTCGCGGGAGGCGGAAACCACGTGCCTTGGTGCGGGCATGTTGGCTGCCGCCGGTGCCGGGCTTTATCCGGATATTCTGCAAGCGGCCGCTGCCATGAGCGGCGTAAGTCAGACTTTTCTGCCTGCTGAGCCCGCATGTGCGACGTACCATCAATATTTTGAGATTTACCGCCAGCTCTATCCTAACTTGCGCGACTTATTCGGCAAGTTGCAAGACGTCGCACGCGGTAGCACAGCAGCCGCTCATTAGCGCTGCACCGCCCGGTCAGCATGCGTGCCCAAGCGTCGGCCAGTCAGAGACATTTTGCAAGAGAAACGCAGCGGCACTCTCATCCGTTACCAGATGGGTCGCGTAGCCGCCCCGCAAACTTGCGAGTATCGCCTCATGTTTATCCTGGCCACCCGCTACCACCAGCCGTAAAGGGCACAGCTTAAACTCATCCAATGTGATGCTGATCGGATTCATCGAAGGCGGCAGCGCAACCGGATTTCCGTTACGATCAATCCAGCGACACGCAACGTCGGCGACTGCGCCTTGCTTCAGTAGAAACTGCCTTTGTTCGGCGGAAAGGTAGCCGTGCTGGGACATGGTGCTGCGCTCATGCGTGCCACCCAGGCTAAAAATGATGATGGAAGCGTTGCGCGCCAGTTGCAGCACATCCTCAATCGCAGGGTCATGCGACAGTCCCAGTGCAATAGCTTCATCCTGCACATATACTGGTGCGTGCATTGCGGTGATGGGGGCGTCGAAATATCGGCCAAGTTGCTTGGCTACTTCGTACGTATTGGTGCCTTGCGAAGCATTGTGAAATCCGCCAATCAATGCGACGATTTTTGCGCCGAGTATCGCGCGCAGACCAGTCAGGGCATCCGCCATTGCCTGCATTGTGGTGCCCCAGCTAACCGCCACGATAGCATTGTCCGTGATCATTTCAACTAGAGCCTCGGCGGCAACAAACCCGAGCCAACGCTTCTGGGTCGCTTCGTCTCTAGCAACCGGTACGATGCGCACCTTCTGCACACCGAAAATACGCTCGATGTCACGCTCCGCCTTGAAGGTGCCGGACGAAACCTCCAGCGATATCTGTACCAGCCCTTCGTTCTTGGCACGTTGCAGCAAACGGGTCACGGTGCTCCGGCTTACGCCCAACTCCCGGGCGATATCCCTCTGCGTGAGATCTTCATGGTAGTAAAGCCACGCGGCGCGTGCAGCTTCACCCCCTCTTTTATCAAACAATGCCATTTGAATTCTTTGCCAATGTTGGAGGCCATTGCGGTAGATTGCAGCGAATGATATAAAAACACAAGGCCGCGTAAATTGCGTCAATTGAGCGGATAATTCGCCTGGGAGGCAACATGATCATTGGCATAGACCTTGGAACCTCCATGATCAAGGCGGCTGCGTTCTCACTCGATGGCGAGACGCTTGCGGTCGCTTCGCGTCGCCCCACGCTTCGCCATGTTGGCAAGGACCGCATCGAGCAGGATTTTGAAGAAGTTGTGGCTGCTGTCGGCGCTGTTGTGTCCGAGGTGCGCGCCGCAGTGGGGGTGCCCGTGCTGGCTATTGGCATCACTGGCCAGAGTGATGGGCTCTGGTTGCTGGATGCCAAGGGCTATCCGGTACGCCCGGCTATTTCCTGGCTGGACGGCCGCGGCAACGCCACCTTGCAACGATGGATGGATAACGGCGTGTATGAAGCCGTGTTCCGGCGCAACGCAAATGCCATTTTTCCCGGCTGTCAAGCTCCGTTTCTGTCGGTGCTGGCAGAGACTGAGCCGCACATGCTTGAGGCGGCTGCAACGGCAAGCTATCTCAAGGACGGGGTGCTGCAACGGCTTACGGGTGTACGTGTTACCGACGCATCGGACGCTTCCCTGCCATTTCTTGACATCCGCAGCCGCCAATATGACCTCGAAGCGTTGCGCATGCTGGGGCTAGAGCGTTATGAGCGGCTACTGTCACCTGTTACCCCTGCTCCCGGTCAGGCATTTCCGCTGAATGCTGCGGGTGCGGATTTAACCGGTATTCCCGCTGGTACACCCGTGCACGCCGGCCCGTTCGATCTGCCCGCTTGCGCCATTGGTGCAGGTGTGAACACTGTAGGCGAAGGGTTAATCATTATTGGCACCACGCTGGCGTGTGAGGTGCTGGTCGACAAGATCGACGTGGATGCCGAGCCAATGGGGATGACACTCTGCATGCCACAGCCCGGGCGCTGGATGCGCGCTGTGCCAGCAATGGTTGGCACAGCCTCTCTCGATTGGGTACTGGACCTTGTGGGCTCCAAGCCAGAAGCGCTTGAAAGCCTGCTGGCACAAAGTGAACCGGGGGCGCGTGGCGTGACTGCCCTGCCCTATTACTCGGCTACTGGAGAGCGCGCGCCTTTCTGCGACGTGAACGCACGCGGCCAGCTTGCGGGACTGACCGTGGGGGCCACTCGCGCCGATCTTGTAACGGCGGTTTGCGAGTCGGTTGCTTATGCTGCGCGCCATTGCATTGAGGCAGCAGGGCTTAACGGGCGGTTGATGGTTTGTGGCGGGGGTTCCAACTCAAGGGTTTGGTGTCAGATCATTGCTGATGTGCTGCAAAAGCCGCTGCATATTGCCCGAAGGCCGGAGGTTGGCGCACGTGGGGCCGCCATGACCGCCATGGATGTTGCCGGTATCGCGTATGATCGCGGAGTGTGGACAAGCCCGGAAGGGATTATAGAACCCAATCCGGTCGCAAGCCATTATCGCGAAGGCTTTGCAGATTATCTCGATACGGTAGCAGCAGCGCGCAGCCTGTGGCGCAGCAAGGCACAGCGCAAAACCCTGCGCGGGTGAGGCACAAAGTGTATTGGTGGATTTGAAACCGCAGCTTGATTCATCCGAAACAGAATTTCCACTTCGGTGAAGATTATCACCGTAAACTCGGCCCATCTCGTGCCGCTGTCGGCAGTTGCCAAAAAAAATGAGCCGCGTCTCTATGCCATAACGGCGAACAAACCGTTGCACTTCTCGAAGCGAGAGAAACGGATATTCCCGGAGCAGTGCATCGGCGAGAGCGGCAGCGCCGTTCACCGGGAAATCGCCCTTCGGCAAATCTGCAACCGCGATGGAGATTAAAATGGGCGAAGCGACCGGAACCTTTGAGCAAATTGTCGCCCTGGAACCGCGGCATGAGGCGCTGCTGCGTGCACTCCGAGCGCTGGCATTAGAACTGCACCCTGAACTCATTGAGGTCTCGCGCCCCGGTGATCTGGCGGTTAGCTGGGGCTGGGGGCGGAAAAAATGAGCGAACCCTACGCCTGTGCGCTGCCCTACGAGGATCAGGTAAATCTTGCTTTCTATCGTGGTGCTGATCTGCCTGATTCAACTACAAAATTGCGGGGCACCGGAAAGGCAATGCGGCATGTGCCGATTACCCGTCTGGATCAACTTGCCGACGCGTCTTTGCGGGAGTTGATCGTTGCGGCGCGGGAAGAACGGCGACGGGCGCTTCGACTTCCGGGTTGATCCCGGCCGCTAGCGAGCGCTACCGGTACCGTTAATGCCACCGCCAATGACGGCAATATTCAAATGGTTCGCTCACGCTTGCAGCTCTTTGCGCGCGGCCAAAAGGCTTTCCGCCACCTCCACGAACCCGAACCCGCCCCCGCCCGGTGTGATAAAAGCAGGCTCGGCTTCCATGCGGCCAATAAAATTGCGCACTCCGGAAACTCCGAAGGAATTTTTGAAAAATCCGAACATGGGCGCGTCATTCGGGCTATCGCCAACGAAGGCAACTGCTTCGTTCTGCCTGTCGATATCCAAGCCCGCAATTTCGTGGGCGAAACGGCGGGTCATCGAAAGTTTGTCGTATTGGCCGAACCAGCCGTTGACGTGGATGGATGACACTTTCGCTATCGCACCCTCCTGCTCGAATACGGCTTTGATTTTATCCACCGCCTGATCGCTCAGCGGCGCAACATCCTCGCAGAAATCAATGGCGAGATCGGCTTCGCGGTAGGCTTGATCCGCAGAAACGGCACACCCCGGAACCTCGGCGAGAACCCGCTTGCGAATTTTCTCAAGCCGCAGTCGATTGGTGGCTCGGGTCGCCGCGTCAGCGGCGTACACCCTCAACATGGTGCGCAACCTTGGCTGATAGGCAAAGTAAAGCGCGCCGTTTTCACCCACCACTCCCGTTACAGGCCAAAAGCGGGCAATCATGTCACACCAGCCCGCAGGTCGCCCTGTCACGGGAGCGACCATAAAGCCCGCGTTTAAAAGGTCTTCCAGCGCGCGATAGGCATCTGCCGGCAGCCGACCTTCCGCGGTCAGTGTGTCGTCAATATCAGTCAAAACCAGCTGAACGCGCTGCGCGTCCGTTTGCTGGAAATCGGCAAGTGATCGCATTGTAAGTCCTTGTCGCGGAAATGTCAGAAAGGGGGCAAACGCTTAGGGGTCTGGAACCAACCTCCCCCGGGAAGCCCAAATTATCTAAAAAATATTCAGTATATGAAAAATAATGTCAAGTTGCATTTTGTATGTTTGAAATACGCTGAAGCACCAAGGCCGGTGTAGCTTGCCAGACGGTTTAATTCAGAGGGTTGCTGCGAAGCCTCGCAGTGCCTGCCGCCTTAAGGCGGGCAAAATCAGCGCCCGCGTGATGTGAAGTTGGCGGCATTGGCCAGGAAGACACCAGCAGAAAATCAGCAGCCAGAGCGCCGGGGCAATTAAGTCCGTGGTGCTGGTCAGATTTTTGTACGTGACAACTCCGCGCTCACTCAGGTGCGCCACGTGATAGTGCTTGGGTATGGCGACTGGATAATTGAAGATATCATCGCCGACTTGGATGGTGTACCATGGGGCGTGCGAGGCATCATTGGGTCCTGACCTCCTATTAGGCCAAAAGTTCGCTGCGGAAACTCAATTGCGCACTTGACGATTTTTCAAGCGATATTATCATCTCGCTAATGTGCAGTATTTTCTCCAGTATTCGCCCACAGGATTACACACCCCAAAGCCGCTCGGTGCGGCTTGGTGGGCACGCGACCTCCATACGGCTAGAAGCCATGTTTTGGACAATGCTCGAAGAGGCGGCCGCCGTGCAGGGTGTTCCGTTGGGGCGCTTTTTGAGCAAACTCCATGACGAAACAATGTCGCTGGAGGAGGAGTCACATAATTTTACCTCCCTATTGCGTTGTGCATGCTTGACCTACGTTGCCGAGGTAAAGAGCAAAGCAGGCGGCATAACGCGCTTTCAAAATGAAGCGCTCACCGATTTTGAGCGCAGCGGTGTGCAAGGCGGCGGGCGTGTCTTGCTTGGCGTAAACCATAGTAAAAACTGAATAAACACAGTGTAGTAGAATGCTACTACCCGTTGCAGTTCAGGCCGCTTTACTGTTGGCGAATGATGACAATTTCTAAATTAATCGTTGCAATTGGTGTTGCTTTCGCCTCTGGCGCGGCGGCTCAGGATGCTCCTGAAGGCAAGGCGCAGTTCACTACATCCTGCGGGGTTTGCCATGCGGTCGAGTTAGGCGCGCCCCCCCGGCAAGGCCCGAATTTAGCGGGTATTTACGGGCGTGCGGCGGGTATCGTGGCTGATTTCAAATATTCAACGGTGCTGAAGACAGGCGGTTGGGTTTGGGATGAAGCAACGCTCGATCCATGGATGGAAAATGCCCAAGCGGTTCATCCCGGTACTATCATGAACTACCGCCAGCGTGACCCAGAAAAGCGTAAGGCGATCTTGACTTATCTCAAAACCCTCACTGAGGCGAAATAGTATGGCCAAGGCAATTCACATGATGATCCGCGTGCTCGAAGAGGACCGCTCGGTCGCCTTTTACAGCCGCGCCTTTGGGTTAGAAGTGGCGGACAGGTTTGGTTTTGACGGGTTTACGCTTGTCTACATGCGTAATGCCTCCGCTGATTTTGAACTGGAATTAACCATCAATCACGACCGCAAGGAGCCTTATGCCTTGGGTGATGGCTATGGCCATTTGGCCTTTGTAGTGGACGATCTGGCTAGCACACATGCGCATTTTGTGCTGACCGACCTCAAGCCAACTCCTGTAAAAGAGTTTTTCAGGGGCGGGGCATTGCTTGCCAAATTCTGCTTCGTTCAGGACCCCGATGGTTACAAGATCGAGGTTTTACAAAAGCATGGAAGATATTGCTGAGCACAAAGTGACCGTAAGAGTTGCAAGTGCCAGTTTCAAGTCCAACCAAGGGAGAGATGATAATGACCAACCACACAACGCAACCCTCGGGAGCTACGCTTGACCGGCGCAAGTTCTTAGCGGCTGCCACGGCTGCCACGGCGATTTTTGTCTCCGGTACGGCTATTATCCACCCCGTGGAGGCTTGGGGCTTGGAAGCCACAGCGCTCAAGCCCGACACAATGTTAACGCTGGTGAAGCTGGCGCGCGACATCTACCCCCATGACCGTCTTGCCGACAAATTCTATGCGTTGGCAATCAAGGGATATGATGAAAAAGCCGGCAAGGATGACAAGATCAAAACAATGCTGGAGCAGGGCGTGGCAACATTGGACGCCAATGCCAAGCAGAAACATGGCACAAGTTATGCGGCGACCGGTTGGGAAGCCGAGCGGGTCAAGTTGCTGGAAGCGGTTGAAACAACACCATTTTTTCAGACCATCCGAAGTGGCCTCGTGACCGGCCTCTACAACCAGAAGGAAGTTTGGCCATTGTTTGGCTATGAGGGCGAAAGCGCCTCCAAAGGCGGCTACATCAACCGTGGCTTCAACGATATAGCATGGCTTTAAAGTCAGCATCATACAGGGAGAGAGACAATGGAAGCGAAATTTGACCTGAACGACGATTCCGTCGTGGTGGTGGTGGGCTCTGGAGCGGGCGGCGGTACGCTCGGCACGGAACTGGCGCTGAAAGGCATCAAGACGGTGATTCTGGAAGCGGGCAAGCGCAACGAGATCGAGGATTTCCTCAACGACGAATGGGACAGCTTCACCCAGCTCGCCTGGACCGACATGCGCACCACCTCGGGCGACTGGCGCGTCCACAAGGACTTTGCCGGCCTGCCGACCTGGATTGTCAAATCGGTCGGCGGCTCCACCGTGCATTGGGCCGGCGCGTCGCTGCGCTTCCAGGAACACGAATGGAAGGCGCTGACGAACTACGGTGCGGTTAAGGGTGCCAATTTGCTCGACTGGCCGATCACCGGCGCCGAATTGGACCCGTGGTACACCAAGGCCGAGGACCGCATGGGCGTCACCCGCACCAACAACATCCCCGGCCTGC
>JAYTYD010000115.1:0-1053 GCA_043742625.1 Methylovirgula sp. | reverse complement strand
GGCGGCGCGCTGGAAAGCCGGCGATCTCGATTCCATTCACGAGTGGGGCCTTGGTGGACGTCAATTTGGGCCATGGGTCACTTGGTTTTTGATCGGCGGTGATTTGTACACTGCTTACACGGTTATCGCTGTACCAGCCTTGGTTTACGGACTTGGAGCATACGGCTTCTTTGCCGTGCCTTACACAGTATTGATATATCCACTGGCGTTCTTGTTGATGCCACGCTTCTGGAATGTGTGCGCCAAACGGGGCTATGTTACAGCAGGCGATTTTGTAATGGGCCGGTACGGCTCAAAATGGCTAGAACTTGCCGTTGCCGTCACCGGCATTCTTGCCACTATGCCTTACATTGCATTGCAGCTGGTGGGCATGGAAAAGGTCATCCAAGCGTTAGGCTTTCAAGGTGAAGGATTTATGAGCCATCTGCCACTGACGGTGGCCTTTTTGATCTTGGCGCTCTACACCTATTCGGCAGGGCTTCGTGCGCCAGCCGTAATCGCTTTCGTCAAAGATATTATGATTTATATTTTTGTGATTGTTGCGGTTATTTATATCCCATATCAACTCGGTGGATTTGGCGCGATCTTTGATAGCGCAGGCAAAGTGTTTGACGGCATGGTTGCCGCCGGCGCTGCTGCCTCGCCGCCAAAAATTGTCAATGTTGGTCTTACGTTAAAACCTGCACAGATGTGGCCGTTCTTAACGCTGGCTTTTGGTTCCGCTTTGGCATTGTTCATTTATCCGCACTCGCTCACAGGAGTACTTGCTGCGAATGGGCCGAAGGCTATCCGCTTTAACATGATGGCACTGCCGCTTTACTCGTTGGTGCTGGGCCTCATTGCACTTCTCGGCCTCATGGGCCGTGCGGCTGGGTTGGATTTAAAGAATGCTCAGGACGTTGTGCCGCAGCTGTTCTTGAAATTCTTTCCCGATTGGTTTGTGGGCTTTGGCTTCGCGGCCATTGCCATTGCCGCCTTGGTGCCCGCAGCGATGATGTCGATCGGTGCGGCCAATACTTTTACCCGCAACATATGGCGGCCTTTTGTGAACCC
>JAYTYD010000114.1:0-9529 GCA_043742625.1 Methylovirgula sp. | reverse complement strand
TTGTCGCCTTCAACGCCCAAATGTTCGATTACAATCTTCTTTACCCGTTCGGCGACATCGCTCATCGTGCAAATCCTTATTTACTGGTTAAACTCAAATTTGTTCAGACAAAATCAAAGCTTTTAACCAACCCGAAAGCTTCAATCTTGGCAAAAAGATGAAGTCGAGCCCAAATCGACACAGCAATTCGCGGCCTTTATCATCAATCGAACGCGCTGGTAGCACATTTTTTTTTTGATAGCGAGTGCATAACGCACTTGCCGGGCTTCCTCAAACTTATCTTTCCAATTCCCGTGTTCGTCGTTAGAACCGCTTTTACGTTCAAATAACCAATCTGTGTCTTAATGTTTGGGGTTCGCGGCAGTTTTGAAGCATAGCGAGTTGGAATCACGATTTACTGTTGGTCACAAGGCTTGGAACTTTGAGTATCGCCGTGTCAAATAAAACAATTGCGCTGCGGCTGGATCCCAACCAACTTCGCGCGTGGCATCTGAAGCTGGCTGCCGGCATTGAAGCGTTGCAAAACACTTCTGTCGTTATTGTTTGGGGACAGTCGCAAATGCCCTGCCCCCGGGCGTCCGGGTTGCTGTTTGAGTTCGAGCGGTTGATCCATCGTCTGCCGTCGCAGGGACTCATGCAGCACATCGCCACATCATCTTTCAATCATCTGAGCAAAGCTTTGCCGTCTGATGCAAAGCTCGTTGACCTTTGCGGCGAGCCTGATGATTTAAAGATGCCAGTGTGGAAACTTACCTATGATGGCATTTGCGGCGAAGGGGCCGCGCTGAGCGCGCTGTTGGCGGGCCACCCGCCACGTCTGCAACTTATTGTTGAAAATGTCTGTGTCGCCAACGCCCAGCCCGGCGTGGAAAGTACCACGATGCGGCTGAGCGCGATGAATGACATCGCCGCCCGCACAATCAGCTTTATCATCGTTGCTCTTAGCCCGGCTCGCGCGATGCCACAAAGCCCACCGCCACTCTCCGCGGCGCCAAGGTCCGTAAATTCAACCACATTATTGCAGGAGATTGGCAAGGGGTTGGCGCGGGCCGTCGCCATGCAATTGCTGCATCTGTGCTATAACACCCCCCATTGGAAAGTTGGTTGGCGTTTTACCCAAGACTTTGACTTTATTTTGACAGGACGGCACCCGGAAACAGGGTGGAACATCATTGCCGATGACGGCAGGCACTTCTACGCCGACCCGTTTCCCGTAATCCGTAATGACAAAACGCATATCTTCATTGAAAGTTTTTGCCACAAGGATGGCTATGGCCACATCGCTGTGCTGGAGTTTGATAAAAACGGCCAGCCTGGCGAGGTGCGACCGGCGCTAAACTTAGGGTCGCATTTATCCTATCCTTTCGTTTTCGAGGCCGAAGGCGAAATGTGGATGGTGCCGGAAAGCTCTATGAAAAGGAACTTGGTACTATACCGCGCGGCGCGTTATCCCGATATGTGGGTGCCGGAAGTAACTCTGCTGGAAGGACTTGAAATTTCTGACGCCACCTTGGTACAACATCAGGGCATGTGGTGGATGATGGCGAGCGTACGGGATGAGGTGGGGGGCAGCTATTCGGACATGCTGCACATCTGGAGCGCTTCAAACTTTCGCGGGCCATGGCGGCCGCATGCCTCAAACCCCCTCCTGATTGACGCGGCGCGAGCGCGGCCTGCAGGCTCTATATTTAATTTAAACGGTAAGTTGATCCGTCCTGTGCAGGATTGCACGAGCTATTACGGCAAAAGTGTTACAATGATGGAGATAACCCGACTCGACGACGGCGGCTTTGAGCAGCGCGAAGTCTCGGTGCTTAAAGCTGGCCCCAAATGGACCGGGCGGCGGCTCCACATTTTTAATCGGGCCGGTGCTCTTGAGGTAATTGACGGCTCTGCGTGGGGACGGAAGTTCTAGGCAAGTCACGACACCTGTTTTTAGTCACGTCTCGATACCTAAAACAGGTTTGAATAAATCTTAGGCGGCTTTGCTAATGCGCATGTCGTTATGGGCCTCAAACAAAATATTTTGGCAGTTTTCAGCAAGCAAAGTTTGTTCGATCAAATAATTGATCTCACAAAATTCTTCAGCATCCGAAAGAACCGCTAAAGTCACAACTGGCGCAAGTGTCTCAAAATCGTCGGACAACACATCCAAGCCCTCGATAACAACCAAATCATAGCAGTCCTGCAACGTGAGGATCACCAATTCGAGACCAAAACTCCCGCGATGCAAGGAGCCACTGCTGATGTAGTAAAATCCGTTGCGCCTGTCTTGCCGGATAGCATCATCCAGAGCCAGCTCACCGGCCAAAACATCACTTAAGCCAGCCGGAGAAGTCCCAAAATGCGTACCCCCAAGATCGACGATGCAGACTGAATTCCGAAACACCGCCGGAACTGCCCGAGACAACATTTCGCACAGCGGCTCGGCTCCCAGATTAAGCAGAATATGCGCTTGCGAGCCTGCACACAGCAATTCGCTCAAATGCGCTGCAACTTCAGTCCGCCGCAGCGCCGGAGCGACAACGGGTGCGATGTAAGCCTCACGTGCCGTCGCGGCAAATTTCACAAATTCTCCGATGTTTCGCTCTGACTCTGCAATCGCAGACACAAAGCGGGGTGCCTTAGGCTGAATTTCAACGCGCCGCCTTTCCGTCCTGCGGGGGAAAGCACGGCGCAACAACACCAATCCGACCCCAATTCCGGCACCATACAACGCCGAATTGACCGATTTACCGATATTATCCCAAACCGAGCTGATTTTAGGCATCTCCGCCGCTACAACGATGCGATCTTGTTGTTTTGAAACGGACGAGGTGTCTCCGTTGGAAATTTTTAAAAGCTCTGTGTTCAACTTTTGTTGGGCGGTCGTGAGTTGCAGTTCAATTTCACCCGGTGGTTCTCCAAGCGCGGCAGCAAGTGATGTCACCGTTGGCGTAGGCTGCGCGTTACGCGCCGCTTGGGTTGCTTTGCGCAAGGCTGCTTCAGCTTTTTGCACGGATGCGCGTATCTCAGCCTCCAGCCGCACCAATTGATCTTTTAATTCAATCATTTTGGGATGCTGATCGAGTAAGGTTTTGCTCTCGATCGAAATTTGAGTTTTGAGTTTCAACCGTTCCTCGACCAATAGTTTCAGGGCCTCTGAGTCGAGTTGCTCCGCAGCCTCATAAACCAGCCCCTGCTTGAGCGAAGCTGATATCGCAACATAGCGGGCTTGTAGTTTTTCATTCTCAGGAGGGGCCATCTGCTCAGTTTCGCGCGTGTTCTGCAATTTGCGTTGCAAGCCGTCAACGCTCTGCCGCAAAGCATCAAGATCGCTCAACCGGCGGCTCTCCGGTGCGCTTTGCACATAGCGTGCAGCCAGACCATTGGCGATTGACACCGCCAGTTGCGGATTTGGTAAAGTGACCACAATTTTCAAAATATGCGTATGGGGTTCAATGCCGGTTTCCACTCTGGCGGCCCAGCGCTCTTGCACACTCGGCAAACCGGGAATGCCATCCGGTGCATGAGCGATCAGCCCGATGCGCGACGCGATGCTTTTGACCACGACAAGCGGAGAAAGGCTAGTTTCGGGCTCTGCTAAAAAGCCATCAATGTCAGCAAGTTGCAAGTCCTCGATTACGGCCTTTGCCAACATCGGGTTGCGCAGAGCTTCCAGCTCGGCGGCCATCGGCAGATCAGTGCGTTCAATCAACACATGTGCGACAGCCGTCAATGTTTCGCGCTTGGAAAGCGTCCAGACCGCGTAGCCTAATGACGCCGCCATACAAAGTCCGATAACACCGGCATCGAGCACCACGCCGAAAGTCCCGCGCGCTTTGTGTGTGGTTTTGCCATATTTAATCTTGCCCATAGCACCTCACGCCTTACGTGCTATTGAAACGAAACATGGTTACTTCCGCGTTAAGATTTGCGGATTGATTCAGTTCCAGACGCTTATCGCGAAGAATCTGACACAAATTTTTAACCATAAGACCTTAAGACTACGTCCAGATAAAGTATCGCGGGTCTTGTTATGATGTTTAAAAAATGCGTTTCCGTCGGCTTTATTGCGCTTTCCGTGCTTGCGGGATGCGCACAGCCGCAACACCTGACAAACCTGCTACCCTCGGAGCTTAACAGTCCTTACACGCTGGCCGGAGGGGATCGTGTCCGCATCATCGTATTCGGGCAGGACAATCTTTCCAACTCATATTCCGTTGATGGCAGCGGCAATGTTTCCATGCCGCTTATCGGTGTGGTCCGGGCACAAGGCCGTACAGCGCCGCAATTGGCCGATGAAATTGGCGGACGTCTGCGCGGCGGCTTTTTACGGGACCCGAAAGTCTCCGCCGAGGTTGAGGCCTTCCGGCCATTCTTTATTTTGGGCGAAGTCACAACAGCTGGCCAATATCCGTTCATAAACGGTATGACGGTGGAAACGGCAGTGGCCGTAGCAGGTGGCTTTGGCCCGCGTGCGGCGCGAACCAGCGCCCAAATCACCCGCATGATAAATGGTCGCCTGACCAAATCGTCGGTATCAATTTATCAGCCGTTGCTTCCAGGAGACACAATTACAATCACTGAGCGATATTTTTAAATCGGCATGATTTTTAACTCTGCAACTTAAACGTTCTTTCAATAAAAATGCCCACAGTGGCTGAAAACCGGATATCATCGGTTTGAGGTTCGATTTAGAGCATTTAAAATGAATTTCTTTACCCCGAATGATCTAAGACAGCTTGACCAGGCCGGCGAAACCAAGCCGAAGGAAGCGACCCACCTATCTGATCGCGCAGAGGCGATTGCCGCCAGTCTGCCGAAGCGTTCGCTTTCACCTTTAATGCTCTCCGGCTTGGTACGCGGCGCAGATTTCGTGGTTTTATGCCTCTCAGGCACCATCGCCTATCAGCTTTACCGCAATTCCATCAATGGCCCGGTAGTCCTGTATGTCGCCGCCATTTTCGGTTTGGCAGCACTCGGGCTGGTGATGTTTCAGGTTTTTTCGGTGAACCGCACCGCCGCCTTCCACATGCCGCTATTACAGGGATTTCGCATCGCGGGTGCGTGGTCAATGGTGTTTCTCATCGGTCTGGGCATGTTGATCTTTCTGCGCTCGGGCGAGATGTTCTCGCGCGTGTGGCTGGCGAGCACCTATTTCATCGGGTTGGTCGGGCTGCTGCTAGAACGGGGAGCGTTTTCCCTTGTCATCCGCCATATGATGAAATCCGGACGTTTTGAGCGCCGCGCCGTGATTGTTGGCGGTGGCGCAGCTGGCGAAAGCCTGCTTCAAGCGCTCAGCGTCGGCAAGACCATTGACCTGCGCGTGCTCGGCTTTTTTGATGACCGGGGGGATAGCCGTTCCTCTGACACCTTGGCCGGTTACCCCAAACTGGGCAATGTCGACGAACTCGTCGAATTTGCCCGCCGCACATCGCTGGATCTGGTGATATTCTCGCTCCCCATCACGGCGGAAACCCGCCTGCTGCAAATGTTGCGCAAGCTGTGGGTGTTGCCGGTCGATATTCGTTTGGCGGCTCATATGAACAAGTTGCGCCTGCGCCCGCGCTCCTATTCCTACATAGGCGAAGTGCCGGTTCTCGACGTCTTTGACAAGCCGATTGCTGACTGGGACGTTGTGCTCAAGGCGGTGTTTGACCGTGTTGTCGGCACTTTAATGTTAATCGGGCTTTCGCCAATTATGCTGATTGTGGCGCTCGGCGTAAAGCTTACCTCTAAAGGCCCGGTGTTGTTTAAGCAATTGCGCCACGGTTTCAACAACGAGCATATCGAGGTTTATAAATTCCGCTCTATGTACACTAACCAGCTCGACATGACCGCGCAAAAACAGGTCACTAAAAATGACTCGCGCGTGACTCCGTTCGGTCGTTTCATCCGCAAAACTTCAATGGATGAACTTCCGCAGCTGTTCAACGTGGTGTTCAATGGCAATCTGTCGCTGGTCGGGCCGCGCCCCCACGCGGTCAGCGGTAAGGCTGCCGGTATGATGTATGACGAAGTTGTTGATGGCTACTTTGCCCGCCACCGCGTCAAGCCCGGCATCACCGGCTGGGCGCAGGTGAACGGCTGGCGCGGCGAAACTGATACGCCCGAAAAAATGCAGTCCCGCGTGGATTATGACCTGAACTACATCGAAAACTGGTCGATTTTCTTTGATGCCTATATTTTGCTGATCACCCCGATTTCTCTGATACGGGCGAAGAACGCGTATTAGGTTAGCCCCGCAGTCGGTTCTGGTCTGTTTATTTCAGCGCGTGGGTTCAATACTTATTTAGCCGGGATAAAAACGTCATGGCCGGACTTGATCCGGCCATCTGCAAAAAGTGCTAAACCCCGTTGCTCTTGAACCAGTCCTTCATCCGGTTCCAGCCGTTTTTAGCAGAAGCCTCGGTGTAGCTCTGGCGATAATCCGCGAAGAAGGCGTGCGGCGTATCAGGGTAAACCACAAATTCAACGGTCTTGCCCGCAAGCGTCGCCACATTCTTCATCTCATCGAGCGTCGAAACCGGAATGCCGGTATCGGCTGCGCCATAAAGGCCAAGAACCGGCGCTTTCAAATCCTTAGCGAGCTGAATCACAGATTTAGGCTGGTTCGGAGTCGGATCACCGGCAACTTTGCCATACCACACCACAGCTGCCTTCAATGCCGGGTTGTGTTCGGCATAAAGCCAGGTAATGCGCCCGCCCCAGCAAAAGCCGGTAATGCCCAAACGCGCTGTGTCGCCGCCATCCGCCTTGGCAAAGCTCACGGCGGCATCAATATCAGCCATTGCTCGGTCATCAGTGACCTTGGCGGCAAAATCATTGATGAGAATTTTGAAGTCTGTCACTTTCGTCGCATCACCGAAGCGGGCAAACAAATCCGGCGCTATGGCATAATAGCCAAGCTTGGCCAAGCGGCGGCAGATGTCCTTTATGTGCTCATGCACCGCAAAAATTTCGTGGATGACCACAATAACCGGCGGCTTTTCCACACCTTTTGGCTTGGCCCTATAGGCTTGCACCGGCCCCAAAGTGCCCTTCACCTCGACCATTGAGGTTTCTAAGCCATCATCGGGTGTGATAATCGTTTCTGCCGCAAGCGGCCTGACTGCCAATGTAAATCCTGCTGCCGTTGCGGCAGTTAGAAAGGTGCGGCGCGAGCCTTCACTTTGCGGTGTCATGAACTTCTCCGTTTATTAGCATGACCCGAGATAGGTTTAAAACCTGCCAAAACAAGAGCCGGAAGGGTCCTAAACCAACCTGCTCTGCACTTTCGCCGCGCCGATAAAGCTCGCAAACAACGGATGCGGCTCAAACGGGCGGGATTTCAACTCCGGGTGATATTGCACCCCGATAAACCATGGATGATTGGTCAGCTCGATTGTCTCAGGCAGCAATCCATCAGGAGAAAGACCGGCGAAGCTCATGCCTTTGGCTTCCAAATCATCGCGATATTTCATATTCACTTCATAGCGATGGCGATGGCGCTCGTTGATTTCGGTAGCACCATAGATATCTGCAATTTTAGACCCCTTGGCCAGTTCGGCGCGATAAGACCCAAGCCTCATCGTTCCGCCCAAATTGCCCCCGGACGCGCGCTGTTCCAGCTGGTTGCCGTTCAGCCATTCGGTCATCAAGCCAACCACCGGCTCGGTGCACGGACCAAATTCGGTCGAATTCGCAGATGAGATGCCTGATAGTGAGCGCACCGCTTCAATCACGGCCATTTGCATTCCGAAACAAATGCCAAAATACGGCACATTGCGGGTGCGGGCAAATTTCGCCGCCCTGATTTTGCCTTCCGCCCCGCGCACACCAAAGCCGCCGGGCACCAAAATGCCATGCACATGCTCCAAGTGCGGCGCAGGGTCTTCGCCCTCAAATAAATCGCTTTCAATCCAGTCCAGATTGACCTTCACTTTATTAGCAATGCCACCATGGATCAGAGCTTCGATCAAACTCTTATAGGCGTCTTTCAAGCCGGTATATTTGCCCACAATGGCGATGGTGACTTCACCTTCCGGATTATGAATCGCGGTGGATATACCCTTCCAGCGTGCCATGTTCGGCTTCGGCGCAGGCTCAATTCCGAAGGCCGCCAACACCTCGCGATCCAGCCCTGCGGCATGATAGGCCTGCGGAACATCATAAATGGTGCCGACATCGCGCGCTTCGATCACGGCGCTTTCGCGTACGTTACAAAACAGCGCCAGCTTGCGGCGTTCCTCTTTCGGGATTTCCCGATCGGAACGACACAGCAAAATATCGGGCTGAATACCGATAGAGCGCAGCTCCTTCACCGAATGTTGGGTTGGTTTGGTTTTCAGTTCTCCCGCCGAGGGAATAAACGGCAGTAAGGTCAAATGTACGTAGCACACGTGCCCGCGCGGCAAATCATTGCCAAGCTGACGGATGGCTTCAAAAAAGGGCAACGCCTCAATATCGCCCACGGTACCGCCTATTTCGACCAGCACAAAGTCAACATGCTCATTTCCCGCGAGCACAAAATCTTTGATTTCGTTGGTTACGTGCGGAATTACCTGCACTGTCGCGCCAAGATAATCGCCGCGGCGCTCCTTGGTGATGATGTCCTGATAAATTCGTCCCGTGGTGATATTGTCCTGCTTGGTGGCCGGACGCCCGGTAAAGCGCTCATAATGGCCAAGATCCAGGTCCGTTTCGGCGCCGTCATCGGTCACAAAAACTTCGCCATGTTGATACGGCGACATCGTGCCCGGATCAACATTCAGATAGGGGTCGAGTTTGCGCAGGCGAACCGTGTATCCGCGTGCTTGGAGGAGGGAACCAAGAGCCGCAGACGCCAGCCCTTTACCCAGTGAGGACACCACGCCGCCGGTGATGAAAATATATCGCGCCATGGGAATTGAGACCTATCCTGCTTTGATCGATTCGGGGATATATTTTTTCAACAATTCACAGCTCACCACTCAAAAAGTGCCGACAGGGTAAATTGCGCAAACAAAAGGGCCGGAGAACCGGCCCTCATATTCATATTTCAGTATTTTTACTTTGACACGGGCGCTTCAGGCTGCGCTGGAGCAGCCGGAATTGCCGGAGCAATCTTCTGTTCCTGATCTTTCAAAGTCTTGCCAAGGTCAAAGCCGCCGGATGCCGGAGAACCATCTGTTTTGGCAGGAGCTGTCTTGTCGTTCGCTGATTTGGCAGCAGGCACACTTTCCAAAATCGATTTACTGTTGCGGCTGTAGCCCGCCAAAATAGTCAGACTGAGCGAGGTAATGAAAAACAAAGTCGCCAAAATTCCAGTTGCACGGGTCAACGCGTTTGCCTGCGCCCTGCCAGTCATGAAACCGCCGCCACCACCACCGGAACCCAGCGCGCCACCTTCAGAACGTTGCAACAGCACCACGCCGACCAAGGCCAGCACAATCAGCAAATGAATAACTATTAGAACCTGTTGCATATGTTGATCCAAAATACACGCGCACCAAGAGGCCCGCAAAAACCATATATGGACGCGCTTCTACAAGATTGCAGAGCCTTTGCCTAGAGAATTAGGGCCTTT
>JAYTYD010000113.1:0-5907 GCA_043742625.1 Methylovirgula sp. | reverse complement strand
TCGAACGAGCCTGATACCATCGGCCAAGCCGTATCTTCGGGTTGCATCCGTATGACCAATGAAGACGTTACCGATCTTTATGACCGCGTGAAGGTTGGTACCAAGGTTGTGGTTCAGCGCTAAGGTTGCCCTGACGCTTGCATTTGCCCCTTTCATGCAAGTGAGAGGGGCTTTTTTACGCCTGCCTCTCAATTTCGAACATCAAAACGCCCTCGCTGAACTCTTGCCGCACCAGACATGCGTCCGCTCGGGCGATAGCGTGCGGAATATCGATTTGCGCCATTGGGTCCGTACAAAACACCACCAGGCATCTAGGGCCGGGTTGCGACAGCCATTTTGATGTTTTAAGCGTGGGCAGGGGGCATTTTAGCCCGCGCAAATCCAGCAGGTTAGGTTTGGCGATAATACGCAGCATCGCTCCGGCCAGAAACAAATCCTGTGGCGTGTTAATATTAAAAAATGGATCCAGCGGTTCGCTTTCCCAATCCACAAATCGCGTTTCGCACTCTGTGATGAGGTGCTTGAGCGCGCGTTGTCCTCTGGCGAGATAAGTCAAAACCTCCGGCAGCAGTGATACGCTCCACAAGCTGGATGCGACATGAACTTCGCCGCCGCTTCTTGATACACAAACCGACGCGCTGCCGATGGTTGAGCTCAACCGATCAATGAGATCGCCCGGTAAAAACGGCGCATCGCAGGGCGCTGTCAAAACATGGGATAGGTCATGAGTGTTAGCCCAGCGCAGGGCAACTGCCAGCCCGGCCATGGGGCCGAGTTTTTCCTGCGCGTCGTCAGCAAGCACCTCAAATCCCATGCCTTCTAAACATTGAGGCTCGCCGCTCAACGCCAAAACCGGCGTTTGCTGCAGCAGGCGCGTTAATGTGGTTTCAAGCAACGACTTTCCATTGAGAGGTTTAGCGTGCTTGCCACCACCCATCCGCTTGCCTGCCCCGCCGGCAAGAACCACAATTCCAATGGAAGGTCTAACCTCAGTCACCAAGCTGCTTCTTTTTCATACTAAATCACTCTCTTAATGTTAGAAATCACACGCGCTTTTGAGTGAGGAATCATTCGTCCACAGAAAAGAATAGCGGGGATAAACCGCACTCTAATCTGTGCAGAGATGTATTGTCTCGACTGTTTTAAAACGACTGTTCGCGACGCGCTCATCTCACGTTACGGGCGAAGCCCGGCCTTGTCTTTGTAATGTTTGTCATTTTTTTGTCACCCTGTCGGCACCGCCAAAATAACATTAGGGCGTTAACCAATTACGCAGCGTCAACATGTCGTTATTTTGATCTTGCTCATGTCGCGGATCTGACCGAGTGTCTTAAACATGATCTTGTTCCCACTCCTGATTCCATATACTCGAGACTACATATTGTGTTAAGAGTTTTGTGAGGCACTAATTATTGATATAGGCGAAGGGCCTCCTAGTCCGCCCTCGAAAATCTCTAAGGTTAAGCGTATTTTTAGGGGCGTGAACAACGGGGCGATGGCGCGTGAGCGTGCCAACCTCAATTCGTTAACAATGGCACTGAAAAAGAGCCAACATTCGTGCGCTGCACGCAGGACGACAGAACATGAAAATCGATCGGCTTTATACCAAGGCGGGGCAGTCGCCCTACGCCACCATTGCTTTCCGTAAGACCAAGAGCGAAATCCGCAATCCTGATGGATCGGTGGTGTTCAGCCTTGATGGCATTGATGTGCCGGAAGTGTGGAGCCAAGTGGCCGCAGACGTTTTGGCGCAGAAATATTTCCGCAAGGCCGGTGTCCCTGCCAAACTGAAGCGCGTTGAAGAGAATAATGTGCCGTCATTCTTGTGGCGTTCGGTTCCCGATGAGGCGGCGCTGGCGCTTTTGCCGGGAAACGAGCGCTTCATTTCTGAAATGTCGTCCACGCAGGTATTTGACCGCCTCGCCGGTACTTGGACATACTGGGGCTGGAAGGGTGGCTATTTTAAGCACGAAAATCATGCTCAAACCTTCTTTGATGAGCTGCGCTACATGCTGGCCAAGCAGATGGTTGCGCCAAATTCGCCGCAGTGGTTCAACACCGGCCTGCATTGGGCCTATGGTATTGATGGGCCGGGACAGGGCCACTATTACGTCGACTATAAAACCGGCAAGCTTACCAAGTCGGCCTCGTCTTACGAACATCCGCAGCCACACGCCTGCTTTATTCAAGGCGTACAGGATGATCTGGTCAACGAAGGCGGCATCATGGACCTATGGGTACGTGAAGCGCGCCTGTTCAAATACGGCTCCGGCACCGGCTCCAACTTCTCTATGTTGCGTGGCGAATCAGAAAAGCTGTCCGGCGGGGGCAAGTCTTCCGGCCTCATGAGCTTCCTCAAAATCGGGGATCGCGCTGCAGGTGCCATCAAGTCCGGCGGCACCACCCGCCGCGCCGCAAAGATGGTTGTGGTGGACGCGGACCATCCGGATATCGAAGCCTATATCGACTGGAAGGTGCGTGAGGAGCAGAAGGTTGCGGCGCTGGTTACCGGCTCCAAAATCATCAAGCGCCATATGAAGGCCATTTTGAAAGCCTGCATGAATTGCGAAGGTGGAGTACCCTCCGCGCGCGGTGTTGGCTTGAGCGACGATTGCTTCAATCCGGAAAAGAACCCGGCCTTGAAAAAAGAAATCAAGCTCGCCCGTCGCTCCGATGTGCCGGACAATTACATCAAGCGGGTCATGCAGTTTGCCCGTCAGGGCTACACGGACATTGATTTTGATACTTATGATCTTGATTGGGATTCCGAGGCTTATCTGACTGTTTCTGGCCAAAATTCGAATAATTCTGTCTCGCTCAAGGACGATTTCCTTCGCGCGGTAGAGACCAATGGCGATTGGAATCTCATCCGCCGCACCGACGGTAAAGTGGCCAAAACTTTGAAGGCCAAAGACCTGTGGGAGCAGATCGGCTATGCGGCTTGGGCGTCTGCCGACCCGGGCCTGCATTTTAACACCACCATGAATGATTGGCACACCTGCCCGGCGGCTGGCCCGATCAGAGCCTCCAATCCGTGCTCCGAATATATGTTTCTGGATGATACCGCCTGCAATCTGGCTTCGCTCAACCTGCTACAGTTCAAGGCAGCCGATGGCAATGTTGATATCGCTTCCTACGAACACGCCGTGCGCCTGTGGACCTTGGTACTGGAAATTTCCGTCACCATGGCGCAGTTCCCCTCTAAAGAAATCGCCAAGCTGTCTTTTGAATATCGCACACTGGGGCTTGGTTTTGCCAATATCGGCGGCCTCTTGATGTCCACCGGCATCGGCTATGATTCCAATGAGGGGCGCGCCATCGGCGGCGCGCTCACCGCCATCATGACCGGCGTGTGTTATGCCACGTCCGCTGAAATCGCCTCTGAGCTTGGCGCGTTTGCCGGATATAAGGCCAATGCTGCCCATATGCTGCGCGTTATCCGCAATCATCGCCGCGCCGCCTTTGGTGAGGCACATGGTTATGAGGGTCTTTGCGTGGCACCTGTGCCGCTTGATCACGCCTCCATCAAGGACACCCGCCTGATCACTCATGCGCAAGCCGCATGGGACAATGCGCTGGCTCTGGGCGAAAAGCACGGCTATCGCAATGCGCAAGTCTCGGTGATCGCCCCCACCGGCACCATCGGGCTGGTGATGGATTGCGATACGACAGGCATCGAGCCGGACTTTGCGCTGGTTAAGTTTAAGAAGCTGGCAGGCGGCGGCTATTTCAAGATTATCAATCGCGCTGTGCCGGACGCGCTGCGCGCGCTGGGATATCGCGAAGCTGACCTTGCCGAAATCGAAGCCTATGCCGTTGGCCACGCCTCTTTGAAGCAGGCCCCGCACATCAACCACACCTCCTTGCGGGCCAAGGGCTTCACGCAGGATAAACTTGATGCCTTGGAAAAAACCCTCGCGGGCGCTTTCGACATCAAATTTGCCCTCAACAAATGGGCTCTTGGACCCGAGTTCATGGTTAATGAGCTTAAAGTGCCGCCAGCCTGCCTTGATGATCCGGGCTTCGAGCTGCTGCCGTTTCTCGGGTTTTCCAAGTCAGAAATTGACGCCGCCAACATCCACGTCTGCGGCGCGATGACCTTGGAAGGCGCACCGCATTTGAAAGTTGACCACTATCATGTGTTTGATTGTGCCAACCCCTGCGGCCGCACCGGCAAGCGCTACCTCTCGGTGGAAAGCCATATCCGCATGATGGCGGCGGCACAGCCGTTCATTTCGGGTGCGATTTCCAAAACCATCAATATGCCGAATGAGGCCACGGTTGAAGACTGCAAGAGTGCTTACATGCTCTCGTGGAAGCTGGCGCTGAAGGCGAATGCGCTTTATCGGGATGGCTCGAAACTGTCGCAGCCGCTGAACAGCCAGTTGATTGAAGACGACGCAGACGAGCAGGATGCTGAAACAACAGGCGTCGAAAAGTTCATCGCCTCATCCCAACCCGCCCGCGTGGCACAGGTGGCCGAAAAGATCGTCGAGCGCATCGTTGAAAAGGTTGAGCGGATGCGCGAACGCGAAAAGCTGCCCGATCGCCGTAAGGGCTATATCCAGAAGGCAACGGTCGGCGGCCACAAGGTCTATCTGCACACCGGCGAATATGTCGATGGCCGCATCGGCGAAATCTTCATCGATATGCACAAGGAAGGTGCCGCCTTCCGCTCCTTGATGAACAATTTCGCCATCGCCATCTCTCTCGGCCTGCAATATGGCGTACCTCTGGAAGAATATGTCGAGGCCTTCACCTTCACCCGCTTTGAACCGGCAGGCTTTGTGCAGGGCAACGACGCCATCAAGAATGCCACCTCCATTCTTGATTATGTCTTCCGCGAACTGGCGATTTCCTATCTCGGCCGCATGGACCTTGCCCATGTGGACGCCTCGGAGATCGGCCATGATGTGCTGGGTAAAGGCGAAGAGCAGGGCAAATCACCCACGCCCGGCAGCGCCTTGGCGCAGGCCAATACGCAGGCGCAGCGCATGGTCTCCAAGGGCCTGTTGCGCGGCCGCACCTCAAACCTGATGGCCGTAACCAAGGAAGAGGACTTCAAGGGCACCATTCTGGCTTTTGCCGGAGCCACCGCCCTGAAAGCCGAGCCCGTCGATCAGCGCGCGATGCACGTTGAAGAAGCAGGCGAAGAATTCACTATGGACACTTTGGCGTGGTCGGCGCCGGCCGGCGCAGCCAAAGAGCGTCCCGTGGCTGAAAAACGCGCCGAAGCGCGGATGAAAGGCTATGTCGGCGAGGCCTGCCCGGAGTGTAACAACTTCACCATGGTGCGTAACGGAACCTGCCTGAAATGTGACACCTGCGGCAGCACGACGGGGTGCTCGTGATTTGAGAGCGAAATAGAATTGATCGGAAATTCAATGGGCGGCCCTCGGGTCGCCCTAATTCGTTTAAAAAGGGAAAAATGCGATGAAAACTATAACAGTTAAAGAAACAGTTCTTAAAAAATCTCCGTTCTTTTGTTCTGCCCCAATGTTGCAAAGCAATCTAATGCCAAGTGTGAAAATTCTTGAAGAAATTATATATCCGACGCCTCTAAATAAATATGATAGTCGGCCACATAAAACCTTCTGTTATGCTTGTGGCAAAATAAATCATTTTAGAGGGCTAACTATCGAATGTGAAAAAGGAAAAGCACTAATAGGTAATTGTTGTGCCGAGGGATTCTTTGGTGAGAATTACGCAACGATTGTTCAGAACATGGAAAATCTGCAAGATGCTTTTTATTACGAAAACTATCTTCTTAACGCAGAATCTGTTTGTGACGTTATTCTAGCACATTGTGATCTTCGCGCCTTAAGCGCAAAGCAGATGGATTTAAATACAAAAATCTTCAGTCAGGACTATCCAGATTTGTATGCAAGAATTCAAATTTCAATCAAA
>JAYTYD010000112.1:0-1397 GCA_043742625.1 Methylovirgula sp. | reverse complement strand
GCTTTGGTAAATCCGAATCGTTTGGATGACCTTTCAAATTTAGGACATCTGTGCGCGGCGGGTGTGGTTTATCTGGTGATTATTGCCCTGAACCGCGCGCTTCGCACTACGGGGTTCTGGCAGGACCGTGCTGCACCAGACTTGCTTGCCGCGCTTGACATAGTGGCGCTTGCCACTGTGGCCGATGTTGTGCCGCTGACCGGATTAAACCGTGCCTTCGTGGTAAAAGGCCTTGCGGTTATGAAGGCGCGTTCGCGCGTTGGTTTGCGCGCTTTGATGGATGTGGCGCGCTTGGCCGCTCCGCCAGCGCCTTATCATCTGGGCTTCTTATTAGGTCCCCGCATCAATGCGGGCGGGCGTATTGGAGACGCCACAATGGGTGTGCGCCTGTTGACTACGCAGGATGAGGGCGAGGCGTTGAGGTTGGCGCAAGAATTGGACACGCTCAACCGGGAAAGACAGGCGCTGGAAGCCGCTGCTCTCTTGGAAGCAGAAGCTACTGCCTTGGCTCAAGTTGGCTTAGGCAAAGTGGCAGACACGGTTCTAATTGTCGGCGAAGAGGGGTGGCACCCCGGCGTCATGGGGCTTGTCTCGGCGCGTTTGAAAGAACGATACACCTTGCCGTCTTTCGCCATTGCCTGGAGCGGTAGTGCCGGAACCGGTTCCGGACGCTCGATTTCAGGTGTTGATTTGGGCGGCGCAGTGCGCGCGGCTGCCGAAGCGGGTTTGATTGTTAAAGGCGGCGGGCACGCTATGGCGGCGGGGATCACTCTCCAACGCGACCAGTTAGGTGCCTTTTCAACTTTCATCCGCAATCGGCTCGGTCCGGCTATTTCAGCGGCAAAAGCCGACACAAACCTACTGGTGGACGCTGTTCTTCAGCCCGCCGCAGTGAGTTTGGATCTCATAAAATCACTTGAAAAAGCTGGCCCCTTTGGCTCTGGCAGTCCGGAACCGGTTTTTGTAATACCGGATTTGCGGATTTTGGACGTCGTTCCGGTCGGTGGTGCACATTTCCGCGTTCGTGCCCGTGCGTCAACTGGAACACAAATAAAAGCGATGGCATTTCGGGCAGCGGAAACCCCGCTTGGTGACGCTCTGACACGCTCAAAAAGCGGCGCATCTATCGCTTTGGCCGGAACGCTTTCGATCAATCATTGGAACGGACGCGAAGAAGTTCAATTTCGTGTTATCGATTTGGCAGTTATGGGGTAGACAAGCGCAGATCGGCTTTCTATAAAGCGCCCACTTCGCCGATGTCGCGAGGCCAGATAGCTCAGTTGGTAGAGCATGCGATTGAAAATCGCAGTGTCGCTGGTTCGATCCCAGCTCTGGCCACCACCCTGCCAAACCCAAGCGGTAAATTTTTCCAAGCCTTGTTAACCTTTCCAAGTCCT
>JAYTYD010000111.1:0-10276 GCA_043742625.1 Methylovirgula sp. | reverse complement strand
CTTATCGACACGGCTTTGGCACAACTCAGCATCGTCATAACCCAAAAGCAAATCTCACCTTAGTCCCCGTCTCATTTTGAATTTGCTGCTGCTTTAGCCAAGGTTTGCCAGCCCCGGAAATGTTTCCAGCAGCCAGAACGAAACGCTTTGAATTCCCCCGGTCAAAAAAGCAAATCCGGTCAGAACCAGCAGTCCGCCCACCAATTTTTCCACTGCGCCTAAATACCGCTTGAACCGCTGCAAAAACCGCATAAACGGCCCCATCATCAGCGCCGCTATAAGAAACGGAATTCCAAGTCCAAGCGAATAGGCACCCAACAAAATCGCGCCCTTCGACACTGTCGCTTCCGAGGAGGCAACCGCCAAAATCGCCGCTAAAATCGGCCCGATACAAGGTGTCCAGCCAAAAGCGAATGCTAAACCCATAAAATAGGCACCTGCCAAGCCCGGCTTTTGCACTTGTACGCGCGCTTCACGATACAAAAAACCAATACGAAACACGCCGAGAAAGTGCAGCCCCATGGTGATAATGGCTGCACCCGCCAAATAGCCAAGCATCGTCTGATTTTGCCGCACCACAGCGCCGAAGGCCGATGCCGTGGCACCTAACGTCACAAAAACAGTCGAAAACCCGAACACAAACAGCAGCCCCGCCAGCAGCGTGTCACGCCGTGCTGCGACGGGCGCTTCCACCGCAAGTTCTTCAATGGTGGTTCCCGCCAAATAACACAAATAAGGCGGCACCAGCGGCAGCACGCAGGGGCTCAAAAACGACAGCAGCCCAGCAACGGCTGCACTGGGAAGGGTGACATCAGTCATTCAGCAAATTCTCGCAACACAATCTCGCGCCTTAGTCCCGGACGCTGTCTTGCATAGCCCGCGATGCTCGCTCCGCATAGCACCTCGCGCGGTTCTCGCGCATTTGTGTTCAAAACCTATCTGCCCGATACGGGGCGGGAGTGGTGAAAGAGACTTCGCCTGTGAGCATTTCCGCCAGCAGCCGCCCTGTTACCGGACCCAGCGTCAGGCCATGATGTTCGTGCCCGAAATTGAACCATAAACCACGATGTTTCGGTGCCGGGCCAACCACAGGCAACATATCCGGCAAACAAGGCCGCGCCCCCATCCATGGCTCCATATCCAGCCTCTCGGCCAGTGGGAAAAATTTACGCGCGATGGGTTCAACTTTTGCCAATTGCACCGGAGTTTTAGGAGCATCAAGTTTTGCGAACTCCGCCCCGGTGGTCAGCCGGATGCCCTTGGTCATCGGCGCAATCAGATAGCCATTGTCGGCATCAAGCACCGAGTGGTTGAGGACAGCATTGCCTAGGCGCTGGTAGTGCATATGGTAACCGCGCTTGATGCCCAGCGGAATGGAATAGCCCAGCCGGTGAAAAACGCCGCCCGCCCATGGCCCCAGACACACCACGGCATGAGCAACATCCAATGCGCCACCCTCAACCACCACCCGCCAACCCTTGGCGGTCTGCGCCAATGAGTTTGCATCGCCAACAATCATACGCCCGCCGCGCGCCTTGAAAAGTGCGGCATAGGCCTTCACCAACGCGCCCGGATCAGGCACAAAAACCGGATCGGTGTAATGCACCGCGCCCTTAAAGGCTCCGTTTAAATGCGGTTCTTTGAGAGCAATCTCAAGCGGATTCAAAACATCAAAGTTTACACCGAAGCGCCGGATTTTATCAGCATCTTTCAGCCCGCCCTCCAGGCTTTTGGCTTTGCGAAACACCTTGATCCAGCCGCTCTTAACGGCGAGTTCCGGCACCCCCGCCTGCGCCATCAAGGCTTCGTGTTCCAACACGCAACGTTCGATCAGCGGCAAAGATGCCATCGCGCTTTTAAACGTCTCTTTTTTGCCGGATTTCATCGCATAGCGAAAAATCCACGGCAAAACCCACGGCAACGCCGAAAGATGATAATGCGCCTCAGGAGCCAGATTAAAGGCGTATTTCAGCAATTGGCCAAAGTCCCGCGGCAAAGAGTAAGGATAGATGCTGGAGCGTTCAATAAGCCCTGCATTGCCAAAGCTGGTCTCCTCGCCCGCAAGCCCGTGCTTGTCCACCAGCACAACATCCCGTCCCCGCGCCTGCAGGTGCAGCGCAGTCGAAACCCCGACAATCCCCGCACCCAAAACAACACAATCGGCCTTCATTTATGACTCCGTTTTCCACTCTCTTTTTGCCACACCTGCCAAGCGAAACAAGTTCAATCTAGACTCCTGATGTCGCACCATGCTAGGCGCATATCATGCGTAAAATTACCCTGCTCCCGTCCATTCTCGCCGCCGACTTTGCCAAACTTGGCCAAGAAACCCTTGCTGCCATGAATGGCGGCGCTGATATGGTTCATCTTGATGTTATGGACGGCCACTTTGTGCCAAACATCTCCTATGGCCCGGACGTGGTGAGAGCCCTGCGCCCGCTCATTGCCCAACCCTTTGACGTGCATCTGATGATCTCTCCGGTTGACCCGTATCTGGAGAGCTTTGCCAAGGCAGGCGGCGATTGCATCACAGTTCATGCCGAAGCCGGGCCGCATCTGCACCGCTCGCTACAGGCCATTCGGGCGCTGGGCAAGCGCGCCGGTGTTGCGCTCAACCCCGGCACACCGGAAACCGCTATCGCCCATGTGCTTGACCTCGCCGATTTGGTTTTGGTGATGACAGTTAACCCCGGTTTTGGCGGGCAAAAATTCATTGCGCCCATGTGCGAAAAAATCCGCCGCGTCCGTGATATGTGCGCCGGGCGGAATATTGATATCGAAGTTGATGGCGGCATAACCCCGGCCACCATCGGCCAAGCCGCCGCCGCCGGCGCTAATTATTTTGTCGCAGGTTCATCCGTGTTTAATGGCAAACCTGAAACCTATGGCGCAAACATTTCCGCCCTGCGCTGCGCTGCCGAGTCTGCGCGCGGGCTTATTGTATAGGGCGTTATGCGCTTAATTCGGCGTTATCGCGATCACGATGGGCAATTTCTTCACATGGGTGTTGCCGGAAAAATCCACCGGCAACATCTCAGAGTTGCAAACTTCCCGCTTCAAGTTTGCAATCTGAACCGATTGGCAAGCTAGCGGCCCGCCATCCGCTTCAATGGACGTTCCTCACCCTTTTTTGACACCGTGGCACTCAAGCCATGCACTGCAAATTCCGTGCAATTGATTGACCTTGGCGCAAGAATATGGCTTAGCAGGGGCAATTCGACAATGCTTCAGCTTGTCTCAAGCTTGTCTCCAGCTTGGCACAGGCTTGGCCCTCAGCCCGCCCGATAAGGACAACCCATGATCCTCCGTTATTCCCGCCCCGAAATGGTCGCCATCTGGGATGCGCAAACCCGCTTTAAGATCTGGTTCGAAATCGAGGCACATGCCTGCGACGCATTGGCTGAAATCGGTGTTATCCCGAAGGAGGCCGCCAAGAACATCTGGGACAAAGCCGGAAATGTCACTTTTGACATTGCCCGCATTGACGAAATTGAGCGCGTTACCAAGCACGATGTCATCGCCTTTCTCACCCATCTTGGTGAGTTCATCGGTCCCGACTCCCGCTTCGTTCACCAAGGCATGACCTCGTCAGACGTGCTCGACACCTGCCTCTCGGTTCAGATGGCCCGAGCGGCAGACCTGTTGATAGCGGACGTGGACGCGCTGCTCGCCGCTTTGAAACGCCGCGCCATTGAACACAAAATGACGCCAACCATCGGTCGCAGCCATGGCATCCACGCCGAACCTGTGACATTCGGCCTGAAACTGGCCCAAGCCTATGCTGAATTTTCCCGCTGCCGCGCCCGCCTCGTGGCGGCAAAAGCCGAAATCGCAACCTGCGCCATTTCCGGCGCGGTGGGCACCTTCGCCAATATCGACCCGCGCGTAGAGGCGCATGTCGCTAAAAAGCTCGGCCTCACAGTTGAGCCGGTTTCCACTCAGGTTATCCCGCGGGACCGCCACGCTATGTTTTTTGCCACGCTCGGCGTTGTCGCCTCCTGCGTAGAGCGTTTAGCCATCGAAATTCGCCACATGCAACGCACTGAAGTGCTCGAGGCCGAGGAGTTCTTCTCAGAAGGGCAAAAGGGCTCTTCAGCCATGCCGCACAAGCGAAATCCGGTTCTCACCGAAAACCTCACCGGCCTCGCCCGCCTCGTTCGCGGCATGGTCACGCCCGCGCTTGAAAATGTGGCGCTGTGGCATGAACGCGACATTTCGCACTCCTCGGTGGAGCGCATGATCGGCCCGGACGCAACCGTTACGCTGGATTTTGCCCTCGCACGCTTAACCGGCGTTATTGATAAATTGCTGGTTTATCCGGCAAACATGGAAAAAAACATGAACCGCCTCGGCGGCCTTATTCATAGCCAGCGCGTGTTGCTCGCCCTCACCCAAAAAGGTGTATCCCGCGAAGACTCTTATGCGTTGGTGCAACGCAACGCCATGCCGGTTTGGCGCGGAGAAGGAGATTTCCTCACTTTGCTCAAGGCTGACACTGACGTGAAAAAGGCGCTGAATGATAAGGAACTTGAGGAGCTGTTCGACCTTGGCTACCATCTGAAGCACGTCGATACGATTTTTGCCCGGGTATTCAGCTAAAGCATATCACGCAAAAGTGTGTAGCGGTTTTGCGATAAAACCAAATCCACAAGCTGCGAATAAACGGTTTGCTGGGCTATGCCCTGCAAAAAATCCCTAAACCGAACTAAGCTGTCGTTTTCGGGTGGCGGTGGATCATCTACTTGGCCAAGGTGGATTATGACACAAAATCATAGCCCAAGCACCGGTCCCCAGACTTCCGGTTTGCAAGCCTCCGGTACGTCGGCCTCACAGGCTTCCGCGCCTTACATGATGGGTGCCAATCAGTGGATCATGCTCTTGGTCCTAGGCGGCGTATGGGGCAGTTCTTTCTTTTTTTATAAACTTCTGGTGGTTGAGCTTCCGGTCTTCACCATAGTATTAGGCCGCGTTGCTATTGCCGCAGCGGCTTTGCATCTGTTTCTCGTTCTGAAACGCGACTCTGTCCCGCCCGATGCGGGATTGTGGAAAAACTTTTTCCTTATGGGTTTGCTAAACAATGTCATCCCGTTTGCGCTCATTGTGTATGGCGAAACGCAAATAGCCAGCGGCCTCGCAGCAATTCTCAATGCCACAACGCCCGTGTTCACCATTCTTGCCACCCGCGCCTTGGCGGGTGAAAAAATACAGTGGAACAAGGCGCTGGGCGTTGCTTTCGGATTTTTGGGCGTGGTAATTCTGTTTGCGCCGCAACTTTCCGGCGGAGTTTGGAGTGGCAGCTTTTCTGGCGGGCTTGCCATCATCGGCGCTTCAATTTCTTACGGCCTTTCCGGTGTGGTGGCGCGGCGGTTCCGTGGCATTCAGCCGGTAAAAGTGGCAGCAGGCCAGCTTTCCGCCAGTGCGCTGATGTTAATACCGCTGGTGCTTATTTTTGAACGGCCATGGACCCTGGCAATGCCCTCCCCGCATATTTGGGCTGTCTTGATTGTACTTGCTTTGGTTTGCACGGCGCTGGCTTACATTATGTTTTTTCGCCTTATGCAAACCTCCGGCCCGAATAACACCTCTCTAGTAACGCTGCTGGTGCCGGTCAGCGCTATTCTACTCGGCAGCATTTTTCTGCACGAAGACCTCTCCCGCGCCGCATTTTTAGGCATGGCAATTATTGCCTTTGGCTTAGTCTGCATCGACGGACGGATTTTTGCGCGGGCTACGCGCTGAAATTTACTGCTGGACATCGGTTCGGCTGATAGGGCAAGACAGTTTTAGAATCATCGCCCGGCACATGTTCAATGAAACTTTCTGAGTGCACCATCCTGTTCGTCCCCGGTTTTGGCGGTTCCGAGCCGGACCATTGGCAAACCCGCTGGGAGAAAAAGCTATCTACCGCTTTCCGCGTTGAGATATCCGATTGGTATGAGGCTAAACGCGCCACCTGGGTAAATGCCATTGTCGCCGAGGTGGAAAAATCTGAAAAGCCGGTGATTTTCGTGGCCCATTCCTTGGGCTGCGCCGCAGTGGCCCACGCCGTGCAATTTTTTACCAAGCCCGTCAGAGGCGCGTTTCTGGTCGGTTTTTCGGACTGGAACCAGCCGGAGTTGCTGCCAGGCGTCTCACATGATTTCGCGCCCATTCCGCGCACCGCTCTGCCGTTCCCCGCTGCTCTGGTTGCCAGCCGTAACGATCCCTATTGCAGCTATGAGGTGGCAGAGGAGCACGCCAAAGCTTGGGGCGCCACCCTGATCGACGCGGGCGAGGCAGGGCACATCAATGTTGCATCCGGCCATGGACCGTGGCCGGAAGGCTTGATGAGCTTTGCAGGCTGGATCAATAAGCTCTAATCAAACAAAAATGGCCGCTTCAATCTTTCTGAAGCGGTCAAATTCAGATTTTGACCCAGCGATTCAACTTGGCGGACTTGAACAGTCCGTCAATTACCTTCATCTGGGCAACACTATCAGCGATGCCAAATTCAAACGCCGCTTCGCCGCGAATCGCTTTCGCAAAAGCGTCTCCTTGCAAACCATACTGGTCACAGGCGGGAATCACTTCGGTGCGGATACCCTCACCCGAAAGTCCGGCACCCGAATCAATCAGAATTTTCATGCCTGCATCCGGAATGGCATTAAACGGAATTTGCACCTCAATCCGGCCTTTGGTGCCGCAAATCTGCACCCGCTGATATGGCACCAGCTGCGTTGAAACGCTAAATGTCAAATGCCGCTGCCCCGGAAACTCCATCAACGCGCTGGCCAGACGATCTGTGCCAAATTTCGGATCCCGCTCAATCAGGCCCACGACCCGCTCAGGCTCCGCGCCGAAGATATAACGGGCACTCACAATGGCGTAACAGCCGATGTCATAGATGCCGCCGCCGCCAATATCGGCTTGATTGCGCACATTATCCGCATCGTCGTTGAAATACGAAAAAAATGTTTGGATGGAGCGAATATCGCCAATTTCGCCGCTGCGGACAATCTCGCGCGCCCGTTGCCATTGCGGATGGTGCCGCACCATGAAGGCTTCAGCGGCAATATTGCCATACTTTTTCTGCGCGGCCACCAGCTTCAAGGCGTCTTTGGCGTCAAGCCCGATCGGCTTTTCACACAGCACGTGCTTGCCCGCTTTCAGCGCAGCAATTGACCACGGCACATGCAGGTGATTTGGCAGCGGATTGTAAACCGCCTCAATATCCTTGTCGGCAAGCATAGCCTCGTAGGATCCATAAGCCTTGGCAATGCCGAGCTGTTTCGCCATCGCCTGTGCTGTCGGCAAATCGCGAGAGCAAATAGCGTCTATTTTACAGAACTTGCTGTTTTGCATGGCGGGAATGACCTTTTCCCAGCCGATACGTGCCGTCGAAATTACCCCGAATGAAACTGGTTTGGTCATGGAGACGCCCTTTTGTAATTGAAGGCGAAGACTGGCCTCAAACCGGCGCACCAGTCAACAAAAAAGGCCGCCCCTAAGGACGGCCTTTTGAAAGTCTATGGCACCAGACTTAGCGCGAATAATATTCGACAACCAAGTTCGGTTCCATCTGCACAGCATAAGGAACGTCGGTAAGGCCCGGCACACGGGTCATTTTTGCCGAAAGTTTAGCGTGGTCAATTTCGAAATAGTCAGGAACATCACGCTCTGCCAAGGCAACGGCCTCGATCACAACTGCCAGCTGACGCGAAGCTTCCTTTACTTCCACCAAATCGCCAACCTTAACTTGGTAGGAGGCAATATTGACCTTTTTGCCGTTAACCCGAACATGGCCATGGTTTACGAACTGGCGCGCCGCAAACACTGTTGCAACGAACTTGGCGCGATATACCACCGCGTCCAGACGGCGCTCAAGCAGGCCGATCAAGTTCGCGCCCGAATCACCCTTCAGACGCACCGCTTCAGCATAGTAACCGCGGAATTGTTTCTCAGAGATATTGCCGTAGTAGCCTTTGAGCTTCTGCTTGGCTTTCAGCTGCGTACCAAAGTCAGAAGGCTTGCCCTTGCGGCGCTGGCCGTGCTGGCCGGGGCCGTATTCGCGCTTGTTAACCGGGCTCTTAGGACGACCCCAGATATTTTCACCCATACGGCGGTCGATTTTATACTTTGCATTTAGGCGCTTTGTCATCGTGCTCTCTTAGATTCAAGGTGAGGCACGCTCCCTCCTCTGCCCTCAATGAGGGCCGACAGACTGCTCACTCAACGAGAAAATCTCACACAAGGCGAAAGATATCTCAAAAGAGGAAAAGTCCCGGGCGCGTTTGACTTTTCTCCTTTTGGAAACAAGCCAACCCCGAGCTGCGCCTTGCGGCACATCAGGTAAGGTGGGTTTAGCCGCGCGATAGGGATGTGTCAACCTTCGTAACATCAGTAAGGGAGCTGCCGTTTCATAAACCCGTCGAATAGCGGCACGGTAAAGGCTGTATCCCCATGTGTGGGACTGTAAATCATGCCTTTTTTTATCAATGTATTTCTAGTTGGAGCTACAGTTGTTACTTTTTTACCCAAGCCTTCAGCAATATCGCCAGACCGGTGTGGCCCTGCACCCATTTCAGCCATTGCAAGCATATATCTTTTCTCGGAAGGAGTCAGGCGGTCAAATCGAACCCGAAAAAAGCTTGCATCAAGTTCAGCTAATGCGATTTGGGTCGCCTTGACAGCATCCTCCCTTTCAATAGGCGAAGCATCCGCTACACCCCAACTGTGTTTGCCCCATTCTTGGAGAAAGTATGGATAACCTTTGGTTTGAAACAAGATTTCCGCAATTGCATCAGACGTGTATTCTACGTTTTCCTCTTTTGCAGGCACGCAAAGTGCAGTGGTGGCCGACTTTTCATCTAAAGGGCCAACTGACACAAATTCAAAGAGACGCTCAGCGTATGATTTTGCACGACCCATTTGACCTAATAATTGAGGCAATCCAGCCGCAACCATCGTAACGGGTAATTGCTCTTGGCTAGTAATATGCAACGCAGTAATAAGCGCCGCAAGCTGATTTTCTGGGACGTATTGAATCTCATCGATATACAATACCAAAGCAATTCCCTGAGATTTCGCAGCGCGGCCTACAGTCTTTAGCAATTCAATTAAGTCAAATTCCAAATCGCCACTGTCTGCAACACCTGGCGTTACAACAAAATCTAACGCAACTTCGATATCTTGGAATTTGATTTTTAATGCTTTCGCAAATCCTGCCAGCGCACTGAGAGACTTATCATAAATATCTGTAACCTTGGCCGTAACGCTGAGCCTTATTAGTGCAGCTCGCATGGCAGGGATCAAAATAGCGGGCAGTGATCGCCCTTCAGGCGCTTCAATGGGAACACTCTCCAACCCGCGCGATGTTGCGTCCTGACGAATTCGGTTTAGAAGAACAGTTTTACCAACACCCCTTAACCCGTAGAAAATCACGCTTCTGGAAGGCTTGCCACTTTTAATTCGATCCAATGCAATTGCCGCGCGCTCTATGAGATCATCTCGTCCTGCCAATTCCGGTGGTGGAGTTCCTGCCCCGGGCGCGTATGGATTTGTTCTGGGATCCATTTATAAACACCTTACCAAGTTTATCATATTCCGATAAACTATCATAAATTTATAATAGATCAAGTACACCGTCATCGTAAATATCGGTATCACGTGTCGAAAAACGCCACTCTGCATTCCGCCACATCCTCAAACCCATAGCCGCGCAAGGTCGTCCAGAGCTGCGGCGAAGGGGACGCGCCGCTGGTCAATGCAAATGCGCTGCTTGACCGCTTGGGGCCAGCAAACAGCTCCCCGCCAGCCGGAAACCGCCCTTGTAAAACATGGTCGGCCCGCCGCGCAATGGCATTGCCTGAGTCAATCCAGATCACCGGCCAAGGCGCAAGGCGCTTAAACGCCGCCAACAATAGCGGATAATGCGTGCAAGCCAGCACGACCACATCGGTGCGCCGCCCGTCCTGTGCGACAAAACACGGTGCAATTTCTGACCAGATAACGGAATCATCAACCGCGTCGCCGTGCATAAAAGCTTCCGCCATGACCGCAAGCCGCTTTGAGCCAACCAGCGCCACATCGCAATGTTCCGCAAACTGGCGCACCAAATCATGCGTGTAGTCGCGCGCTACAGTGCCGGGGGTTGCCAAAACGGAAAACATACCGCTTCGGGTTTGCTCGGCAGCGGGCTTAATCGCCGGCACAGTTCCCACAAACGGCAGCTGCGGCCACCTCGCCCGCAACGGGCCCATAACCAGCGTCGAGGCCGTATTGCAGGCAATGACCACAA
>JAYTYD010000110.1:0-1988 GCA_043742625.1 Methylovirgula sp. | reverse complement strand
CACATGACCGGGGTGGAATTTTCTCCATCTCAGCGCCATGCCTTTGAATTCATGTGGATAGCCTATAATTTAGCACAGGCGCGGCGTCAAGCTTTGTCTGGTAAAAAGCACGCCGCAAGTGGCGCACGGCGCATGTCATGTCAAATATAATACATCAGGCGTTCTTCATCAATTTCGGAGAAGTCCCGCATTTCTGCCAGCGAACGGTGATCGAGCACATTGGCCATGGCGTTGCGGACTTCCATCATCATGAGGCGGACGGAGCATTTGGCCTCTGTGGCGCAATCTTCACAGCGACGATAAAAGTCTTTGCTGGCGCAAGGGAGGGGCGCAAGCGGCCCGTCCAAGGCGCGGATAATTTGGCCAACCATGATTTGGGACGCAGGAACCGCCAGCACATAGCCGCCGCCACGCCCCTTTTTGGAATGCACCAGTCCGGCATTGCGCAATTCACCCAATATTGCATCAAGAAATTTCTTCGGGATCGCGTTGATTTGCGCGATGTCACTGACCAGCGATGGCTGACCTGCCGCGCGACCTGCCAGATGGACCATGGCTTTAAGGCCGTATTTCCCTTTATTTGTAAGCATGACCGCGCCAAATGAACTCTACTAGTTTACAAGCTAACAGTACGGCCAATTGCAGTCTAGTATTTTTGTAGAATGAGAGGTGGGCGCACGGGTTTTAGCCGCAATACATTTAAGGCGGTGATGGATAATATTCGCTTTGCTCAACCAGGGATAAGCTCCGCTATTTTAGAAGTTGTGGTCGCGCGGCCGGCAACGCGGACAATTTTAGCGCAACAGACCCAAGCCGATAAGCCCTGAGATGATCATGAACCCGGCCACGATATAGTTGAGCAGACGCGGCACAATCAAAATGGCCACACCGGCAATCAGCGAAATAATCGGCTGCAAATGGGGTATATTTAACATCATAGCGAAATATCTTTCGTTGTTTGATTGCGCAGGACGAAAATGCTGGCATTCCAAGATTTGACTTGCCAAGATTTAGCTGGCTTGATTTTTAAAATGACGCTGCATTCTCGCTTGAATCTATAACTGCTTTTTTGAGGCAATTATCCAAAAATGTTCAGCACATCCAGCGACGGAAAATACTTACAGAGCGAATAAGTTGCACGAAGCGTTTCAACATGCTGCCCCGGTGGCTTTGCTCGTGCGTATTTCCCAAGGCAGGCTGCCACTGTCCCTCACTTTTAGACTGACAACAACTGAAAACGTACCGCCTCCAATCAGTTCGGTGGGTTTAAATCGATTTCTGGGAACGAATTACCTGTGCTAGCGTTCGTCCTACGTGACCCGAAAAAAATTAGCACCCCGATCAACAAGCTGCACGCCCGCACTTGAGGCTTGAGGCTTGAGGTTAGAGGTTAGAGGCTTGAGGTTTGTCCTGTCCCGTGCGGGGCCGCGATGAAATCCTCACCAAAGCTTTGGCTTTCTTAAAAAATGAAACTTGCGCAACGAAAGAAACTTGCTGATGTGGCCATTCCCCCGCGACCAACATCCATCCCTTTGGCAAACGAATGATCCGATTCGTGAAGAACTGTTTGGCAGTGAGCGTCTTTTGGCACATGCCCGTAGTTTGGCATTGGCGCAGAACCTTATCGTTAAAACCGGCCCCGGCCTTCCGCTGGCGGCGCGGCTCGCCGAAAACGAGAAAGTATTGCTCGAAACCTATGAGACGACCGCAGTAGCGGTTGCAGAAGGCCGACCAATTACCCCTGCAAACGAGGAGTTGATCAATAATTATCACGTAGTGGAAAAGCAGATACATCAAATCCGTTCAGATCTGCCCGCCGGCTATTACCGGGTTTTGCCAAAGCTCGCTTCCGGCCCTTTTGAGGGCTATCCGCGGGTATTCGGCCTAGCCTGGGCCTATGTCGCGCATACAGACAGCAATCTTGATCGGGAGAGCTTGCTCAATTATGTCAGCGCCTATCAAGAAATTCAGCCGCTGACGATTGGCGA
>JAYTYD010000109.1:0-2894 GCA_043742625.1 Methylovirgula sp. | reverse complement strand
CACACCGCCAAGCTTGATTTTGAGCAGCGGGCGGTGTGCGGCTTCACGCGCTGCAGCTTCCATATCTGAAGCAGAAGCGAGCGAGAGAGTATAAGCGGTGGTTGCGGGGCTGAGGCGATCAAGCCCTGCCATTATATAGGCCGGAACATTGGCCGTTTTCGCGTCTAAATCCCACAATGCGCAATCTACCGCATTGCGGGCTGCTCCGGCAGGAAGTTCGCTTTGCAGCGCCCCTCGCGTCAGGCCGGACTGAATTTTGGCGCGTAAATTTTCGATTTGGGCCGCGACACTTTCGAGGGTTTCGCCGTATCTGGCATAGGGGACACACTCGCCCCGTCCGGTTAAATGTCCGTATTGGATGTTCACCTCAAGTACGGCGGCTTCGGTTCGGCTGCCGCGCGAAATCGTGAAAACCTTGGCCAATGCAAAGCGCCGGGTATGCAGGGACAGGATGCGAGTCATATATGAAGTATAGGCGAGGTTACAAAGGCGGCAAACTGTTGATTTTGCGTCCGGTGTGGCTTTTGAGCGCTCGACGCCACCCGCAAGGTAACGATAAAAGATGAGAATGGATTCGGAAATCGGCTTTGCGGATGATGTTACGGAGAATGGCGCGCGCTTAACTTTGCGCGGTCACTGGCTTGCATCGAGCGGCAAAGCTTTGGAATCCTGCGCGCTTGAGCTTGCTAAAAATCCAAGCAGCGCCAAAAGCGTGGTGTTGGACCTGAGTGCGGTGTCCGGATTGGACACGGCGGGCGCTTGGGTCATTGATCGGGCGCGGTTTCAAATGGAAGCTGCGGGGGCCAAAGTGTCCTACGCAGCGCTGAGCGATGCGCAGAAAACCTTGCTCGCGGAGGTGAAATACCGGGATTTTTCCATTGCTGCCAGCAAACATTCCTCCGCTCTGATCGGCTTTTTGTCCGATGTCGGCATGAGTGTTGAGGCTGTATGGCGGGATTTTGTTGCCGGCGTGGCGTTTTTGGGCGAGCTTATTGTGGCGCTGGGCGGGGTTATTTCGCATCCCGGCCAATTTCGAATTACCTCGCTGGTGTTTCAGCTGGAACGCATTGCCTTTCGCTCCGTGCCGATTGTGGGGCTGATCAATTTTCTTGTCGGCTGTATTGTGTCGCAGCAGAGCCTGTTTCAATTGCAAAAATTTGGGGCGGCGCAATTTTCCGTCGATTTGATCGGCATTTTGGTGCTGCGTGAGCTGGCGGTTTTGCTCACGTCTATCATGATTGCGGGCCGCTCCGGCTCGGCGATCACCGCCGAAATCGGCTCCATGAAGATGCGCGAGGAGATTGATGCACTGCGGGTGATGGGCCTTGATCCGATGCGGATTTTGATTGTGCCACGGGTATTGGCCCTGATTATCAGCCTGCCGATTTTGACATTTCTGGGAGACATGACGGCGCTGCTGGGCGGACTTCTGACCGGCTGGATCTATGGCGATATCAGCCCGGAAATCTATCTGAGCAGACTGCAATATGCCATCGGATTTAACACATTTGCTGTGGGGATGATTAAAGCGCCCTTTATGGCGCTGGTGATCGGGCTTAATGCCTGTGTCGAGGGCTTTGCTGTGGGCGGTTCTGCCGAGAGCTTGGGCCAGCAGGTTACAAATTCGGTGGTGAAATCAATCTTTATGGTGATTGTGGTGGATGGACTGTTCGCCATATTTTTCGCCGCAATATCCTATTAGAGCTGCGCCATGGCAAACTCCGCACAGCTGCAACTTGATACCGACACCAAGACGATCATTTCTGTTCAGGATCTGGTGGTGGGGTTTGGAACTAAAATCATTCTCGATCACTTATGTCTCGATGTTATGAGAGGCGAGATTTTGGGCTTTATCGGGCCATCGGGCAGTGGAAAATCGGTGTTGATGCGGGCTATCTTGGGGCTCGTGAAGGTGCGTTCCGGAACGATTGATGTTTTGGGGCAGCGGCTGGGTGAGCTTTCTGCGGCGCACCTCAGCCAGCTAGAGCGGCATTTTGGCGTGCTTTTTCAACAAGGTGCTCTGTTTTCGGCGCTCACTGTAAAACAGAATATTCAATTGCCGATGCGCGAGTATCTCGGCATCAGCCAGAAATTGATGGACGAGCTGGCTTATCTCAAGCTGGAGCTGGTGGGCTTGCCCGGCGACGCAGCTGATAAATTCCCCTCCGAACTTTCCGGCGGTATGATCAAGCGGGCAGCTTTGGCGCGGGCGTTATCGCTGGATCCGGATATTTTATTTCTGGACGAGCCGACATCCGGTTTGGACCCTATTGGTGCCGGTGAATTTGATGATCTGATCGTGACACTTAAAAAGACACTTGGCCTGACCATTTTTATGGTGACGCATGATTTGGATAGTCTTTACACCGCCTGTGATCGTGTGGCAGCGCTTGGCGGGGGCAAAATTATTGAAGTGGGGCCACTGTCCAAATTAGAGGCGTCAAATGACGCTTGGCTTCAATCGTATTTCCACGGTAAAAGAGCGCGGGCAGTTGCGGGAACGCAAAAGCTTCCAGCTCATTAAGGCGATAACACATGGAAACCCGCGCCAATTATGCGCTGATAGGGGCTTTTACGCTGGCGATGATTGCCGCGGCGTTTTTCTTTGTGCTGTGGTTTTCCGGCGGCTCGAAGAATGTGGGCCTCAAGACATACGAGATCATATTTACCGGCTCGGTATCGGGGCTTTCACGCGGCAGCCAAGTGCTGTTCAACGGCTTGCGGGTTGGCGATGTGCAGCAGATTGACCTTATGCGTGAAGACCCCAGCCGCGTGGCGGCTGTTGTCACGATCAATGAGCGCACACCGATTAAAACCGATACGAAGGCGCGGTTGGAGTTTGCCGGACTGACCGGCGTCGCTTCCATTGCATTGACCGGCGGCAGCGCCACTGC
>JAYTYD010000108.1:0-1309 GCA_043742625.1 Methylovirgula sp. | reverse complement strand
TGGACTTCTTGGGCTGACCATGTTGCTGGTAGTGTGGAATTTTTGGCGGGCAATGCGGTTTTTTCTGCCGATTTCGCACGGTGTCGGTTTGTTACGCTCGGATGTCTCGGCCAGAAAGCGCGATATTGATGGTCTGTTGGCGCATCAAACCCAGCGGGTCGGAAGCCTATCTCAAGAGGTGGAGGTTGTTGCCAAACGCGCTTCGGAAGCTCAAGCCCGCGCACGCGCCGGAAGAGCAAACCACGCTGCGACGGTTCCGACATTTGCGATATCTTCAGGGCAAGATGCTGTTGCCGTGGAGTTTTTAGGCTCGGTCAATGAAATTATTGCCAATCGCGAGAATAGTAAATCAAAATCAAGTTTGGCCGCGCCACAGCGCCTTGTCGTTAGTTTTGATGGATTTGATCATCTGAGTACGACAGATCAATTGGCCTTTGAAGCGGAACTGCAGGATATTTTGAAGGGCGCGGCTTTTGCGTCCATTTTAACGGTGGGCAATGCCGCGCTAAGTGCAGCGTCTGTTCAACGCATGATTCAAATTCCTTATGATTTGGGCAAACGTGGATTTAGCCGTGACCAAGGCCGCTTGATCGCAAGCCTGCTGGAGCCGGACACCCGGCCAGACGTGATTGGAATTGATCCGAATATCTCGGTTTACGATGCGCCGCTGTCGCAGAAAGAGATTTCTCTTCTCAATGCTCTGGCAGAGTGGGTGGGGCCTGCACCGCGCACTATAAAGCGGTTTATCAATCTATACCGCGTGGCGCGGGCGCTGGAGCCGGACAATGGCGCGAACGTGGCATTTGCTTTAGCTCTGCAAAATGGCGGAACCAACGAAGAGCGGCAAATTTTTGATGCCGGACTTTCCGGTTATGACTCTGGTGATGTGCCTGAATTTGGCGGGCGCCTCGGTCATTTTGTTACTTTGGCCCGTAAGACGTCGGGGGGGCTTCAGGTTGCCTCGATGTGGCGAGCCTTGGCGCTAGCCAGGCGCTTCAGTTCACAGTGACCGCGAAGTGCTGGTGCAAAAAAGCAATGATGCACGACAACTTCGCGAACTTGGCTGGACAAGTTGGCTGAACGGTGCGAAATAACGAAAAAATAGGCCGCAAATGGCTGTGATTTTTCGGTGGCGGCGATGCGTCGCATTGTGGCGGAAAATCCGGCGTTATATGAGGTTGTGTTGATTAACGTGGCTAACTCCGGCTAGGTTTTGTAGCTAACATTTGGATTTGGGGGCTCTCTTGACTACCTCGTCACATGCGCAAGCTGGATCGGCTTCGTCAGACCCGTCTCGGCGGGATTTTCT
>JAYTYD010000107.1:0-7546 GCA_043742625.1 Methylovirgula sp. | reverse complement strand
GCCCGTCTGAACCGGGCCACGCTCGATGCGCAATTGGCGCAATGGAACGCAACGCTTGCCGTCGCGGACGCTTCAATCGCTCAAGCTGCAAGCAGCGTCACGCAGGCGGAGGCCGCGCTGTCGTTTTCCGCTCCGGCTTTGGCGCGGGCGCAGGATCTGGTCAAAATGGGCGCAGGAACCGCCGCTGTGCTCGACCAGCGTCAGTCAGATCAGCGTGGCAATGAAGCCCGGTTAGCGTCGGCAAAATCTGGCCTCGTTTTGGCAAAAGCGGATAAAACCTCGAAAGAGGCTCAACGCAACGAGTTGCTGGTGCGCATAGGCCGCGCCGATGTTGTGGCCCCGGTCAACGGAACCGTCACCCGCCGCGCGGCGCGCCTTGGCGCAATTGCTTCGGCCTCGGCAGATCCGATGTTCCGCCTTGCCGCAAACGGAATCGTCGAGCTTGAGGCTGACGTTCCCGAAATCAAGTTGTCAAAGGTCAAGCCGGATCAAACGGCGCAGGTTGTTGTTGGCGAAGACGTAACCCTTATCGGAAAAGTGCGGCGCGTGTTGCCCGAGGTCGATAAAACCACCCGCCTCGGCAAAGTTCGCATTGCTCTTCCTGTAGATCAGCGCATTCACATCGGGGCATTTGCGCGTGGAACCATTGAGCTTGCGCGCCGCAACGTCTTGGCTGTGCCCGCCACTGCGGTGCTCTATGACGGGGGTGAAGCGGTTGTCCAAACAGTGGGTGACGGCCACGTCACCACCAAGAAAGTCACCCTCGGCTTGGTAGTTGATGGCAAGGTTGAGGTCGCCTCAGGCTTGACCGCAGGCGAAACCATTATCGTGCGTGCAGGCGCATTTTTGCGCTCGGGTGATGCGGTATCCCCGGTGGATACCCCGCCTCTGGATGCCCCGCCTGTAGTGCAAAACAGCAACACAGGAGCAGTGCAATGAGAATAAATATCTCTGCTTGGTCCATCCGCAAGCCTATCCCGGCGCTGGTGCTTTTTACCGTATTGATGGTGATTGGCACCATCGCATTTCGCAATTTGCCAATCACCCGCTTTCCAAACATCGATGTGCCGATTGTCACAGTCCTGGTAACCCAGCCTGGGGCCGCGCCCGCCGAGCTGGAAACTCAAGTTACGAAAAAGGTTGAAGATTCAATTGCCGGCATCACCGGCGTTAAGCACATAACCTCCACCATCACTGATAGTACATCGCAAACCGTCGTCGAGTTTCTGCTCGAAACCAATACGGATCGCGCCGTAAATGACGTGAAAGACGCCGTGAGCAAGATCAGGAGCGACCTGCCCGCCACCATCAATGAGCCGATTGTTCAGCGGCTGGTCATTGAAGGTGCGGCGATCCTAACCTTCGCGGTCAGCAATCCGGTCCGAAATTCTGAAGAAATTTCATGGTATATTGATGATGTTGTCACGCGGAAGCTCCAAGGCGTGCGCGGCGTTGCCTCCGTGTCGCGCGTTGGCGGCGTCACGCGTGAAATTCGTGTCTCGCTCGATCCGGATAAAATGAACGCGCTCGGCGTCACCTCCGCCGATGTCAACAAACAACTTCATGCCACCAATGTGGATGTTGCCGGCGGCCGCGGCGAGGTGGGAGGCAGTGAACAGGCCATCCGCACACTGGCCGGTGCCCATTCTATGGAAGATCTCGCCAACACGGTTATCGCGCTCCCTGGCAACCGCAATGTCAAGCTATCTGAGCTCGGCACGGTCACAGACATGTTTGAAGAGCCGCGCATTTTCGCCAGGCTGGACGGCAAGCCTGTGGTTGGTTTTGGCGTTTTTCGTTCAAAAGGCGAGAGTGACGCCCGCGTTTCGGACCTTGCGAAAGCCAAAGTCGCCGAACTGGTTCGGGAAAATCCCGAGTTCAAAATCGACCTTATTGACACGTCGGTGGACTACACCGTTGGCAACTACAATTCCGCCATGGAAGGTCTGCTTGAAGGCGCGTTCTTGTCGGTCTTGGTGGTGTTTTTGTTCCTGCGGGACTGGCGTGCGACCCTGATTTCAGCGGTTGCGCTTCCCCTTTCGGCAATTCCAACCTTTTGGGCGATGAGCCAACTGGGCTTCTCTCTGAATTTGGTCAGTTTGCTTGGCATAACCCTCGCCACCGGTGTTTTGGTTGATGACGCCATCGTCGAAATCGAAAACATTGTCCGCCACATGCACATGGGCAAATCCGCCTACAATGCTTCGCTGGAAGCCGCAGATGAGATCGGGCTTGCGGTTGTCGCCATATCTTTAACCATTATGGCGGTGTTTGCGCCGGTTAGTTTCATGGGTGGTATCGCCGGTCAATATTTCAAACAGTTTGGTTTGACCGTAGCCATTGCGGTGTTCTTTTCCTTGCTCACCGCGCGGTTGATAACGCCGATGCTCACTGCTTATTTCTTAAAGTCGCATGACGAACCCAGGCATGTCGGAGATGGCTGGATCATGCGCTCCTACACCGGAGTCGTGCGTTTCTCGGTGCATCACCGCTGGTTTACATTGTTGGTCGGATTGGGACTTTTCGCCCTTTCCATTTGGTCGACCGGCTTTTTGGAAAAGGGATTTATTCCCGCAGGTGACGAAGCCCGCTTGCTGTTTGCGGCGGAACTGCCTCCCGGCTCGCGCCTTACAGATACCCAAGCGGTCGCGGATGACATCACCGCCCGCCTCAAAAAAATGCCCGAGGTGGAAAGCGTTTTTGTGAATGGCGGCTATGTCATTTCCGGCGGTAACGAAATCCGCAAGGCCACACTCACCATTCGACTGGTGCATAAAACCAAGCGCAAAAAGTCCCAAAAGGATATGGAAAACGAGATTGGCCATCTTTTGGCAGAGACACCCGACCTGCGCTTCTGGGGCATCCAAGGCAATGGCCAGCGCGGGTTGTCGCTGATTATTGCCGGCAACAACAATGCCCGTATTGCCGACGTCGCCGCACAAATGCAAAGCCAAATGAAGACAATCCCGTCTTACATCGCCAATCCGGTTTCGACCGCTCCGCTCGACCGCCCGGAGATTCATGTGGTGCCAAAGCCGGGTTTGGCCGCGGATTTGGGTGTGTCAACAGACACGATCTCTCAAACAATCCGCATTGCCACCATCGGTGATGTCTCGTCAAATTTGGCAAAATACACCATCGGAGATCGGCAAATCCCCATTCGAGTCCAGCTTTTAGAGAAGGCCCGCACCGATATGGGCGTGTTGGAAAACCTGAAAGTCGGCACCGGTCGCGGCGGCACTGTGCCATTATCCACCGTTGCCGATGTTGAGTTTTCGCAGGGTCCAACCTCGATAGGCCGCTATGACCGCTCCCGCCGCGTTGCGGTGGAAGCGGATCTCGTCGGCAACACGCCCTTGGGCAGTGCGCTGGACAAGGTTAATCAACTGCCTGTGGTCCAAAAGATAACGGAAGTTAATGCCGACAGAAAAAAGCGTAACCTGCCGCCGGAAATTGAAATCAAGCAAACCGGTGATGCTGAAGTGCAAGGTGAGGTTTTCGCCGGTTTTGCCACCGCAATGGGTGCGGGCCTCATGATGGTTTTCGGCGTGCTGGTGTTGTTGTTTGCCAGTGTCCTTCAACCCATTACCATTTTGTTCTCACTGCCCCTATCAATTGGCGGCGTGGTTTTGGCACTGCTCATCACCGGTAAGGCCCTGTCAATGCCGGTGGTTATCGGTATTTTGATGTTGATCGGCATTGTCACCAAAAACGCTATCATGCTCGTCGACTTCGCAATTGAGGAAATGGCCAAGGGTGTCGGGCGCACGGAAGCCATCGTCGATGCGGGCCGCAAGCGGGCGAGGCCGATTGTTATGACCACGATTGCCATGGGCGCGGGCATGTTCCCTTCGGCTTTGGCCTTGGGCGATGGCGGCGAGTTCCGCGCGCCAATGGCCATTGGGGTTATTGGCGGCTTGATTGTTTCCACGGTGTTGTCATTGGTGTTTGTCCCTGCGGTTTTTACCATCATGGATTCTGTCGGCAACGGCATTTGGTGGGTGTTCGGGCGGTTTATCGGCCCGACGGATGTTCCAACCCGGCTGGAACATGTCAGTCAGCCGATGCTTGCAAAACCACCTCTGGCCAACGCGGCAGAATAGCAAATTTTGACCGGAGTTTACGCGCCTGCGCTACTTGTTAAGCACCTCACCAAACGATATGGCGGGCTGCTGGCGGTTGATGATCTTTCCTTCGCGGTTTATCCAGGCGAGATTGTCGGCCTGCTCGGCCTTAATGGCGCGGGCAAAAGCACAACCATCAATATGATATTGGGGGTGTTGGAACCAACCTCCGGCAGCGTCTCCCTCAATGGCTTTGATGTGTCCAAACAGCGGCAGCAAGCTTTGGCAAAAACCAATTTTGCCGCCGTTTACGCCCCTTTGCCGGGCAATCTTACCGTCCGGCAAAATCTTCGAATTTTCGGGCTGATCTACAATGTCCCACGCCTTGAGCGGCGGATCGATGATTTGTTGGATCAATATGAATTGACAAAGTTTGCCGCCACGCGCTGCGGTCTGCTGTCCTCCGGCGAGCAAAGCCGGGTCTCTTTGGCCAAAGCCATGCTGAATGCACCCTACGTGCTGTTACTTGATGAGCCGACCGCCTCAATAGACCCTGCCACCGCCCAAGGCATCCGCGCCTACATCCGCGATTTCACCGCGCGGCAGCGCGGTGCGGTGTTATGGACCAGCCATAATATGTATGAAGTTGAAGAGGTCTGTGACCGGATCATGATCATGTCCCAGGGTAAAATCCTCATGGAGGGAGATCCAAAATCCTTGCCTCGGGCGCACGGTTTTGCAACGCTGGAGGCGCTGTTTGTGGACGTCGCCCGCGAAACCGGGGCAAGCGCATGAATTTCTCCCGCATTTACGCTGTTGTCCTACGGCAGTTTTATTTGCTCAAAGGCAGCCCGACGCGGCTATTGCCGCTGTTTGTCTGGGTCATGATTGATATCGTCCTTTGGGGTTTTTTCACACGATATCTTGGCAGTGTCTCGCCGCAGGGAGACCGGTTTGTCCCGGCTTTGCTGGGCGCGGTTTTGCTTTGGGATTTTCTCACCCGGGTGATGCAGGGCGTCACCATGGCGTTTTTTGAGGATGTCTGGTCGCGTAATTTCCTCAATTTTTTCGCTACGCCGCTTCGTGTCACCGAATATATAGCCGGATTGGTCATCACCGGCATAGCCACCAGTTTGATTGGCCTCGTGGCAATGTTGCTGCTGGCGTGGTTGGCTTTTGGCCTGTCCTTTGCCGCCTATGGTGCCGTGCTGATCCCGTTTATTATGGTGCTATTTGTGTTCGGTATGGCTCTGGGCGTGTTCGGCAGCGCCTTTGTTTTGCGCCTCGGTCCATCGGCGGAGTGGCTGATATGGCCCATTCCCGCAATTTTGGCGCCTTTCGTCTGCGTGTTCTACCCCCTCTCTGTGCTTCCCGCTTGGATGCAGGCGATTGCGCAGCTTCTACCGCCATCTTATATTTTTGAATCAATGCGCGGTATCGTCATTGGCGGGCCGGTTCCGTGGATTGGCCTGCTCACGGCGTCTTTGTTGTCGCTCGCGTATTTGGCTGCATCAATATGGGTGTTTCTGCGGGTGTACCGCACCGCAGTGCGTTCCGGCCTTATCGCGCGCTACAGCGCCGAGGCGGTCAATTAGCCGATTGGTCAGTTTGCCAGCTTGATGCGCGGCTTGGCCAGTTTTTGCTTTTTCTGTTTAGGACGTTCCAACCGCTCTAAAAATTCAGAAAGAATGGTTTTAAGGCCCGGTTCGTCCACGAGTTCCGCAGCCAACTGCGGCTCCACCCAACGCGAAAGGCGTTGGCCGAATTCCCGCCAGTTTTCGCTTTGCTCGATGAAGCGCATTGGAAAAACTTTAACGGTGCAGAGTTCGAAATAGGTCTGTTGCCATTTGAAATAATCAAACGAGCCTATCGACTTTTTGGAAATTTCCCCGAGAGCTCCGGCCTCTTCAAATGCCTCGATTTGAGCGGCTTCGTAGGTTTTTTTGCCCTTCATCGGCCAGCCTTTCGGCAAAATCCACCTGCCCGTATCCCGCGAGGTCACAAGCAATATTTCCGGCCCGCCGCCAAAATTAACGCGCCAAATGAGGCACGCCAGTTGAGTTTTGGGCTTTGTGTGGGGAGTTATGGCCAGTTGTTTAAAATCCGATAAAGCGAATCATGGGTTGATTAATTTTTAAATGATGCAAGTGACTTAACGCGGTTACAAGTGAGTTAACGCGTTTTCAAGTTTTCTTTATGGCCGCGTTGCTATCGCTCCACTTTCGGCATGGCGCCCGGAGCAAAAATCAGCTATCGAAAGATCAAATGTGGCCACCCGGCAGGCGGATTGAAGGATCAATCCGTGGTTGCGCGGCATGCCCTTCGAAAGTTTTGACACTCTTCATGACATTCCCTTCCATACATCCGGCACTTGATCGCGCCCTCTCGGCTCGCGATTACCTTGAGCCAACCCCTGTTCAGGCCGCGGTGCTTGAGGCAAAAGCCGGCTCGCGCGACCTTCTGGTTTCGGCGCAAACCGGCTCGGGCAAAACCGTTGCCTTTGGCCTTGCTATGGCCCACGATATTTTAGGCGAGACAGAAACGTTGGCCCGCGCCGCAGAGCCGCTGGCGCTTATCATAGCCCCCACCCGTGAGCTGGCCCTTCAGGTGCAACGCGAACTGTCGTGGCTCTATGGCAAAAGCGGCGCCCGTATCGTTGCCTGCGTCGGCGGTATGGATGCCAGAGCCGAAGCCCGCGCCATGAATGCCGGTTGCCACATCGTGGTTGGCACACCCGGTCGCTTGCGGGATCATCTGCAACGCGGACAGCTCAATACCTCCAAGCTTGCCGCCGTCGTGCTGGATGAAGCCGATGAAATGTTGGATTTGGGTTTCCGCGAAGACCTCACTTTTATTCTCGATGCAACCCCGGAGTCGCGGCGCACCCTGCTATTTTCCGCGACTCTGCCCAAAGAAATTGTCGCGCTCGCCCGCACCTATCAAAAAGACGCGCTACGTATTGATACGCTGGTGCGCAATGCCGCCCACAGCGACATTGAATATCGCGCCATCCGCATCGCGCCAAACGAGATGGAACATGCGGTTGTCAACGTTTTACGCTTCTTTGATAGCACGGCGGCGTTGGTGTTCTGCGCCACGCGTGATGGCGTCCGCCATTTGCAAGGCGCACTGCAGGAGCGTGGCTTCACCGCTGTCGCCCTGTCCGGCGAACTCACCCAGAATGAGCGCAGCCACGCTCTGCAAGCGCTGAGGGACGGACGGGCGCAAGTTTGTGTCGCAACCGATGTTGCCGCCCGCGGGTTGGATTTGCCCGATCTCGGTCTGGTCATTCATGCGGATTTGCCGAACAATAAAGAAACACTCCTGCACCGCTCGGGTCGCACAGGGCGTGCCGGCAAGAAGGGCATTTCGCTACTTCTGGTGTCTTATCCGCGCCGCCGCCGCGCAGAGGCTCTGCTGCAAACGGCAGGCGTCAACGCCTCTTGGTCCGGCCCGCCAACCGCCGCCGATATTCGCCATCG
>JAYTYD010000106.1:0-3453 GCA_043742625.1 Methylovirgula sp. | reverse complement strand
CGGTTTTGAGATTGTCGTAAATCACCTTGCGAGGCACACCGCCAAAAAAAGCGAAGGCCCGGTTGTGGGCATCCAGCACCATCTCCTGAGCCTCGCGCGGATAGGCCACCACAAACATTTGCCGACTGTAGGCCAGCCGAAAATGTGCCAGTTTGACTGTCTGGCTGATCCCGCCGAGCACGACATGCTCATAGCTCCAGTCAAACTGCGCCGCATCGCCAATGCCAAAAAACAGCGGCACAAAGGCCTTGGTGCTGATGGCATGGCCAGCTTCAATCTTCGCCAACCGGACATGGCGCTGGATGCTGTCATAGGCACCGCGATAGCCCTCCGCCTGCAGGCCTTCAAACAGCCGCCGGGCCGAGCGCCGCCGTGGTTTGGGCAGGAGACCATCACTGGCAAGCCACTCCTTCAGCTTGTCCTGCCAACCGCCCAGTTGCGGCAGCGGCTGCGTCTTGCGGCGGTAAACCGGATCGATCCCGTCTTTCAGGTATTTTTTGACCGTATTGCGCGAAACCTTCAAATCCCGCGCCAGCCCACTGATGCTCTCCCCGTCCCGAAGCCGCCGACGCCTGATCCTGCCAATTGTTTCCATGCAAAACACCCCAGCTGCTCCCGTCAAAAAACGGGAATGTCGCACAACCGGGGTGGTCAGTTTTGGACGCTGTTTTACCCGGTTTGCTGGTCAATTTTGCACGCTGTTTCACACCGCGAACAATCCGGGCTAGATGTAGAAGCGACCGTATTTCACGTCCAAACTCCGCAAGCATAACATCGTAGGTCCAAAGATTGCCGCGATGGCTCCAGAAAATTTCGGTACAATCGAACGGCGTGGCTCCAAATGTTTCTGCGACGCCAACCACTTCAAAAGCCGAGACAAACATAAAAACCGCCGCAGGATCAATAAAGCGGCAAATCAGACACGATACGGTCTGGTTTTGGCCTGAATCGTGCAACCTACAAAGTGCCGCCTTCGAAGTTGCGCGGCCGGGGAGAGGCTCACTGTTCACCAACGGCAGGCCCATATGCTGCCAACGAACAAGTCCGCCATTAAGACTGACTGCGGCCTTTCCTGCATGGCCCCATCGGGCCGCCACGCATTCCAAAAGTTTCCAAACCCTTGTGGCAGATCACGACGATATCGTGGGCAACCTCTTTACCCCATTCTGCGGAATTAAGGTGTGAGCGACGCACAGAGCCGGGAATAATTTGGCGCTTGGTGAGGAGATCGCTTTCCCCATAGGCCACATTGAGCGGCGGCGGCTGTTTTTGTCAAACGAGCAACTTATACATATATTTCGTTGCCTCTATCTTCGAGCGATCGGGGGCAATGGCAAATTGCGGTATGGCACCGGCAACACTGTAGCCTAGTGAAAGATAAAGTGTTTCAGCGATATCTCCGGCCGTATCGAGCACCAACAAGGTGCGCTTTTGCTTGATGGCAAGAGCCTCGACCGCCAGCATCAAGGCACGACCAATGCCCTTTCCATGAACTTTGGGGTGCACCAACAGCTTGGAAATTTCGGCGCGGTGAACCCCGTTGGGACGGGTTTCCTGAACCAGTTGCACAGTGCCGACCAGCTCTTTGTCCCAATGCGCCACTAAAATCCGGCGCTGGCCTGGCGTCATGCTCGGCGTAAGATCACTCCAGAAAGTTTCAGCTTCCGCGCGCGCGAAGGGCAGGACATAGCCAACGCTGGCACCCCGGAGCACATTGGCGCGCAGTATCTCTGCGAGTGCCTGGATATTAGCATGAAGTGTCGCTGTATCGATTTCGCCGATTTGCAGGCTCATGATAGGACGTCGTCGTTCAATTTGATTTCGCCACCGTCAGTGACGCGGGCATAGACGCCGCAATCAGTGTGACCAAAGGCGGTGAGTAGGGTTTTTGGAATATTTAAATCGCGCGTGGCGGTGCGCAGGTTTACGTTGGTGGCGGCGCAGCGCTCAATGCGTTTTAAGATTTCGAGCTTTACAGCCCCGAGCTGGATCGTTGTACCGACCAAATCATTTTCTGCCCATGGATCAAGGCCTTCCAGCATGATATTGCCGCGAAAACGAAGCGGATCGATATCCTGGCCGATAACCCGCGCCAAATCACGCACGGAATCAAGATTGATGAGCGAGACAAAGCCCTTGCGTGAATCGGTAAAGCGGAAGCCCTCCGGCGCTGCCAGCAGCTTGGGCGGGCCGCGCAAGTCTTCTTTGCAAAAAGCCGCAAAAAACTGTTCAATAATTGAGCGACCCGCCGGCGTCGAAATATCGCCGCGCGATACCTGCCGCCCGTCGCGTGAAATAGTCAAAACATCAGTATTTTGGTCGAATTTTGTAGAAAGTTTGGCGAGACGTTCATTGCGCATCAACATCAGGAACTTGATTTTTGGCTGATGCTGAGGGGCATTTTCATCAAAGCCAGACGTGCCGTTTTCAATGGCGAACATCCGGTCAAACGGAAAGTAGGCGTCTGCGGTCAGGACGACACTTTGCAGCGGTTCGCCGGAAAGGCCTTTGACAGGATATCGATAAAGCGAGGAGATTTTCATTAGGCGAAGTTAGCGCGCCGCACCGGTCGAGAAAAGTTAAATTTTGATCGTAATGATTTCGTGAAACAGATTTGTCAGGTCAATCAGCATGAGCACCCCGAAAGTCTCGTAATCAAGACCATGCGCTATCTTTTTTAGGGTTACCGACCGTCAGCGTCACCGCTTTAGAGTTTCTCTGCGACCCCCCTTCCCAAGCCCTTGAGGGCTTCTTACATCTGTTATGGGGCCGCTACAGTAGGGCCAAAACTTAACTACCATTCTTCGCTGCGGGGAGAATGGCGAAAGGGAAAGCCATGAATATCGAGAAATACACCGAACGGGCACGCGGATTTGTACAATCGGCGCAAAGTCTTGCCCTGCGCGATGGGCATCAAAGTTTCAACCCTGAACATGTTTTGAAAGTGCTGCTCGACGATGAGGAAGGGCTTGCGTCTGGCCTGATCGATAAAGCCGGCGGCAACTCGCGCGAGGCTTTAAAACTCACGGAATTGGCCTTGGCGAAACTGCCTAAAGTGCAAGGATCAGGCGCTGGCCAGCTGTATTTAGCACCAACAACGGCGCGGATTTTTGACTCCGCTGAAAAAATTGCCCAAAAGGCAGGGGATAGCTTTGTAACGGTTGAGCGGCTGCTTTTGGCGCTTGCCATGGAAAAAAGCTCCGATGCGGGCAAGATTTTGGCACAAAGCGGCGTTACGGCACAAACTCTTAATGCCGCAATCAATGACCTGCGCAAGGGCCGCACAGCGGACTCCGCCAGTGCGGAAAACGCGTATGACGCCTTAAAAAAATACGCCCAGGATCTTACGGAGGCGGCTCGTAACGGCAAACTTGATCCGGTTATTGGCCGCGAAGAGGAAATTCGCCGCGCAATGCAGGTGCTTGCGCGCCGCACTAAGAACAATCCTGTGCT
>JAYTYD010000105.1:0-1235 GCA_043742625.1 Methylovirgula sp. | reverse complement strand
AGACAGCCCCTTTGCGTCCAAACGCGAATAGATGAACGGCTTGAACAATTCGAGTGCCATTTTCTTGGGCAAACCGCACTGATGCAACTTCAGTTCAGGACCCACGACGATAACTGACCGGCCCGAATAGTCGACACGCTTGCCTAGCAAGTTCTGACGGAAGCGGCCTTGCTTGCCCTTGAGCATGTCTGCCAATGACTTCAGCGGGCGCTTGTTCGCACCGGTGATAACCCGGCCGCGGCGGCCGTTATCAAACAACGCGTCAACAGATTCCTGCAACATGCGCTTTTCGTTGCGGATAATGATGTCTGGCGCGCGCAATTCGATCAGGCGCTTCAAACGATTGTTACGGTTGATAACGCGCCGATACAAATCATTCAAATCAGACGTGGCAAAACGACCGCCATCCAGCGGCACCAGCGGGCGCAAATCCGGCGGAATAACCGGCACTTCGGTCAGAATCATCCATTCCGGTTTGTTACCGGACATCATGAACGCTTCGATGATCTTCAAACGCTTGGCAAGCTTCTTGGGCTTCAACTCAGACGTCGATTCCGCAATTTCAATGCGCAACTCACCTGCTATCCGCTCCAAATCCATTGTTTTAAGGATTTCACGAATGGCTTCAGCACCGATCAATGCAACAAACGAATCCTGCCCATATTCGTCCTGAGCGCGCAGATATTCGTCTTCCGACAACAGCTGGCGGTTCTTCAAGGGCGTCAGGTTCGGGTCAAGCACGATGTAGGATTCAAAATACAGAATCCGCTCGAGATCTTTCAAGGTCATGTCGAGCAGAAGGCCGATGCGCGAAGGCAAGCTCTTCAAAAACCAAATGTGCGCAACAGGTGCCGCAAGCGAAATATGGCCCATGCGCTCGCGCCGAACACGACTGAGCGTAACTTCCACGCCGCACTTTTCGCAGATAACGCCCTTATACTTCATACGCTTGTACTTGCCGCACAAGCACTCGTAATCCTTGATCGGCCCGAAGATGCGGGCACAGAACAAGCCATCACGCTCCGGCTTGAAAGTCCGGTAGTTAATTGTCTCTGGCTTCTTGATCTCGCCGAATGACCAAGAGAGAATTTTCTCTGGGCTGGCAATGCCAATGTGAATATTGTCAAACGCCTGCGGCAAAGCCACCGGATTGAAGAGATTCATAACCTCTTGATTCATATCCATCTCCTGGAGTTGGGGCGCACCTGCGCCGCCACGAGGAAAAACTTAAAAAC
>JAYTYD010000104.1:0-4236 GCA_043742625.1 Methylovirgula sp. | reverse complement strand
GCTCAGCGCCTCGCGCGCGGCGGCAAAAATCCGCGTTGAAAGCTGCGTTGGCTCGTGCAGCGTTTTAGCGCGGGTGTGGGTTTTAAAATCCGCCCCTTTCAGCTTCAGCGTTACCGTGCGCCCGGAAAGTTCGGCTTTTTTTAAGCGCAACGCCACCCGTTCCGCCAGTTTCAAAACCAATGGCAAAAGTTCGTCATGTCTTGAAATATTATCAAAAAAAGTCGTTTCCGCCGAAACACTCTTGGTCTCGCGCTCCACGCTCACTTTACGGGCGTCCTGCCCGTGAGCCAACCGATACAAGCGGCGTCCTTCAGTGCCGAAAAGCTTCATCAGGCGCGCTTCATCGGCGCGTTGCAAATCGCCAATTAATTTGAACCCCTCGTTGCCAAGCCGCTCTTGCGCCACTTTGCCAACGCCAAAAATCAGCCCGACGCTCTTATCGGCCAAAAAAGCGACTGCCTCTGCTTGCCCTAAAATGGAAAATCCGCGCGGCTTGTCAAAATCAGATGCAATCTTGGCAAGAAATTTACAATAAGACAGCCCCACAGAAACAGAAATTCCCACCTCGCGTTCTACCCTCTTGGCAAACCGCACCAAACTCAGCGCGGCGCTGGCTTGGTGCAATGTTTCTGTCCCTGACAAATCTAAAAACGCCTCATCAATTGAAACGGGTTCGACCACAGGCGTTAAATCGAACATCATATTGCGCACCTGCCGCCCCACTTCAGCGTATTTCTTCATATCGGGCGAAATCCAAACCGCCTGCGGACACAGCTTTTGCGCCTGAAACGTCGGCATGGCGGAGCGTACACCATAGGTGCGGGCAATGTAGCAACAGGTGGAAACCACGCCGCGCTTACCGCCGCCAATGATCACGGGTTTATCGGCCAGCGCTGGATTATCTCGCTTCTCAACGGTGGCGTAAAACGCATCACAGTCGACATGCGCAATCGTGAGCTGATCACGCTCCGCGTGTTTCAGCAGCCTCGGCGAGCCGCAAATCTGGCATCTCCCCGCCGAAAGTGACGTTTCGTTAAGGCAGTCACGACAAATTGCCCCGACAAGCCGGAATTTAGAACCGCCGTCTTTATTCATGCGATTCCAAGCTTCTTCGTTCTTCAAGGTGATGGCGCGCTGCCATAACGGCCTCAGGCCTGATGTGTTCAGAGCTCGCAAAATTCACGATCAATGTATCGTTTGAACAGATAAAATCCATTACAAAGTTTAAGAAATTCCGTGACTTAGCTGCATCGCGCAGACTATCAGGAGAGAGGCCTGCCTGCCCCATGAAATCACCGAGCAACTCTTCATCAGCAGCCAAAAATTCCAGCGCCTTTATGGCCAGTGCTTCGGCCTGTTCGCGGGCCCTGCCCGCCTTAACTTGTCCACTGTTTTGAGGTTTGTGCAGTGCCATCGCAGCATTTCCCTAGGGTCATATTTTCGAATCGTTCACATTTGCACGTTAACCTCATCGTTCGATATGGCCACATGATCGGCTCCCGCTGTAAGGGTGCTTGGCTTGCGGCGCTAAAGAGGCTCCCATGGTAAAACGCGTTTTAATTGTTGAAGATAATGAACTGAATATGAAACTCTTCAATGATCTTCTTGAAGCGCATGGTTACGGCACGATTCAAACCCGTAATGGCGTGGAGGCGGTTGAGCTGGCGCGCAAGCACAAGCCCGATCTCATTTTAATGGATATTCAGCTTCCGGAAGTTTCTGGCCTTCAGGTCACCGCGTGGCTCAAAGACGATGACGAATTAAAGCATATCCCGGTTATTGCCGTTACCGCATTTGCCATGAAGGGCGACGAAGAAAAAATCCGCCAGGGTGGTTGCGAAGCTTATTTATCCAAACCTATTTCCGTAACCAAATTTGTTGAGACTGTCCGAAATTATCTCGACGATAAGTGACACGCTTAAAAGTGAGAAGTAGCTATGAGTGCACGCGTTCTCGTTGTTGATGATATGGAGGCCAACGTTAAGCTGTTGGAAGCCAGACTTACGGCTGAATATTACGACGTTGTCACAGCCAGCTCCGGCTTGGAAGCCCTTGGTATTTGTGCCGCTGGCGATGTCGATATTATTCTGCTTGATGTGATGATGCCCGGCATTGATGGCTTTGAAGTCTGCCGCCGCCTGAAATCAGATCCCAAAACCGCTCACATGCCGGTGGTAATGGTTACCGCGTTGGATCAACCTGCGGATCGGGTCAAGGGTCTTGAGGCTGGCGCCGACGATTTTTTGACCAAACCCGTCGATGAAATCGCCTTGTTGGCGCGCGTCCGGTCTTTGGCGCGTTTAAAAGTCGCGGTTGATGATTTGCGGGTGCGCGCTGACACTTCAGCCAACCTCGGCATGCGGGATGCAATCGCCGAAGTGATCAACGAAAAGGATTTGCGCGGACGCATTTTGCTTGTGGAAGATCGCCCCTCATCAACCGAGCGCATCGTGAAAGCGCTGATGCATATGCATGTAATTGACGTGGAAGCCACGCCGCAGGATGCGCTCATCCGGGCTGCCGAGGGCAATTACGATCTGATGATCATCAGCCTTGGCCTGTCAAATTATGATGCGCTGCGCCTATGCAGCCAAACGCGTTCGCTGGAGCGCACCCGTTCGCTGCCCACTTTAATCATTGCGGATGTGGAAGACCGCAACCGTGTAATGCGCGGGTTGGATTTGGGCGTAAATGACTACATCATGCGCCCAATAGACCGCAACGAATTGGTCGCTCGCGTGCGCACTCAGCTTCGCCGTAAAAGGTATGTCGATAGCCTGCGTGAAACCATGCAGGCATCCATCGAGATGGCGGTATATGACCAGCTTACCGGCCTACACAACCGCCGTTTTATGGATGTGCATCTGGCAGCCCTGATGGAACAGTCAGCCGGGCGCAACAAACCGTTGACATTGCTCGTATTGGATATTGACCACTTCAAAAGCGTCAATGACACTTATGGCCATGATGCCGGTGATGACGTTCTCAAGACTTTTGCCGCCCGCGTGAAAGCCATGGTGCGTGGTGCCGATCTGCTCTGCCGCATGGGCGGCGAGGAATTTGTTATTGCCATGCCTGACACGCCCGCACACGCGGCATTAAAGGTGGCGGAACGCATCCGCGAAGCAATCGCAGCCGACACATTCGCCATCAATGACGGGATGCGCTCAATCCGCGTCACCGTTTCCATCGGGTTGGCGGAGCGTGATAAAGAGCTTGTCTCAGATGCGATCCTCAAACGCGCCGACAGGGCGCTTTATCGCGCCAAGGCCGATGGACGAAATTGTGTTATGAATGACGCGGCCTAAAAGCCGCGTCCGCTCTATTTATGACAATCGGCCGCGCCGCTCTTGACCTCAAAGCTAGTCAACTCACCCTTAAGAACAAAGTCGCCATAATCGAGCGTTAGATTGCGCGAGACCCCGTTTTCATACAGATCAAACGAAAGCACATAAGATGGCTTGGCATTTTCCTTGCCAGCTTCGAAATAAGATACCGTCACCGGCCACCGTGGAATGCCGCGCAGCGCGGCGTTTTGCGCCGGGCCTTCCGGCGGCTCTGCTTTGCTTTCTTTGCCAATAACAGTTAGCGTATCGTACAATTTCTGTCCCGTGTCTGAACCATCATAGACCTGACGGCTAATCGTCGTCTCGCCGGATTTTGCCGCACGAATCATGTGTTCCATATGCTCGGTGGGAAATAAAATGCCGGTCGCAAAATCAATCTTGGTCAACTTTGGTCTGGAAAGGCGAATAGAAATCGCACCGTCCTCGGCGCGATTAGCATTGCCGTCAACCTCGTCCAAAGGCTGTCCATCATTCAGCGTTTTTACTTTGAACCGAAAGCTTTTGAACTCTCCATCCTCAAACGTGGTCGACCGCATATCCGTGACGTGGACGGGTCCCTCGCTTGGCGCAATTTCCATCATCTGCCGAAAAGTTGTCGTGTAACCGTCGCAATGAGATCCTGCAAAATCATAAGCAATCATGCCGCGCGCCGCTGCGGGTGCCCGTGTGCCGTTGGCAGCCACCATGCTCAGTTCATAAACCGCACGATGTGGAATGAGCGCCGCAGTAGCGCTCTGCGCCTGAGCATTTCCAGCCAACACCGACACTGCGGCGCTTAAGCCCGCCACACCAAGTCCAAAACGAGTCATGCGTCTCTCTCCAATATCGTCACACTAGCACAATCGCCGCAGCAAAGTGGCGAAATTACGTTTGACGCATGCGGCCTTTG
>JAYTYD010000103.1:0-8296 GCA_043742625.1 Methylovirgula sp. | reverse complement strand
TTATGGATTTCACGCAAAATAGATTTATAACCTTGAAACGTCGATCCCTCCCAAATGTTTGGGATGCGATTGCTTTGTGTCTGATTATCGGCATCTTTGTTGCTATATCGAAAGCCGCAACCGGTGTAAGTGCGCCATTGCAAACGCTCAATGATACACCCATAAGCCTTGATTATGACCAGCTGCCATATTACGCCATGCGGACAACACTGCGCATGTTTGCCGCATTGGTTTTTTCGTTCATCTTTACCTTCTGCTACGCAACCCTGGCTGCCAAGAGTCGCCGCGCTGAGATGGTTCTGATTCCAATTCTCGACGTGCTGCAATCGGTTCCGGTTCTCGGATTTTTATCCTTTACGGTCACCTTCTTTCTCGGATTGTTTCCCGGTTCAGTGCTGGGTTTTGAGGCTGCCTCCGTTTTTGCCATTTTTACCAGTCAAGCCTGGAATATGGCTTTCAGTTTCTATCAATCACTTAGCACAGTGCCGAAAGATCTTGATGAAGTGGCACGAGGGTTCCGTCTGTCGGCATGGCAGAAGTTCTGGCGGCTGGAAACGCCTTTCGCGATGCCAAGCCTGATATGGAACATGATGATGTCAATGTCCGGCGGCTGGTTTTTCATTGTCGCGTCCGAAGCTATTACCGTAGGTGAAACCACGGTAAAACTTCCAGGCATTGGTTCGTATATCGCTGTGGCTATTGATCAGAAGAACGTTTCTGCAATCGTCGGGGCTAGCCTGATGATGCTTGTGGTGATTTTGGCCTATGACCAACTGCTGTTTCGGCCTGTGGTTGCTTGGGCCGCAAAATTCAAGGTTGAACTTTCCGCAGGTCAGACCATAGAGCGTTCATGGGTGCTATCGGTGTTTCAACGCACACGCTGGCTCAAAATTGTTCTTACTCCTATAACGTGGATGGCTCGCCAATTTGCACGGCCCCGGCTTGAGTTCATGCCGTCTTTTACAAAATTGCCCGTCGCCGGTTCACAGCGCTCAAGGGCGTTTGACGTGGTTTTTTTTGCACTCGTCGCCGCCCTAGTCATTTACTCAATCTGGCAGATTTACGTCTTCGTCTTTGCAAGCATGGCGCTTTCTGATGTTTGGGAAACATTCATCTTGACGTCTATAACCATGCTGCGCGTGGTGATCCTGATAGCGCTGGCAACTCTTTTTTGGGTGCCGGTTGGCATTTGGATAGGACTCCGGCCAAATGTTGCGCAAAAACTGCAACCCGTTGCACAATTTCTGGCAGCTTACCCTGCAAATATCCTATTCCCGATATTTGTTCTGATGATCTTGAAGTTCAGGCTGGACCCGGACATTTGGCTCAGTCTTCTAATCATCTTCGGGACACAATGGTACATTGTTTTTAACGTCATTGCCGGTGCATCCGCCTTTCCCAACGACCTGCGCGAGGCATCAGCCAATTTCCGCATTCATGGCTGGACCTGGTGGAAAAATGTAATTCTGCCCGGCGTATTTCCTTATTATTTTACCGGAGCTCTTACTGCCTCCGGTGGATCCTGGAATGCGGCTATTGTTGCTGAATATGTCAAATGGGGCGACGATAAGGTGGTCGCACATGGGATTGGTGCCTATATCGCGCAGGCCACCGAAGCGGGGGACTATCCGAAAATCGTTCTCGGCGTCGCTATGATGTCACTGTTTGTTATTCTGTTCAACCGCCTGTTCTGGCGACCGCTTTTCTCGCTTGCGGAACGAAAACTCCGCCTTGGCTGAAACTCTTAAGGCTTTTTATGTCCAATAACCTTCCTCTTCTTGAAGTCAAAGATGTCTGCCAAAGCTATCGCAAAAGCTCTGGCGAAAACGGTAGTCTTGTGCTGGACCACGTGTCAATGCGACTGAACCCGGGCGAAATTGTTGGCCTGCTGGGCCGCTCCGGCTGCGGCAAGTCTTCGCTTTTGCGCATCGTCTCGGGCTTGGTACAGCCAAGTAGCGGTGAAGTGATCTATCAGGGAAAGCCTGTGAACGGTGCGGCTGAAGGGGTCGCTATGGTATTTCAAAGCTTTGCTTTGTTTCCCTGGCTTAGCGTGCTGAAAAACGTTGAGCTTGGGTTGGATGCTCTAAATGTGCCGCAGGCTGAAGCCCGCAATCGTGCGCTCAAAGCCATTGATCTTATCGGTTTGGATGGCTTTGAATCAGCCTATCCGAAAGAACTTTCAGGCGGTATGCGCCAACGCGTTGGCTTTGCGCGTGCGCTGGTGGTAAACCCCAACATTTTACTTATGGACGAGCCGTTCTCCGCGCTTGATGTGCTTACGGCTGAAACACTACGCACTGATTTGCTTGATCTTTGGATTGAAGGCCGAATGCCGATCAAAAGCATTTTGATGGTCACTCACAATATTGAAGAAGCGGTGCTGATGTGTGATCGCATTGTCATCCTGTCATCCAATCCAGGGCGCATTGCTTCGGAGATACCGGTTAATCTACAACATCCGCGCAATCGTCTTGATTCACAATTTCGCCAGTTGGTCGATACGATCTATGCGCTCATGACCAAGCGCGCAGACCCGAAACCGGTCAGCGACGGAAATTTTCCAGGCATTGGTCTTAATATGGCCTTGCCGCGCGTTTCTACCAATACGCTATCGGGCTTTATAGAAACAGTGGCAGCCGCACCTTTCCACGGTCAAGCTGATTTGCCGCATATTGCAGACGAATTGTCGATGGAAATTGATGATCTGTTCCCCGTCGCAGAAACTTTGCAATTACTCCGCTTTGCCGAAATTGACGAGGGAGATATTAGGCTCACCGACGAAGGTAAGCGTTTTGCGCAACTTGGTACCGATCAGCGCAAGAAGTTGTTTGGCGAACACCTTATCCGCTATGTTCCTCTCGCAGCACGAATTCGCAATGTGCTTGACGAGCGACCAACCCATCGCGCCGCCTCTATCCGCTTTCGTGAAGAGTTGGAGGATCATATGTCTGAAGAATATGCCGACACCACTCTGCGTTCGGTAACCAATTGGAGTCGTTATGGTGAGCTATTTGCCTATGACGAGACCGCCGGAATTTTCAGTCTCGAAGATCCTCATTGAAGCCAAGACGATGCGCACTGAATATCGTTGCACCCATCACAATAAAGTGGCGATTTATTCCGGTTCAAATGAAACAGAGGTGGCTCTTCTTGCCATGTCGGCTGCTGTTCGGAGCGCATCCCAGCCCGCGTGCAGACAAACATTCTATTTATCCCCGATGTGCAGATTTCCCGGGCCGCATTACTCGCCAAGAGTTTTATCTCACTCTCCAAGAGTTTCGCCTCACTCGCCAAGAGTTTCGCCTCACTCGCCAAGCGTAATATGGACAGTGTGAGATTTGCCATCATCCATCAACGGCAGGCGCAGCGACCGCACTGATATCTCGGTTCCATCTACACGGGCCGCAGCTATGCCGCGATTTAAACCTGCCGGATTTAACACTTCAATGTTGTAGGTCGCCGCGCCATGTTTGAAGACAACTTCAAACCCCGGCCACGACTTGGGAATGCAAGGGTCCAGACACAAAACACCTGCTTCCACCTTTAAACCAAGAATGCTTTCCGTTCCTGCCCGCTGCATCCAGCCGGAAGCGCCCGTATACCACGTCCAGCCACCGCGCCCTCTATGCGGTGAAACTGAATAAATATCCGCAGCCATCACGTAAGGCTCCACCTTGTAGCGCATAACGTCTTCGCGCGTACGGGCATGGTTCACCGGATTAAGCATGGCGAACAGTTTGGCGGCCTTGTCGCCGTCGCCCAACTCCGCAAAAGCTATAATTGACCACGTTGCGGCATGTGTATATTGACCGCCATTTTCGCGGATACCGGGCGGATAGCCTTTGATATACCCGGGTTCAAGACCGGTCTTGTCAAAAGGCGGGGTAAACAGCAGCGCCAGCCCTTCGGCCTTGTTGATGAGGTGCTCGTCCACCGACGCCATTGCTTGGGCCGCCCGTGCAGGATCACCCGTCCCGGACAACACCGCCCAAGACTGCGCGATTGAATCAATCTTACATTCATCGCTGAGAGACGAACCCAACGGCGCACCGTCATCGAAATAACCGCGCCGATACCAAGCTCCGTCCCATGCCTCGCGTTCAAGCGAGCGTTTCAGTTCTACGGCAAACGCCTGCCAGCGCTGCCCGCGGGCGCCCTCGCCATGCTTCTCGGCAATCGTGGCAAACAGTGTCAGGGTTTTGACCAGCAGCCATCCGAGCCAAACACTCTCGCCGCGCCCAAGCTCACCAACGCGGTTCATGCCGTCATTCCAATCGCCGGTGCCTATCAATGGCAAACCGTGTGCACCCAGCCCGAGGCTGTTATCCAAAGCGCGGGCGCAATGTTCAAACAGCGTGGCAGACTGTTCGGAAAGATTCGGCAGGAAGAAGTTATCATGCTCCCCCTCAGCCAGTCGTTGGCCCTCAAGAAAACCGACCTTTTCGTCGAGAACGCCGATGTCGCCAGTGGCTCCAAGATAGTGGCTGACGATATAGCCGAGCCATACGCGGTCATCGGATATGCGCGTTCGAACCCCCTGGCCCGAGTGCGGCAACCACCAATGCTGAACATCCCCCTCAACGAATTGCCGCGCCGCCGCCCGCAACAAATGCTGCCGCGTCAATTGAGGTTTGGTGGCGGCCAGCGCCATGCCATCTTGCAGCTGATCGCGGAAACCGTAGGCACCGCTGGATTGATAAAACGCCGAACGTGCCCAAACGCGGCAGGCCAATGTTTGATACAGCAACCAGCCGTTCAACATAATATCCATGCTGCGGTCTGGCGTTTTAACTGTCATCTTATCCAGCACTTCCGCCCAGAAATGGCCGACATCGGCCAAAACAGCATCAAGATCAGCGGTACGATATTGCTTTATCAGCGCGCGCGCCTCTTCAAGATTTGCGCCTTGCCCCAGAAAGCTGACCGTCTCTACGCTCTCTCCCGGCCGCAGCACGAAGCGTTGCCGAAGCACGCCGCACGGGTCGAGACCGGCACCAAAGGTTTTTGACAGGCCCGCCGCCCGCAACAAAGCTTTGGGTTCCGCCATTGAGCCGTTGCGACCGATAAATTCGCGCCGGTCACCGCTCCAGTCGCTTTGGAGGCCGCCCATGTCGAGAAACGCCACCCGCGCCGAAAAGTCGTTGCTCCACGGATTGCGGGCGAATATCGCCCCGGTTTCGCTGTCGAGTGCGGTGGTTACATAATTTAAAGATGCACCACGGTTTGAAGCCAACACCCACTCCACATAGGCTGTCACGCTAATATGCCGTGTCCGGTTTGAGGTATTATGCAGCTTAAGACGCGAAATTTTGAGAGAGCCTTGAAGCGGCACATATTGCAGTAATTCGGCGCTGATCTCGTTGGCCATATGCTCGAATTTGCTGAAGCCGCGCCCGTGAGTGGCTACATAAGTGCCTGAAGCATCGCGGATAGGTAGCGCCGTAGGGCTCCAAACCGCGCCGTTTTCCTCATCGCGCAAATAAAACGCTTCGCCAACCCGGTCAGTTACCGGATCATTTGACCATGGCGTCAGCTGGTTTTCGCGGCTGCTCACCGCCCATGTGTAACCGCTGCCTTCTGTTGAAACTTGAAAACCGAAGTCCGGATTTGAAATCACATTGATCCACGGCATCGGTGTTACCAACCCGGGACTTAAGACCGTGACGTAGTCGCGCCCGTCGTTTGAAAATCCGCCCAAGCCGTTGAAAAATTCAAGCTCCGGGGTTGCCCGGGTTTGGGCCACCGGCTTTGAATGCAACAAACCTTTGATCGGCGGGCGCATCAGGACAGCCTCTTCCGCAATCCGGCCCAGCTGATCAAACAAGCTGCCGCGTTGCGCCACAATCACCACTCTGGCGACACTCGCAAGTTGCATCCGCAGCTCAACCGGAATCAAATCCGCACGCAAAACATGCACCTGTCCGGTCTGTCCTTCTGAGGGCGCGCGTTGCGATTGGCGCATCCGCACCGCATCTTCAATAGCAGACTGCAAATCCTGCACATACGACGATTGCCGCTCGTTGAGGATGACCAGATCCACCGCGAGTTTTTTCATGCGCCAATATTCCTGCGCATGCAGCAACTGGTGCACGATGTCCATATCGTCCGACTCTGAAATTCTCAGCAGCAGGATAGGCAAATCTCCGGATATGCCCCGCGCCCACAACCCCGATTGTACATTGGTTCCACGTAAAATTGCATCCGAGGACGGTCGCAAATCCGGGCTTGAGTAAATCATATAACCGCCGAGACGCTGAAAAAGCGCGGCCTGATGCGCTGAAATACCAAGATGATGCAGCTGCACCTGCGCCTGTGTCCACGATAGGGTAATGGCCCGGTCCACAGCGTGCGCATCACGATGTTGATCGATCAAATCAATTAAAGCTTTGCGTGTGGAAGCCACTATGGTCCAGAATACCACGCGCACTGTCGCCCCCGGCAGCACTTTGACCCGCTTACGCATCGAAAAGATCGGATCAAGCACCGTGCCTGCCGTGTTCGACAAAACCGCGTTGTGCTCCATAGCCTGCGCCGAGCGCAACGATTGCCCCCGGCCGATAAACCGCGCCCTGTCAGTCTCATATTGCGGCTGTTGGGAAGCCTGCCCCTCGCAAATGGCAATATGCGCGGCCCAGATTTCCGGCTCATCATGGGTGCGCTTGCGCCGCGTTGCTATCAGCGCGTCAACTTCCTGCACATATTCGGTTTCTACAAACAGCTTGGAAAACGCCTGATGCGCAATATCGGCGGACTGCGCCGCAAGCACCAGCTCACTGTACGAGGTTATGTCCAGCTCGCGGGCGCGAATGCCGGAGTTGGTGATCTGAATGCGCCGCACTTCGGCGTCGTCCTCTGGCGAGACCAGCGCGTCCATCGTTGTGGTCAGGCTGCGGTCTTGGCGAATGAACTGAATTCTATCCTCGTTGAATTCAACACTATAGTCATCCGGCTCATGTCCGGCGGGCTGCAATCCGGCAGACCAAACGTCGCCGCTTCTCACATCGTTCAAAAAGATGTAAGAGCCATAATCGTCGCAGGTTGCGTCCTCCCGCCAGCGCGTCACAGCAAAATCACGCCACCTGCTATATCCCGACCCGGCAGCAGTCATCATCAAGGCATAGCGCCCGTTGGACAACATATGCGTTGCCGGCGTCAGTTGCGACCCGCTGTTAAAGCGCCGCACCGCGCTCGGCTGCGCTTCCAAAGCCGAATTTACAGCCGACACTTCGGTGGCGCGCGGGATGGCCAGCGCCACTTCGCGCGGCGCGCGCTCCTGCAGCAGCAATTCCGTCGCCTGTACGATGGCTTCGGAGTGGAAACGGGCGCGCATCGCCCCGTCCATCAGGGCGTCGGCAATGGCTACTATGGTCATACCCTGATGATGCGCCATATATGCCCGGACAATGACCACATCTTTGCCTTCCGGCACACGGGCAGCCGTGTAATCCAATGATTCGTAAAAACCGTAACGGCCCAAAGCTCCGATACCGCGCAACCGCACCATGTTTTGGCAGGCCCCGCGCGGGTCAACCATGGATGCCAGCGCCGTGGCGTAGGGAGCAATAACAGTGTTGTCACTCAGCCCGCGCTTGAGGCCAAGCTCCGGAACACCAAAATTCGAATATTGATAGGTTAATTCTAAATCACGGGCGTTATAAGCCGATTCTGAGATGCCCCAAGGCACACGCAAGCTAGCGCCATAGGCAATTTGACTTTTTACAATAAGCCGATTGGTTTGTTCGATCAGGCTGCCCGCCGGAGCGCGCATAATCAAGGACGGCATAAGATACTCAAACATCGAGCCGGACCACGAAATCAGCGCCGCGCCTTGCGCCACCGGCGTGACACTGCGCCCCAGCCGAAACCAGTGGCTCGCGGGCACATCGCCTTTAGCGATGGCGAAAAAACTGGCGAGGCGCGCCTCAGACGCCAGCAAATCATAGCAATAATTATCAAGCACGCCCTCGGGCAGGCGGCACCCGATGGAAAGCAGCTTGCGTTCCGGATCAATCATAAACTGGAAATCCATCGCCAGCGCCATCTCACGCGATGCTGTTTCGATGTGAGATAGCCGTAAATGAAGATCAGTGCGATTTTCGAAATCTCGCACATGCGATGCAATGCTACGGCCATAAGCATCCGCCCAGAAAATCACCTCCGAGCTTCCCTCATAGCTAAAACTGCGCGCCGCATCAGCCAGCAGGGTCGCGGCTTTGGCGAAATCAAAAAATGTCGTTTCGGCAATTTCCAGCTCGGTTTTCGTCAGCTGGAGCAACCCGAGCTGGGCTGATAAAAT
>JAYTYD010000102.1:0-2097 GCA_043742625.1 Methylovirgula sp. | reverse complement strand
CGGCTGCGCGCCGGTTGGCGAGAGATCAATGATGGACAAGCGGCGATGACCAAGACCGATGCGGTTTTCCGCATCAATCCATTCGCCAAACCCATCGGGCCCGCGCGCCCGCATGAAATCACGCGTGCGCCGCATAACTGCCGGATTGATGCCTATGCCATCCCCAACAGCAAAAATTCCGTTGATGCCACACATAATAATATCCCGAACCGCTGGCCAATCGGAAATATTCCACTCCTGGCTGCGGAAAACCTGCCACGCACTTCGGCAAAAACAAGCTTCTTGTATCAGCAATCTCGTGACTTTACAAAGCGTCGCTTGCCGATGCAGCCAAACGCTTCACCAAATTATTGTTGTATCGATCTGGCCCATATCGACCTGGCCAATTTGATTTGCGCCAACAAGCAGATTTATGAAAAGTATATGAATTGCTGCGGCATATTCAGATCGAGGCGATTCTCTGCAGTTCAAGCAAAGCCATCAACATTCTTATGCGGCTTTTGCCCAGCGTGCCACTTGTTTCCGCAAAGCAGTTCGCTGATGCCCGAGGCAGAGCTGCGGCGGGGCCAGATTGAGCGGGCCCACTGCGCGCCTGAACAATTTTCTTGGGTCCGCGCGGTTCGCGAATCAGCTTGCTGAGTGCGTCCGCCTTTGAAGGCCGATGATGACGCAAGGACACCAAGATAGCAGCGACGCGCAATCGCCGCGCGCGACTCGGATGTTTGCAGCGCTACGCCTGAGCATTGACGTGCAAATCGTGCTCAACTCGCCCCCTTCTAAGCCCCTTTGCAGACGCCGAATCAAAGCGCGCGGGCCAGGGCGCGCTGCCCAGAATCTGGAGCGGGCCGCAAAGTTTTCGCCAGCCACCCGCACGAAATCGGCGCTGCAGCCGGAAATCCAGCGCAGGGGACGCATTTGCCTGGCCAGGGGAATCGGGTGAAAAAATTTACGCTGCAATGAGGCTTGCGAGATAGTCGTCATCCCATGCTGCGGTTTTGCGGCGCAGGCGGATTGAGTCCTTTCCGGGCGCTTTTCGGGCGATATTATAAGCCATGTGCCGGAAGGTCGCGAAGTTTGCCGGGGCATTTTCAGTTCTCACCCGGCATTCGTCGTCGCGGAAAACCATGTCCATGACCCAATGCAGCGAGTTTTCGATGGCCCAGTGGGCGCGCACCATCGGGCCGATGGCGTGGGCCAGGAGCTCCAGTGAAGTGATGTAGAACCGCATCTCGCGGGTGATTTTGCTGGCAATCTCGCGTTGGCTTTCGATGACAACAACGCCTTTCAGTCCCGGCCAGTTGTGATCATCCTGCAGCCATTTGACATCGCTGATGACGGTGCATCTCCTGGTTTCAATCCGGCCATGGTCGCCATCGAAAGTCTCTTCCACGCTGATGGTGGTGTCTTCGTAGTTTTTTGTTTTCTGCTCATTAACGAAAATCTTGATATCCTCGTGCAGCTTGCTTTGGTTGCCTTTGAGAGCCAAGATATAATCTGCCTTCTTGGTGATGATCTTTTCCGCAATCTTGCGCTGGCAGCCCATCGCATCGATCGTGATGACCGCGCCTTCAATCGACATCATGTCGAGCAAAGCCGGTATAGCAATGATTTCATTGGATTTTTCGTTAACCTTGACCTGACCCAGCACGAGCCGCTGGCGGGCGGCAAAAGCCGACACCATATGGATCGCGTCCTTGGAACCCTTGCTCTGGTAGGACCGGCGCGAGGTCTTGCCATCGATGGCGATGACCTCGGCAGACGTGTTGGTCGTCGCCGCAACCCAGGCAACAAAGCATTGCTGGAAGGCCGGCGCATCGAGCGTGGCAAAAATATCGCCCAGGTGGTCGTGCGAAGGCGTGCCGTTGGCAAATGGCCGGAAGCGGCGCAGGAGATCGATCTTCTTTTCGCCAAAGCGGGCGATGTCAGTGAAGGCCTCGGCCCCCGCCAGCACCGCCATCAGGCACAACAGCAGGATTTCAGCCAGCGGATAATCCACCTTGCCCTGCTGGCGACGATCAGGCATGTCATTGAAATAATGCAGGAAACGTGTTGTTTCCGCTACAGCTGCAAACCCTGTCTCATCCTGCCCCATCGAAG
>JAYTYD010000101.1:0-4482 GCA_043742625.1 Methylovirgula sp. | reverse complement strand
ACCGGGCCGGTTGCAGGTGCTGCGCTAGTGGCACATCCGCTCGTGCGCCACATTACTTTTACCGGCTCGGTGCAAACCGGAATCGCCACAATGAAGAGTGCCGCGGACCACGTTGCCAGCGTCACACTTGAGCTTGGCGGCAAATCGCCATTGGTGGTTTTGAACGATGCAGACATAGCCTCCGCCGTGGATGGCGCGCGCTGGGCAATTTACTCAAACGCCGGGCAAGTTTGTTCGGCGGGATCCCGGCTCATTGTTGAACGAAAAATTCATGCCGAAGTATTGGAAAAATTTTCTGCTGCTTCCAAGGCTCTGACAATCGGTCACGGACTGCGCAACCTCGATATCGGCGCAATTAACACCACGCTTCAACTCAACCGCATTCAGGCCTGCGTCAATGACGCCAAGCAACGCGGGCTGGTCGTCGCCACAGGCGGATCATCCACGCATGATCCGCAAACGGGTAAAGGCTGGTTCTTCGAGCCCACAATTATTGATGGTGTGAAAATGCAAGATCGCTTGGTACAGGAAGAAATTTTTGGCCCTGTCATGGTGGTTCAAGTGGTTGAGTCATATGAAGAAGCGTTGCACGCGGCAAATTGCACCAATTTTGCTCTGGCTGCCGGGATTTATACCAAGGATATCTCAAAGGCTTTAAGTTTTGCCCGGGACGTCGACGCGGGGCAGGTTTATATCAATGAATATTATGCGGGCGGCATTGAAGTACCTTTTGGCGGCAATCGAAACTCCGGTTTTGGACGGGAGAAGGGATTGGATGGCGTTAAGGCCTATCTGCGCACCAAAGCGATAACGGCTCGGATTTAAAATATTCGACCGGTGTTTTACGAGAATAGGTGTGGGTAGGGAAAAATTCATATTTGTTGGAGATGAGAGGATGGTATCTTCATATTGAGAGTCAATGAGCTTTTTGATTCGGACAGTGTACGGGTTGGGGGTTAAATTGAGCGTCAAGGATACAACAGCTAATGTTGGCACTAGCCTTCTGCTTGGAGATGCTGAAACGGGTGGCCTTGACCTGATTGAAATTTCGGGCCGCATCAAGTGGTTTGACGTCTCAAAGGGTTATGGCTTCATTGTTCCGGACGCGGTTGACATGGCGGACGTCTTGCTTCACGTGACGATTGTACGCCGGGATGGCTTTCAAACTGTGGCGGAGGGTGCGCGCATTGTTTGTGAAGTGCATCAACGCCAAAAAGGTTATCAAGTGTTTCGAGTGCTCTCGATTGATGAGTCAACTGCGGTTCACCCTTCCTTAACTCAGGCACCGCGCACCCACGTTCAGGTGGTTCCGACAAGCGGATTTGAAATTGCAGTGGTGAAATGGTTTAACCGCACCAAGGGGTTCGGTTTTGTAACCCGCGGAGAAGGCACAGAGGACGTATTTGTGCATATGGAAACGCTGCGTAAGTTCGGTATAGCCGAATTGAAGCCCGGTGACGGTGTGTTGGTGCGGTTTGGTGATGGCAAAAACGGCTTGATGGCATCGGAAGTGCGTATGCTTGATGGCAGCAAATTGCCTTCTTCGCATTGAACGCGATCATGGGCGCGGCTTCTCGCCCCTTGCTAGCATTTCTATGAAAGCTCGAAGCCGTTTTTCACGCGTTTCGGGCTTTTTTGGTTGTTGCAGCTGATAGTCAATCACGAACAGATTTTGGCGGTTGAGGTTTTTATAGGTTGTCCAGGCTTCCGGGTGCTCGCTTAAAGCCGCCAGGAAGTCTTCAGGAACTTGCATGTTTTTCCCTGCCGCATAGGCTTTTTCCCAGCGGCCATCTTTTTGGGCGGAGCTAATTTCAGCGAGTCCGCGTGCTTGCATTGCACCGGTCTCGATTAGCTTTAGGCACTTTTCCCGATTGATTTGTGACCATGGACTTTTCTTAGTGCGCTGCGAAAAGCGTTGAATCCAGAAGATTTCATCTAGCTTGTCTTTTTGACCATCTATCCAGCCGTGGCAGAGCGCTGCATCGAGCGCCTCTTGATAGGTGACACTCGGGTGTGCTGTTTGCTTTTTAGATATTTTGAGCCATATCGCATTTCCGGAACAGGCATGTTCCACCAGCCAATCTTGCCATTGTCCGGCACTTACAAAATGTAGGATGGCGCGGTCAATCTTGTTTGGGCTCGGCATTTGGTTTCCTTGGGCGGTGAAAAATGGACGCTGCACTTCATTTGTCTTTTGACATGACGCTGACCCATGCTAAGAGCCAATGCCAGCTCTCGCAAGGTTCCTTGGCTCAGCCATGTTGCCTTTTATGTTTTTCACGCGCCCCAGTTGCGCGTATGGAGTAGGCAATGTCTGTCCCTTATTCATCCAGTAAAATTCTGCGGCCGACATTTGTTGAGGCCCTTGCTTTTGACGACGTGTTGCTCAAGCCCGGCCATTCCGAAGTGATGCCGTCCGAAGTCAATGTTAGAGGGCGATTGACCAAAGACATTTGGCTCAATCTTCCCATCCTTTCAGCCGCCATGGACACGGTGACTGAGGCGCGTCTTGCAATAGCAATGGCGCAGGCGGGCGGGATCGGCGTTATTCACCGCAATTTGGAGCCGCATGAGCAAGCTGAAGAAGTGCGCAAGGTTAAACGCTTTGAAAGCGGCATGGTGATCAACCCCATTACCATTTTCCCCGATCAAACACTTGCTGATGCCTTGAAGTTGATGAGCGACAACAGCATCTCCGGTATTCCTGTTATTGAGCGATCCGGCAAGCTGGTTGGCATTCTAACCAACCGCGATGTCCGTTTCGCTGAAAATCCGATGCAAGCCGTTTCAGAATTGATGACCAAGCAACTCATAACTGTGCGCGAGGGCGGGGTAAGTAAAGAGTCCGCACGCAAGTTGCTGCACCAGCACCGCATTGAAAAATTGCTCGTCATTGACGACTCGGAACACTGTGTCGGTTTAATTACAGTTAAAGACATCGAAAAGGCCACGCTGCATCCGCACGCCAGCAAAGATAATTCAGGGCGTTTACGTGTGGCGGCTGCGTCAACAGTCGGCGAAAAGGGATTTCATAGGGCAGAGATGCTAATAGATGCCGGGGTCGATTGCATCGTTATTGATACTGCACATGGTCACAGCCAAATGGTGCTTGATCAGGTCAGACGTGTGAAAAAGCTGACAAACAGTGTGGCGATAATCGCCGGAAATATCGCAACAGCCGATGGCGCGAAGGCATTGATTGATGCAGGCGCGGATGCTGTAAAGGTTGGCATAGGCCCAGGCTCAATTTGCACGACCCGAATCGTCGCGGGCGTTGGCGTCCCGCAGCTCGCCGCAATTATTGATGCAGCTGAGGCAGCCCGCAAACAAAACATTCCCGTTATCGGCGATGGCGGGATAAAGTTTTCCGGCGATCTGGCTAAGGCGATTGCAGGCGGCGCGGATTGTGTGATGATTGGCTCTCTGCTGGCCGGAACGGATGAAAGCCCGGGCGAAGTATTTTTGTATCAGGGCCGTTCATATAAAAGTTATCGCGGCATGGGTTCGGTTGGGGCAATGGCGCGCGGCTCCGCCGACCGCTACTTTCAGCAGGATATCAAAGACACTCTAAAGCTGGTTCCTGAAGGGATCGAAGGGCAAGTTCCGTATCGTGGACCTGTTGGCAGCGTTTTACATCAGCTTATTGGCGGTTTACGAGCAGCCATGGGCTATGTCGGCGCCAAAACCATCCAAGATCTACAGGAGAAAGCTCAATTTGTGCGGATTTCATCGGCTGGTTTGCGGGAAAGTCATGTGCACGATGTGACGATTACCCGTGAAAGCCCGAATTATCAGAGCCGCGCATAATTTTAAAGGCCGCCCGCAGTTGGCCTTTAAAGTTGCGTTGTCATCGACAATTGCGATGCGTATCGAGATCCATCTTTACATCGACACAGCGCTTTTGTGGCGGTGGCGGTGCCTCTGTCATTTCAGGTGGCGGGGGAGGTGCGCACGCGGAAAGCCCGAGCGCAACAACAACGGCGAGAATGGGTCGAATAATTTTTGGCATTTTAGCTCCATCTTTTGGATAATCCGGCACAAGATGACGTGCAATTGCGCCAATTTTGCGCTCATGCCGCTCTTCAGTCAGAATTTGCTCGCGATAAACTCAAAGAGTCTCTAAGGGATGCGGATGACTCCTATAGCTCGCATCTCCGCCGCCCTTGAAATTCTCACCGAAATCGACACACGCCGCCGTCCGGCCGGTGATGTGATGAAAGAGTGGGGCATAAACCATCGTTTTGCCGGCTCAAAAGACAGATCAGCAATCGGCCTATTAGTGTTTGACGCTTTCCGCGTTAAAGCCGCAGCGCAGCACATTATGAAAGCGGAAACGCCACGCGCCAACCTGCTGGGAAGCTTGGCTCTGGTTCGCAAATTGTCGGTGGCGGAAATTGACGCCTTGTTGCCAAAGGGGGAGCGCTTCGCCGCGCCCGCTCTAGACGAGGACGAGCGAGCCGCGCTTACCGCATGTGATCTCTC
>JAYTYD010000100.1:0-4638 GCA_043742625.1 Methylovirgula sp. | reverse complement strand
TCAACAGCTTTGAACGCACCGCCGCGGGTGGCGAAAGAGACGGATAGATTGCGGATTTCAAGCAAGGACATCACGACCTCCGCATTTTCGGGTCAAGCGCGTCGCGCAAGCCGTCGCCGGTGAGGTTAATGGCTATAACTGTGACAAGAATGCAAAGGCCGGGCATAGTGACGACGCCGGGGTTTGATCGAATAAGATTGCGCGCATCGGCCAGCATCGAACCCCACTCAGGAATGGGTGCCTGCGCTCCCAATCCCAAAAATCCGAGGGCGGCGGCTTCCAAAATAGCATCCGATACGCCGAGCGCCGCCTGTACAATGAGTGGCGCAAGGCAGTTTGGAAGGATGGTGACGAACATCAAACGCAGCTTTTTAACGCCGATGACGCGGGCGGCGGTGACATAATCCTTGCTCATTTCGGCCATCGCCGAGGCGCGAACCAGCCGGACATAACGCGGCATGTAGACAATGGTGATAACGATGATGGTGTTAGTTAAGCTTGGACCGAGCATGGCAACAATGAGAATTTCCAGCACAAGGCTGGGCACCGCCAAAATTAGATCCATCACGCGGGTGATGATCACATCAACGATGCCGCCAGCCGAGGCAGCCGCCAGCCCTAATAAAATTCCAACCACCATCGAGATGCCCATCACGGCGAGGCCGATAAGTAGCGATACCCGCGCGCCATAAAGCAGGCGGGAGACCATATCGCGGCCCAAGTCGTCCGTGCCCAAAATGAAACGCCATGAGCCGCCTGTGCTCCAAACCGGCGGCGCGAGCACCGCATCGCGATATTGCTCGAAGGGGGAGTAGGGCGCCAGAATATCGGCCATCAGCGCGATTATGATAATGGTGGCAACAAGATAGAGGCCAATGGTCGCGCCGCGGTTTTCGCGGAAGGCATACCAGAACGACGCTAACGGGCCGGGCGGAGCAGGCGCTCTGGGAGCGGGCGAAACCGCAGAGATGTTATCCATGTCGAATTCTCGGGTTAATGACGCCGTAAAGTACGTCGATGATCACATTGACAACAATAACCACCATGGAAATCAGCATAATGCCACCTTGAAGCGCCGGATAGTCGCGGCGGGCCAGGCTTTCGATCAGCCAGTGCCCGACTCCGGGCCAAGAGAAAATTGTCTCGGTGAGCACAGCGCCGGCCAGCAATGTGCCGACCTGAAGCCCAATGACAGTGACGACGGGAATGAGCGCATTGCGCAGGGCGTGGATGCCAATGACGCGGAAGCCGGAGAGACCTTTGGCGCGCGCGGTGCGCACATAATCTTCTGACAACACTTCGAGCATTGAGGAACGCGTCATGCGCGCCACCACCGCCAGCGGCACGGTGGCCAGCACAAAGCTGGGCAGGATGAGATGATGCACGGCATCCCAAAATGCACCCTTCTGATCAGATAAAAGCGCATCGATGGTCATAAAACCGGTGACGGGATCATAGAAATATTTGATCAAGTCGACGCGGCCTGAAACCGGCGTTAGATGCAAGCCCTCTGCTATAAACATGATGAGCAGCAGGCCCCACCAGAATATCGGCATGGAATACCCAACCAAGGATATGCCCATGAGGGTTTGATCATAAAGCGATCCGCGCTTAACGGCAGCCACAGCGCCTGCCGGAACACCAATGGCGACGGCAATCAACATCGCGAAAAACGACAGTTCGAGTGTGGCGGGGAAGAGCGTCAAAAATTCTGTGACAACCGGTGAACTGGTGACAACCGACGTGCCGAAATCACCATGGAGCAGCGCCCAGACATAATCAAAAAACTGTTTCCAAACCGGCTGGTCAAGGCCCAGCTCGTGGCGGAAAAAGGCGAGCCGCTCCGGCGTAATACCATGTTCGCCGGTGCGCACCTCAACAGGGTCTCCCGGCACAAGCCGGATGGCCGCGAAAGTGACAAACATCAGAGCCACGAAAGTGGGAATCGTGAGGAGAACGCGATTTAAAAAATACTTAATCATTTTGCAGATTTCGAAGCGTTTAAAAGGCGAAAAGTCGCTACGCAAGCCCTCCCCCGAAAGAGACCCGGCGGAGGGCTTGACCTCAAAATTCTTCCCCTCCCGCGAAGGCGGGTGAGGAAGAGGGACGCGGTGATTTTATTTCAGGTCGACGCCATAAAACTCATGACGGCCAAGCGGACTGATTTTCCAATCCATGACTTCCTTACGGGTAGGTTCAAACACCACGGAATGAGCGATGGTGAACACGGGGGCTTCCTCATGCTGGATTACCTGCATCTCTTCATAGAGCTTGGTGCGCTCTTTCACATCAAAGCTGGTGCGGGCTTTGAGCATACGATCATCAAAGTCCTTATTGCACCATTTGGCCAGGTTTTGTCCGCCCGGGCGCGCGGCGGCACAGCCGAGCAGGAAGAAGAAATTATCCGGATCGCCATTGTCGCCGGTCCAGCCGAGCTGCCCAAGCATATGTTCGCCATTCTGCAAACGCTTGCGATACTCGCCCCACTCGTAAGAGACCAGCTTGGCATTCAGGCCGAGCTTGGCTAAATCCGCCTGCATCATTTCAGCGATTTTCTTAGCGTTCGGATTATAGGGCCGCTGCACAGGCATCCACCACAAATCAACGTCAAGCGGCCCGGTCACGCCGGCTTCTTTTAACATTGCCGCGGCTTTTGCCGGGTCATATTTGTAACCCTCGACCTTGTCATTATAGCCCCAGATGGTGGGCGGCATCAGGTTTTTGGCGGCTTGGCCCGCACCCAGATACACATCCTTAATGATGGCGGCTTGATCGATGCCCATGCTAATGGCTTGGCGCACCTTTTTGTCATCAAAAGGCTTTTTCTGGGTATTGAAAGCCAGATAAGCGATGTTAAGGCCGGGTTGGCTTTTCAAATCGAGGGCCGGGTCTTTACCGATTTCAGCCAAATCAGCCGGACGCGGTGAAACCGCCACATGACATTCGCCGGCGCGCAGTTTGGCCAGCCGGGCGGTAGGATCCGGCGTTATGGCATAGACCAGATCGTCAATTTTTGCCTTGCCTGCGAAATATTTGTCGAATGCCTTAAAGCGGATAACCGCATCTTTTTGGTAAGTGACAAACTGGAACGGTCCGGTGCCGACAGGAATTTGATCGAACTGTTCTTTTTTACCGGCTTTATCGAGGAAAGACGCATATTCTGCCGACTGAATGGTGGCAAAGTCCATCGCCAAATTGGCCATGATCGGCGCATTTGGTTCTTTGAGGGTCATTTTTACCGTGAGGTCGTCAATCTTCTCAATTTTGTCGAGCAGGGTGGGCATATCCATATCGTTAAAATAATCGTATTTGCCGCCCGAAACTTTGGAGTAGGGGTGGTCCGGCATCCACTGGCGGTTGAACGAAAACAGCACGTCGTCAGCGTTCATGTCACGGGTCGGGGTAAAGCCGCCAACGCCGGAGTGAAACTTTACGCCCTTGCGCAGATGGAACACAATGGTTTTGCCGTCGGCTGAAACATCCCATTTTTCAGCAAGATCCGGTATGACATTGGTGCTGCCGCGCTCGAATTGCACAAGCTGGCTGTAGACAGGGCGGGCGGCGTCAAGGCTGGTGCCAGTGGTGTTAAGCGCCGGAGTGAAATTTTCGGGGCTGCCTTCGGAGCAATAGACCAGAGTTTTGGCGCAAAGGGCTGTCGTGCCAAGCAACACTGCCGCGGCCGCAACACCAAGTGATTTTTTCCAGAAATGTCGCATGGAAATCTCCCGTCGATATGATTGTGTGTTGGTTTTAAAAACGTCGTGTCAAAACTGAAACATCGCCGCTTAACCCCTATCGAACTCCCTTTTTTTGCGCTTGGCAAACACAAATCGTCAGTCGCTTATCGGTTCTTGACCAGCTAGTCAGGTTTCCCCGCCCCGATTGTCGACGCAAGGCTGGCATTGGTGGTAAAAAGCGGAATCAACGCGGCTTGCAGCGCGTGATACATGTCAGGCTGTCCGGTAAATATGTGCTGCAGCGGGGCGAGGTTGTCATCAAGCTGCATGTACCAACCGTTGGTTTTGCGGTTCAGCAAATTGGCATTTGTCCAGCCCCAGAGCTTTTCATACCAAACCTCATAGTGGGGATCAGTATCAAGATTGGCTAGGTAGGTTGCCGCGCCGATGCCCTCGCAGGTGGGCCACCACAGCCTGTCGCGCCACAGCGGCTGCCCTGTAAAATCCACAGTGTAGTAAAAGCCGCCCCTAGTTTTGTCCCACCCTTCGGAAATTGACTGCGCAAAGAGCTTTTTTGAGGCTACAGGAAGCCACCCCTGCTCGCGCTTGCCGAGCTCCCAAAGCTGCAAAAGCAGGCGCGACCATTCCAGCCAGTGCCCTGGTGTGGAGCCTGCCGGACGAAATACCGGATCCCCTTGATCGGTTTCAGTATCGATTTGCCAGTTGGCATTGAAATGTTCCGGCAGACGCCACTGATTTTGAGCGGTAATGCGCTGGATCAGGTTTTGCGCAATGCTGCTGGCCATATCGAGGTAGGTGTTGTCGCGCGTCGCCTCAAACGCCGCCATCAAGGCTTCGGTGAGATGCATATTGGAATTCTGGCCACGATAATTGGAAATTTTTGACCAATCTGTGGCATATTCCTCGGATGTGAGGCTGGGATTTTTCTCCCAGAAGCGGG
>JAYTYD010000099.1:0-2561 GCA_043742625.1 Methylovirgula sp. | reverse complement strand
CAAACCAGCGCGCGGGATCCGGTATTTGTTTTAATTTGTGCGATGCGCACGGGAGTGGCGCACGAGAGTTCCTTAAGCGAAGAGATCAGGGCGGGCTTTGACAACGCCCTCAAAGGTTCCGATTGTCTGATCCAGATGCGTACGCATGGCTGCTGTCGCACCGGCAGCGTCACGCGCATCAATTGCTTGCCAAATGGCGTAATGCTCTTTGAAAATCGCGCTCAACCGGCTTTTATGCGGGGCCAGAATGTGGCGCACCCGCTCAGCATGGGCGCGTAAACCCTTTAGAATTTCGTTGCTCTGATTGAGCTGCAAGCCGATGACGATTGTTTGGTGGAATTCGAAATCCAGCACATAAAACCCGACTGTATCTTCGGCTTCGGCGGCGGCTTGCTGATAGCGGATGTTACGGCGCAGGGCCTCGCGCGCCTCTTCGGGCAATTCGGCAGCGGCCTGAGCGGCGATGTCGGTTTCTAGCGCGCGGCGGATGCGCAAAAATTCACGCGCGTCATGCACCGAAATTTTGGAGACGAACGAGCCATGTTGTGGCTCTATGATCACCAAGCGTTCAAAAGCCAGCCTGTTGATGGCGGTGGTGACAGGAAACCGCGAGACGTTGAGCTGATCGCACAGTTTAGACTTATCAATGATCGCGCCCGGTTCGATTTTTCCTTTGAGAATGGCATCCCGAATAAAATCATAAACAATCTCAGCCTTCGCCAAACGCTGGGTGGGCGCGGCATCTTGAGACGCGCGGCGCTGCTGAGCAATGTTGGTCATCATCTTTGCCTTGTTGTTGGGATGGCGTTTTGCTTTGGTGTTATGTGTTGGTGTTATGTGTTGAATGCGGACTTCACGGCCACTTTTTACATTTGAACGGAAATAGTCGTTGAAGGCTAGCATGTCAGAGGCTAAAGAATGCAAGCAACAACGTCAAGTTTGCCTCAACATATTCGCTTTAGCTAGGAGCAACCATGTCTCTATCCCCGCTTTCTTTGCAAAAATCTGCAGTTCTACCTAAAGATGGCACTGCCGGGGCGCTGGCGTTACGGGTTTGGCGGCCAAATTTGGGCGGCCCATCGGTGTGCGTGCTGCGCGGGGAAGACGTGGTGGATATATCCGCCGCGTTCCCGACCATGCGGGATTTGTGTGAGGTTGCCGACCCGGCCGGCGAGATGCGCAGCGCCAAGGGCGAGGTTTTTGCCACATTGGACGCGCTGCTCGCCAATGCGGGGGAGGCCGGTCGCAATCCAGCACTGCCGCACATTCTCGCGCCGTTTGACTTGCAGGCAATCAAGGCCGCGGGCGTAACCTTTGCCACGTCCATGCTGGAGCGGGTGATTGAGGAGCGGGCGCGCGGCAATGCCGAAGCGGCAGTGGAACTGCGCCGAGAAATTACAGCGTTGATCGGCGATGACCTTTCGAAACTAAAGCCCGGCTCAGAGCAGGCGATGGCGCTCAAGCAGGTGTTGATGGATAAAGGCGCGTGGTCGCAATATCTTGAAGTGGGCATCGGGCCGGACGCAGAAATTTTTACCAAAGCGCAACAGATGTCCTCGGTCGGGCTTGGCGCGGACGCCGGACTGCATCCGGTGTCAACCTGGAACAATCCAGAGCCGGAAATCGTGCTTGCCGTGTCCAGTGCGGGCAAAATAATCGGCGCGACACTGGGCAATGATGTGAACTTGCGCGATGTGGAAGGCCGCTCGGCGCTGTTGCTGGGCAAAGCCAAAGACAATAACGCTTCGTGCGCTATCGGGCCGTTTCTGAGGTTTTTTGATGCCGGCTTTTCGCTTGATGATGTGCGGCAAGCCTATGTCCACCTCGAGGTTGACGGACCGGACGGCTATCATCTGGAGGGCGGCTCTTCGATTGCAAAAATCAGCCGGGATCCGGCCGATCTGGTCAAGCAAATGATCGGCGCGCATCATCAATATCCGGACGGGGCAGCGCTGTTTCTTGGCACTATGTTTGCGCCGATTGCCGACCGCGACGCGCCGGGCAAGGGCTTCACCCATAAAATGGGCGATATTGTCGCGGTATCGTCCGAAAAACTCGGCACACTGACCAATATCATGCAAAGCTCTGCCACCTGCGCGCCATGGACTTTTGGCGTCTCCGCTCTCATGCGAAATCTGGCCAAACGGGGCCTTATCTAAGGAAAATAATATGTCTGTTTTCAAGAACTTTATTGCGGGAGAATGGCTTGATGGCGCGAACCTGACACAGAACATCAATCCATCTGACACGCGCGACGTGATTGGCGAATATGCCCAAGCCGACGCGGCGCAAACGCTTAAAGCCATAGAGGCGGCTCGTGCCGGGTTCAAAATATGGTCTAAATCTACCCCGCAAGAGCGTTTTGATGTGCTGAACCGCATCTCGCTGGAAATTCTTGCCCGCAAGGACGAGCTTGGCCGCCTGCTGGCGCGCGAAGAAGGCAAAACACTGCCGGAAGCCATTGGCGAAACCGCCCGCGCCGGACAGATTTTTGCGTTTTTTGCCGGAGAGGCCTTGCGCCTGACCGGAGACAAAGTGCCTTCCGTGCGCCCTAATGTGGA
>JAYTYD010000098.1:0-41561 GCA_043742625.1 Methylovirgula sp. | reverse complement strand
TATGCACCGCTCGTTTGGCTGACGTTTGCAGGCAAAGCCCGGTTCTGTGGCGCGCCCGCAGCGGCAGGGATTCATCGCCGCTATCAATTGAAACCGCGCCGGATACACCACGCGATGATTTGCGCGTGACACATTGACCTCCCCCGTCTCAATTGGCTGGCGCAGGGAGTCCAGAACCTGCGGCTGAAACTCCGGAAATTCGTCAAGAAACAATACGCCGTTGTGCGCCAGAGAAACCTCACCGGGCCGCGCACGGATGCCACCGCCCACCAAAGCTGCCATCGACGCGGAGTGGTGCGGCGAGCGAAACGGCCGTCTGTCTGTGAGGGCGCCGCCCGCCAAATTCCCTGCCACGGAATGAATCATTGAGACTTCAAGCAACTCACGCGGGTTGAGCGCCGGTAAAATAGACGGCAACCGCGCTGCCAACATGCTTTTGCCCGCGCCCGGCGGGCCGGACATTAGAAAATTATGCCCGCCGGCCGCCGCAATTTCCATGGCGCGTTTTGCGGTTTCCTGACCGCGAATATCGCACATATCGGGCAGGGAGCCACCTTGCGCGCGAATTGCAGGTTGCGGTCGCAACATAACTTGCGTCCCTTTAAAATGGTTGGCCAATTGGATCAAGGATCGCGGAGCCAGAATCTCAATCTCGGACGAGGCTCAAGCTGCCTCTGGCCCGTCTTCACTGGAACAGATCAAGCCGTGGCCGCGCGCGGTGGCCGCCATCGCCGCTGGAAGCACACCGGCAACGCGGCTCACAGAGCCATCGAGCGCCAATTCTCCCAAAATGGTGAAGCCCGCCAAAGCATCGGCTGGAATAGCGCCGATTGCGGCCATAATGCCAAGGGCAATCGGCAGATCGTAATGGCTGCCTTCTTTTGGCATATCGGCCGGAGCCAGATTGACGGTGATGCGCTTGGCCGGCATCGCCAGCCCGGACGCGTTAAGCGCCGCCCGCACCCTTTCACGCGATTCGCCTACGGCCTTATCGCCCAAGCCAACCAACGAAAAATGCACATTTCCGGAAGAAATTTGCACCTGAACGTCCACAGGCCGCGCCTCAATGCCTTCAAACGCAACCGTTGCAATACGCACAACCATGGAAACCCTTTCCCCCAAGGACAAGAACTCACTTTCAAACAGGCCAAAACCTATCGAGAGAGCTCAGTCTTGGAAATCATGGTAACCAGTTAAGGGATCAAAGCAAGAACATTTATGCGCTTGCTCTAATTACAGCGGTTTCATATCCGCTTACTGATGATGTCCCGCAGCGTGCGCAAATCTTTCACAAACCCGCGGATGCCTTCGGAGAGCTTTTCAGTGGCCATTGCATCCTCGTTCATCAAAAACCGGAAGGTATTTTCGTCAACGCTGATTTTTGCAGGGGCATTTTTAGCGGCGATGGCCGGGTCAAGTTTGCGCACCAATGTGCCTTCATCTTTCATAAGCGCATCCAGCAATTGCGGCGCGATTGTTAATCGGTCGCAACCAGCCAGCGCTTCAATTTCCCCGGTATTGCGGAAAGAAGCCCCCATCACGACGGTTTTAATGCCGTAAGCGCGATAATAGGCATAAATACTTCGCACGGAGATTACGCCCGGATCTTCTTCGGCAGTAAAGGTTTTGCCATCATTTTTGACATGCCAGTCTAAAATGCGTCCGACGAACGGCGAGATTAAAAACACGCCGGCGTCGCCACAGGCCACGGCCTGCGCCAAGCTGAACAGCAGCGTCAAATTACAATCAATGCCTTCTTTTTGCAAAAGCTCTGCGGCGCGGATGCCTTCCCAAGTTGAAGCAACTTTGATCAACACGCGCTCTTTACCTATGCCCCGGCTGGCATAATCGGCAATAATTTCGCGGGCCCGCGCGACAGTCTCTGCCGTATTAAATGACAAATCCGCATCAACCTCGGTAGAGACCCGGCCAGGAACAATCTTGGACAATTCGCTGCCAAAATTCACGGCAAGTCGCTGCGTTACGGCTTGAACTGACGCTTTATGAGCTTTGCCCCACGTCACAGCTTCATCAACCAACCCCGAGTAGGCTGGCATTTGCGCCGCTTTCAAAATCAACGAAGGATTTGTCGTGGCGTCGGTGGGCTTGAAAGTGCGGATTGTCTCCATGTCGCCGGTATCAGACACCACCACAGTCATTGACTTTAATTGATCAAGTTTGTTTTGCATATCTGTCTCCCGGACATCGCCAAGTTAAAAAACCATAGGTTGCGTTTTAACTTCTTCGTGGTCTACTTGCCAAACATTTTTCGCACCCGATTGTTCCATCGCGGATGAGCCGCCAGTGTTGCACGCAAAAAGCGCTTGCCACGCCCGAGCATCACAAAAAGACGGCCTCTAACGGTTATGGCGTGATGCATTTCATAAAGGGCACACGGTTCCGGTGACAGCCGCTTTTTGTAGGCCAGATCGCCGACGCCAAGATCAAAAATTTTCAAACCTTGTTCAATCGTCCAATCCGCCATCCGCACGAAATTAATTAGCCCGGGAGATGCGGAGCGCCATATCTGCGTCTCGGCTCCCACCATAATCACCACGCAGCGGTCCCCATGAACCAAGCCATACTGAACCGCTACGATCTCGCCGTTAAACCGCAGAGCAATCAAACAGACGGAGCCGTCCGCACATCCGGTTTTGGCCAACTCAAGATAAAAGTTCTGTATGGCCTGCTCTTGCAAGTTATCGATACGCTCAAGCTTAGCGAAGCGCTCTTTACGTAGTACAACCAGCGCAACAAACAGGGTCTCCACCTCGACCGTGGTTTTGGCCATGACCCAATCCGGCGCACGGCCATCGCGTTCGAGTTTACGCAAGCGCTTGCGATAATCCTCATGAATCCCGGATTTATGAAACGCCGTTACGGCGTCGGAGCTTCCTAAGGATTTTGGAAAGGTTGCGGCACCCATCGGCAATACATGGCGCAACTGCATCAGAGGATTTTGAACGCCGTCAAAAGTTGCCGGCATTTTGGCCAAATGCACGAAATCAACGTGGCCGAGTTTTGCCACTATTTGGCCGAGTTGCGCCTTCATTTGTACAGGAAAACTGGCCACATCCTTTGAGAGTAACGGGAGACAATAGTCAGATAATCCAAGATCAAGCCATTCTAAAACATAAGCATACCGGGTCTTACGCAGCATCATTGGGAGGATCATGAGCGGTTTTCCATCCGCATCAACTATTTCACAGATACGCAGTTCTGAGTTGTGGGAGTCTAAGACATGCTTTGCCATCAAACGTATAAAATCAAAGCGCTGAAAAGCCGTTATAACTCCGAACTGTTCTAATTCCAGCCAATTTCTAATAAGGGTCTGAGAATTGAAATCAGTATAGATATTCAGAGTGGTAGAGTGTACCTGTTTCATAATATGAGGTTCAATTTCTATACCTCACTCAGAGTCAATCAATGAAATCGGATATATTTGCAAAACTGAATACAGAAATTATTGTCTTAGACTAAATGATCTGACTACAAATCTCCGGATTGAGTCGCCAATAGCCGCACGGAATGCAGATTTGTTTCCAAGTAGCGCGGCCCTAACCTTGTCGGTTCCAGCCACGTTCGATACAGCCACTCCAAACTCCAGTCTTGCATCCATTTTGGCGCGCGTTTGCGCTCTCCCGCAACAAAATCCAAAAGCCCCCCGGCGGTTTTAATCACGCCGACATTGGTAAGCTTGGCAATATTTCGGCAAATAAATTGCTGTTCCAACGGTGCACCGAGCGATACCCACAAAATATCTGGCGCTAAGACATTGATTTTGCGCACTATTTCCAGTTCTTCATCGTCATTGAAATAACCATTCCGGCGTCCGGCAATGCTAAGCATAGGATAGATTTCTTTCATGTTGGCTGTCGCCCGAGCATTTATAGCCTCACAGGCACCAAGTATATAGAAACTGGCACCCCAACGTTCTGCAACTTTGGCAACATCATGGAACAAATCGGTGGTTGCAACTCTTTCGGGGAGCGGATTACTGCAATAACGTCGCGATGCTACTACCATCGGTTGTCCGTCCGCATGAATCAAATCGGCCTTGTCAAAAAGAGCCCGTATCGCCGGATCTCTGGCGCACATGGACAATACTTGACCGTTGGCAGAGGTAACGAAGAGAGGTTTGACCCCCGGGCGCTTATGCAAAGCAGAGTGAACAAGATATTTCGCAGCTTCGTCGCGTGTTGACACCGTAATTGCTAAACCACCAAGCCGGATTTTTTTAAAACCGTTAGGTGAGAAATCCGACACGGAAGAGAGTACTTCGTGTCCGGTACCTATCAATTTAGTGTCTATCTGCACCGGGTTTCTCTCAAAATTCACATAAATAAGCTTAACACATTCGCCTAAGACTGTTGAAAAGTCCTTAAGGGTAGTGACGTCATGCAAATGTTGAAATTGAACCTCACTAACTGGTTAATAAGTTTGACCCAGGTCTAGACGTCAAGATTGGCCACAGAAAGGGCATTGGTTTGAATAAAATCGCGGCGTGGCTCTACAATGTCGCCCATGAGTTTTACGAATATATCGTCAGCCTCGTCCACTTCCTTTATCTTTACCTGCAACAGGGTTCTCACGTTACGATCCAAAGTCGTTTCCCAAAGCTGTTCCGGGTTCATTTCGCCCAAGCCTTTGTAGCGCTGAGTTTTAAGCCCTTCACGCCCTGCGTTCATCACAACGTCCACGAGTGCGCTAGGGCCAGCGATCAGAGTGCTGTGGCCCTTACGAACCAGCGTGGCCGGCTTGGAGTATATCTCTCGGAGCGATGCGGCATGTTCATCGAGCCTCCGCGCCTCACCTGATGCCAAGAGGCCGGCATCCAATGTGGATATATGTTTTACGCCACGCACTTCATGGCTAAAGACATAGCTTCCATTGTCCACAAGTCCGGTCCAACCGCGTTCAAATTCTTCAGAAAGGGCATCCAACCGCTTCGCGATATCGCGAGCCAGCCGCTCGGTTTCGGCTTCATCAATCAACAAAGGGGACTTGAGCGCCCCGGCGACGGCGGCCTGCTCCACCGCTATGCGATCATAACGTGAGTGCAGCTGTGTTAAAACCTGGCGCACCAGACGGGCTTCTTCGACGACCGAACGCAAATCCGCGCCAGCTCGCTCCTCACCTGAAGCCAAACGCAACACGGCACCCTCCATGCCGTTGGTAACCAGATAATCCTCAAGTGCCCGCTCGTCTTTGACATATTGCTCTGATTTACCCTTAGCCACTTTGTAAAGCGGCGGTTGAGCGATATAGATATGTCCACGGTTGATCAGCTCTGGCATTTGCCGGAAGAAAAATGTCAGCAGGAGTGTTCGAATATGCGAGCCGTCAACATCTGCGTCCGTCATGATGATAATTTTATGGTAGCGCAACTTATCTGGGTTAAAATCATCGCGACCGATTGAGGTGCCAAGCGCTGTGATCAGAGTGCCAATTTCTTGCGAGCCTAACATTCTGTCGAAACGCGCCCTTTCAACGTTTAAAATCTTGCCGCGCAATGGCAAAACCGCCTGATATTCTCGGTTTCGCCCCTGTTTGGCGGATCCTCCCGCAGAGTCACCTTCTACGATGAAAAGCTCAGCTTTTGCCGGATCGCGTTCCTGACAATCGGCAAGCTTACCGGGCAGAGATGCGATATCTAGTGCACCTTTGCGGCGGGTTAGTTCTCTTGCTTTTCGGGCAGCCTCGCGAGCTGCCGCTGCCTCAATGACCTTGCCAACCACAGTTTTGGCATCACCAGGGTGTTCTTCAAACCAGCGGCTCAGCGTCTCATTTAGAATATTTTCAACGACCGGGCGTACTTCACTTGAAACCAGTTTGTCTTTGGTTTGGCTGGAGAATTTGGGGTCTGGCACCTTCACAGAGAGCACGGCTGTCAAACCTTCACGGCAATCATCGCCGGTAATGTCGACTTTTTCTTTTTTTGTTAGTCCGGAGCTGTCGCCATAGCCGGTGACCTGCCGTGTGAGCGCGCCGCGAAATCCCGCCATGTGGGTTCCGCCATCACGTTGAGGAATATTGTTTGTAAAGGGAAGCACATTTTCGTGGTAGGAATCGTTCCACCACAGCGCAACTTCGACAACAATGCCATCTTTTTCGCCCTTCATTAAGATGGGTTTGGCAATAAGAGGCTGTTTGGCTCGGTCTAAATAGCGCACAAACGCTTCAAGGCCGCCTTCATAATAAAGTTCTTCGCGTTTTACTTCAGCATGGCGCGCATCTGTAAGGACAACACGCACACCGGAATTCAAAAACGCCAATTCCCGCAAACGATGTTCTATAGTTTTGTAATCAAACTCCACATTGGTAAACGTCAGTTGACTTGGAGTGAAGTTTACTTCGGTGCCACGCTTGGGCTTACCATTTACCTGAGGCGCCTGACCAACAACTTTCAACGGTGAGACCGCATCGCCATGCGCAAAGTTAATTTCGTGCTCTTTGTCATCGCGCCAGATACGCAATTTTAGCGAGGTAGACAAAGCATTAACCACCGAAACGCCAACACCGTGCAATCCGCCGGAAACTTTGTAGGAGTTTTGGTCAAACTTTCCGCCGGCATGCAACTGGGTCATGATGACCTCGGCAGCAGATACGCCCTCTTCATGCATTCCAGTGGGGATGCCGCGACCATTATCGGTCACACTAACCGAGCCATCAGCATTGAGAGTTACAGTCACTAGATCAGCATGACCCGCGAGCGCCTCATCAATAGCATTATCTACCACTTCGTAAATCATGTGATGGAGGCCGGAGCCATCGTCGGTATCACCGATATACATACCTGGGCGCTTGCGAACCGCATCAAGACCCTTCAAAACCTTGATTGAGTCCGCGCCATAGGCGTTTGGGTCAGAGGGTTCTTCAGGGAATACAACTTCGGCCATTGAGTCTCAAATTCTTCAATTGGAAATCACGACGAATAGAATGATTCGTAGACGACACTATAAGCCAGAACCATATGAAAAGGCGAGGAAAACAGTCGTTTTCCCCGCAGTGATCCATTGCATTTTATTCAGGAGCGCCGCTTACGCGCCCATGGCTTCCTTGGCGCGGCCAAAGCGTTTACGGTCGTTTGAGTCGAGATAGATCTTGCGCAAACGAATGTTCTTTGGCGTCACTTCCACCAGCTCGTCATCCTGAATGTAAGACAGTGCCTTTTCAAGACTCATGCGGATTGGCGGGGTGAGGCGAACAGCTTCGTCCTTACCGGCCGCACGAATGTTTGTCAGTTGTTTGCCTTTGAGAACGTTCACTTCGAGATCATTCTCGCGAGTGTGCTCCCCGATTATCATTCCCTCATAGATTTTAATGCCAGGCTCTATCATCATAGGGCCACGATCTTCGAGCTTCCACATTGCGTAAGTTACCGATTCGCCTTGACCGTTTGAGAGCAACACGCCGTTGCGGCGCCCTGCGATTTCACCTTTATAACCCTCATAGGCATGGAACAAGCGGTTCATAATGGCCGTGCCGCGCGTATCGGTGAGCAGTTCGCTCTGGTAGCCGATGAGGCCACGCGTCGGGGCATGAAACACCAAACGCAAACGGTTGCCGCCGGAAGGGCGCATTTCGATCATTTCAGCTTTGCGTTCAGCCATTTTCTGCACAACGACGCCTGAATGTTCTTCATCCACATCGATTACGACTTCTTCGATAGGCTCGAGCAAATCGCCGTTTTCGTCCTTTTGGAATACAACCTTCGGCCGCGACACGCCAAGCTCAAAGCCTTCGCGACGCATGGTTTCAATGAGAATGCCGAGCTGCAATTCGCCGCGACCGGACACAATGTAAGAGTCAGCACCTGCAGATTCTTCAATTTTTAATGCCACGTTCCCTTCAGCTTCTTGGAAGAGGCGCGCGCGGATCATGCGGCTGGTGACCTTGTCACCTTCGGTGCCGGCGAGGGGAGAATCATTGACCATAAAGGTCATTGAGAGAGTAGGCGGATCGATCGGCTGGGCTTGCAAAGGCTCAGTTATATCCGGCGCGCAGAGTGTATCAGCTACGTTAAACTTTGTCAGTCCGGCGATCGCAACAATATCGCCTGCTTCCGCCTCATCAACGGGCGTACGTTCAATACCCCTGAATGCCAAAATCTTAGAAACGCGACCGGTTTCAACAATATTGCCCTTGCGATCTAGGACTTTAACTTGCTGGTTGGTTTTGAGATTACCGGAAAATACACGGCCAGTGATCATACGCCCAAGATAGGCATTAGCTTCCAGCAAGGTGCCAAGCATCTTGAAAGAACCTTCTTCGATCGTCGGCGGCGCAACGTGCTCCAAAACTAAATCAAGCAAAGGGTCCATTCCTGTATGCTCGGCATCTGGGGCGTTTGCCATCCAGCCCTGCCGAGATGACCCGTAAAGGATCGGAAAGTCGAGTTGTTCGTCGGTTGCGTCGAGAGCAGCAAAAAGGTCGAAAACTTCGTTAACAACCTCTGTGATGCGCGCGTCTGGGCGATCAACTTTGTTGATAGCCACAATTGGTCTCAGACCAATCTTCAAAGCTTTACCGACCACGAATTTGGTTTGCGGCATAGGCCCTTCTGCAGCATCGACAAGAACGATTGCACCATCAACCATAGATAAAATGCGCTCAACCTCTCCACCGAAGTCGGCATGGCCGGGCGTATCAACGATGTTAATACGCGTATCTTTCCACACGATGGAAGTCGCCTTAGCAAGAATCGTAATTCCCCGCTCTTTTTCCAGATCGTTTGAGTCCATTACGCGTTCGTCTACACGCTGATTATCGCGAAAAGCACCGGACTGTCGCAATAACTTATCCACAAGTGTAGTCTTACCGTGGTCAACGTGGGCGATGATGGCGATGTTGCGCATTTTCATATAAGTAAACCAGTTCTGTTTCAAACAAATCGGCTGCAAGAGCATATTGTCAAGTCTGCCTCGCGGTTTTTCAGATCAGCAAGATGACAAGTGTTGTGGAAGTGTGTCAATTTGCTGCACTGCATATAGCAAGATCAGCAAAGTGCAAAGCGGACAATTTCAATTGTCGCCTTGCACTGTCAGTCAAACCAAGAAGTTGACCTATTTTGGAGCCAGAACCATGACCATCTGACGACCCTCCATCGAGGGTTCCGCTTCAACCTTGGCAATATTCAGCGTTTCCGCCTTAACTTTGTTAAGCAACTGATAGCCCAGATTCTGATGCGCCATTTCTCGGCCTCGAAACCGCAAAGTTAGTTTAACCTTGTCACCTTCTTCGAAAAACCGCCTTACTGCTCGCATTTTTACGTCATAATCATGATCGTCAATGCCCGGGCGCAGTTTAATTTCCTTGATTTCAACAATCTTTTGTTTTTTGCGGATTTCCGCCGCCTTTTTTTGTTCCAGAAAACGGAACTTACCATAGTCGAGAATTTTGCAAACGGGCGGCTGCGCGTTCGGCACAATCTCCACCAGATCCAGCGATGCTTCGTCAGCGATCTGCAGTGCTTCAAGAATTTGGGTTACGCCACGGTTCAAACCTTCTTGGTCGATTAGCATAACCTCTGGGACACGGATCTCCCGATTAACGCGTGGCCCATCCTTTTGGGGTGTGGGCGGGGCTTTCATTGGACGGCGAATGGTGTGTGCTCCTAAGGTGTTTTGAATTGTCAAATCGGCTGCATAAACACGGCAAATCCCGACTGCACTAAGCAGACAAGGTTATAGTTTCAATATTACATTGTGATATTTTCGTGAAAAGTCAATAAAATTGCTACTTCTGCGAAGAGCTAGAGCAATTTATCTAATTAGTGCCGCATAAAGATCCATGGTCTCGGACATCATTTGTTCCAGAGCAAACCGATGAATTACGTGTTCTCGAGCCCCAGAACTTATAGCATCTTTGGCACTCGCGCCCAATGAGATAGCTTTCAGTATGACCTCGGCCAACTCTTTAGGGTTATTAGGCGGTACGTGCCAACCGGTCCGTCGAGTCCCTTTTGCATTGGGCTTTACTGATATTGTCTCTGCCACAGCACCTGCATTTGAAACAATGACTGGAGTTCCCAACGCCTGCGCTTCAACCGAAGTAAGTCCAAATGTTTCCGCTTCTGTTGAAGGCACCACCACCAACGCCGCACTTAGAAACGAAGCGGGCAAATCAATACAAGGTGAGACCTGACGCACACATTCTTGAAGTTGATATTTTATGATTAAGGCATCCATTTCTCGTATTTGGGCTGAACGAGCTGGCACTTCCCCAGTCAATACAAACTTGGTCTGAGAAAGCCCGCGTTCGGTTAGAATTTTCGCTGCTTCCAATAAAGTCCTATGATCTTTAGTTCCTGCTAACCGAGCGGGTAATAAAACAATGTGCTCATGCGCAGCGACACCCCAATCCTCTCTAACGCGGCTGACACGTTCTGCGCTCACCATCGCAGGTGAATATTCGTGGAAATCGATGCCAGCCGAGATAACGCGGACTTTGCCTTGGATTTCGGGAAAGTCTTGAGAAATTAGCGCTGCAGTATATTTGGAGTGCGTCACAATTGCGTCTGACCGAGCCATCACAGAATTATATATCGATTTAGCTCGTCCACCGCCCTCGTAACTCGAATGAAAAGTAGTTACGAATGGCTTTTGAGTTCGTTTGCTAGCACCAAAAGCCGCCCAAGCCGGAGCGCGAGAATGGGCATGAATAAGGTCAACCCCCTCTAATCGCATTAACTGAGTGAGCTTTTGCACGTTAAGCGCGATGGATATTGGATTTTTTGCTTTAGCTGGAAATGGGAGCCATATTCCGCCCTTTGCCTGTAATTCGCTGACCATCCCACCGTCTTCGCACGCAACTAATGATCGTGCTCCGACGTTGGCAAGTGCTGCGGCGAGCGCTAACACAATTCGCTCTGCGCCGCCAAAACCCAGACTTGGAATAATTTGCATAACGGTGCGGCCGCTAAGACCGGCGACGACTGGCGAAAAGTGGTCTACGTACCCAGTCTGCATTTTTATTTCCAGATGACTTATGGCAAAGATAAAAATGAATTTTCAATTTCAACGTAATATAAATCATGACAAGCGTTAACAACACCAAAACGAATGAGGAGAAAGTGGTGCGGGAATTTCTGTTAGTCACCGACAGGGATGAAACAAGGCGTATTGCTTATCACCGCAGCAACGCGAAAACACCGAGAGTACTTTGGCTTGGGGGCTATAAATCCGACATGAACTCTGCGAAGGCTTTGGCAATTGGAGGGTGGGCACAGACAAATAACTTCAGTTTTTCTAGTTTTGATTATTCCGGCCATGGCATATCATGCTTTGACACGCCAGGCGAAAGATTTTTAGACGGCACTATCAGCCGGTGGTTAGCAGATGCAGTGGCCATCGCAAACGTAGATTCTGATCCAATTGTCGTGGTTGGCTCCTCCATGGGAGGATGGCTGGCGCTGCTGCTTGAGAGATGGCTCCGCAAAACGGGCCGGGTTAAAGCTCTCATATTGATTGCTCCGGCCGCGGACTTTACCGAAAAACTACTGTGGGCTCGCCTTTCGGAGGACATTAAGCGAGAGATCCAAACCAATGGCGTTTGGTTCAGAGAGAACAACAATGGCGAACCTCATGCTTTTACTAAAAACTTGATTGAGGATGGACGTCAAAATCAAATAATGGATTGCCCGATTGAACCGAATTGCCCTGTCCACGTACTGCAAGGCCGACTTGATCCGGACGTGCCGCTTGCTCACGTCCTCCAGCTTGTTCAAACCATGCCGCTCGAAACAGTCTTAACGATTATTCGAGACGGCGACCACCGACTGTCGAGGGATCAAGACATCGCTGTATTAATTAAGACGCTAGAACATGTCTTAGCAGAAATTTAGTCCATTTTTCCGTACCGGTGCAAAATGTGCCCGAAGCTTTTTAGCCAAGCCTCGGCGTTGTCCATATTCGGGTCCAGTTGACGGGTAAGGTCCCAAAAAGCTTTCGAATGATCAAGATGCTTTAGATGTGCGACCTCGTGAGCGGCAAGATATTCAACCACAAAGGGGGGCGCCATGATGAGTCTCCACGAAAAATTCAGTGCACCGTTCGAAGAACATGACCCCCATCGACTGGTCGTATCCTTAAGAGTAACCCCCCGCACGCCTACTCCCAAAAAACCCGTATAGCGTTCGACAGCGGCAACGAGGTTTGCACGGGCTTCTTTGCGAAGAAAATCGGTAACTCTGCGCGCGGTATGATTGGAGTCGCCGTGGACCACCAGATACCACACACCATCCATCCACACAGACTTTGTTGCTCCGCGTAGGCTGTCCACTTTCAAAATGGTATGCTCCACGCCTTTGAAAGGGAGAGTGTGCCCCTCCAAAAAGGGCGTGTTCTTGGGCAACCTTGTCATTCGCTCGTAAATCCAAGCAGAATGCCGCCCCAAAAATTCGGTGGCAGAGTGTAAAGAACCGCCCTGCGGCATAGACAAAACTAAGTCTTGTGACGCGGTTCGCAGACGTAATGTATAGCGTTTCGCTCTTGAAGACCGCTTTACAAGCACCCTAAAATCCGTTCCGAGATGCGAAACGGAAATCCGCAAAGGCTCAAGCCGCGTGGTCGTCGGGTTCAACGCTTTCAACTTTTGTTTGGCTATGATTCGAAGCAGCTTTAGCATAAGAAGAATTTAGCGTGCAGCTCCACCGTGTGCCAGTACTTTCAGATCATTCTGCGGCGATCCGCAGCGCAGGCTTGGCCTTAGCTTTGTGAATTTCAGCCTCCGAATTTGAAATAAAATCACGTATCCGAGGTGCAATCATTGACCGAAATCGGGAACCGTTAAAAACGCCGTAGTGTCCGACGTCTTTTTGTAAATAATCCACTTTCAGATGGGCGGGTATGTTGGAGCATAGATCATGAGCTGCCTGCGTTTGGCCAATGCCGGAAATGTCGTCGTTCTCACCTTCAACGGTCATAAGCGCGGTCTTATTTATGGCTTTTAAATCGATCAGGACACCGCGATGCTTAAACTCGCCCTTCGGCATAGTGTGATTCACGAAAACATTATCGATGGTTTGCAGGTAGTATTCGGCAGTTAAATCCATAACTGCCATATATTCATCATAAAATTCTCTGTGCTTTTCTGCAGAATCTCCGTCGCCCTTGACCAAATGTTTAAACATGCTGACGTGGGCGTTGACATGCTTATCCATGTTCATCGCCATAAAGCCTGAAAGTTGTAAAAAGCCAGGATAAACTTGTCGACCGCAGCCGGCGTTGAAAAACGGCACGGTATGAATGCAATTATCGCGGAACCACTGTGAACCCCGCGATTCGGCCAATTTGTTTACTTCGGTTGGGCTTTTTCGAGTGTCTATCGGCCCACCCATTATAGTCATAGACGCCGGCACAAAAGGGTTGTTTTCGGCATTCATCCGCGCAACAGCCGCCATTAGCGGCACCGAGGGCTGGCATACCCCCAAAGTGTGCATACCTTCTCCCAGCGTTTCGCAAATCTCAATGAGATAGTCAATATAGTCGTCTAGATCGAACTTTCCGACAAACAAGGGAACGTGTCGAGCATCAAGCCAGTCAGTTATGTAAACATCATAATATGGTAAAAACGCCTCAACGGTGCCGCGCAAAAGTGTAGCGTAATGTCCTGACATCGGAGCAACAATTAAAAATTTAGGTTGGTTTAGCGGCCGGGCATTTTCGCGCCGAAACCGTATGACGTTGCAAAACGGTTTTGACCAAACAACCTCTTCGATAATGTTGACGCGACCTTCGTTCAAGAGCGTCGAACCGAGATCAAATTTTGGCTTTCCATAACGCCGGGTCATACGTTCAAACATTTCCGCCGAAGCGGCGATGTTTTTTGCGACGGGCGTATTGGCGAAGGGGTTGAAAGGGTTATTTAACACCTTTCTTGTCGCATCGGACAAAGCGCGGGCGGGAGCCATAGCTGAATGCGCCATTTCATAGATTTGATAAGAAAAATGATTCATAAAAACACCTTTAGGCAAATTCGCAGGAAGCAAACGCACTTACGAGCGGTGCGCATTCAAATTTATTGCAGTGCACAGTTGAACGTATGGCGACGCCCCTGTCAAATCAATGTCACATAAACAATAAGGTTTAGTTGCGCCTGAGCCTGCAACTTTAGACGGATGTTTCGTCATTCTGATGTTGTCTTTATCGTTCGGGATCAACTAAACAGCACAAATTGCTACCGGGAGCCGATATGCATCGTAAATTAACCGACCGCCGCCTTGTTCTTGCCAGCCACAACGCGGGCAAGTTAGTCGAAATGCGTGAATTGATGCGCCCCTATGGCATTGAAATTGTCTCCGCGGGGGAGCTTGGCCTGCCGGAACCGGAGGAAACTGGCTTAACCTTTAAAGAAAATGCTGAAATCAAGGCTCTTGCCTCGGCGTTAGGAGCAAATCTTCCGGCTCTTTCCGATGATTCAGGGCTTTGTGTCGACGCGCTGGGAGGTGATCCGGGCATCTATTCAGCCAGATGGGCGGGAGACTCCAATGATTTTCCGGCTGCCATGCAAAGTATTGAAGACTTGCTTGAAAAAGTTGGTGCAAAATCGACCCAGCTGCGCACTGCCCATTTTGTTTCGGCGCTCACCCTTGCTTGGCCCGATGGGCATTGCGAAACGTTTGAAGGCAAGGTTTTTGGCGAAATTGTCTTCCCGACACGCGGAAAACTGGGTTTTGGCTATGATCCTTGCTTTTTACCGGATGGACACAGCCGCACTTTTGGCGAAATGGCCTCTGAAGAAAAGCACGGCCTGCCAAAAGATGGCGGCGTGGCACTCTCCCACCGCGCTCGCGCCTTCCAAATGCTTGAAAAAGCCTGCCTATCCGGTTTGAAATGACAGCTGCGATAGGCTAAAGGTGCCGCATGGCTTCTATAAATCCCGCTCTTGAGTCGAAAAATCCCGGTTTCGGCGTTTACGTCCATTGGCCGTTTTGCTTGTCGAAATGCCCATACTGCGACTTTAACAGCCATGTCCGCCATAAGCCGGTGGACGAAGAACGCTATTTGGCGGCGTTCAAGACCGAAATTGCCCACCGCGCCGCGCTCACCAAAGGGCGCAAGGTTAGCTCGGTTTTCTTTGGCGGCGGCACGCCCAGCTTGATGAAACCGCAGACAGTGCAGGGCATTTTAGACGCCATTGCAGCGCATTGGAGTATTGAAAACACAGCAGAAATTACGCTGGAAGCGAATCCTACCTCGGTCGAGGCCGAGCGCTTTCGCGGCTACCGCGCTGCCGGGGTAAACAGGGTTTCTCTCGGCGTTCAGGCGATGAACGATGCCGATTTGAAGGCCTTGGGGCGCCTGCACAGCGCCGCTGAGGCGATGCGCGCGGTCGAAACCGCCGGCAGCATTTTTGAGCGCATTTCCTTTGACCTCATCTATGCGCGGCCGGGCCAAACCGTAGGGGCGTGGAAAGCTGAGCTGGAGGAGGCTATTTCGCGCGCCGGAGATCATCTCTCGTTGTATCAACTCACTATTGAGCCAGACACGATGTTTGAAAAGCTATTCGAAGCCGGAAAACTCAAAGTGCCGGATGCGGACCTTTCGCGCGATTTATGGGATGTCACGCAGGAAATCACCCAAAAACATGGACTTCCGGCTTATGAAATCTCAAATCATGCCCGAATGGGGCAAGAAAGCCTGCATAATCTGATTTATTGGCGATACGGCGAATATGCCGGAATTGGCCCCGGGGCCCATGGCCGCCTGCTTTTGCCCTCTGGCCGCCGCGCCCAAGCCACCGAAAAACACCCGGAAATGTGGCTCACATCGGTGGAAACCGACGGTCACGGGCTGGTGGAAGACAGCGCTTTGACCCAAGAAGAGCAGGGCGACGAGTTCCTGCTCATGGGCTTGCGCCTGAAAGAGGGCATCGATCTCGCCCGCTACGCCGCCATATCCAACAGGCAGATAAATCCGCGCCAAATCGATGATCTGGTTGGCTATGGTTATGTTGAGCGCACTATGGCGGGCGGTTTGCGCGTCACCGAATCCGGCTTCCCGATTTTGGACGCGGTAGTGGCCGATTTGGCCGCCTGAAGCGCATTTTTTCGCCTTACAAAGTGGCCAAAGGTGGCCACGGGTTTGGAATAATCCAAATAAAACAGAAGCTTAACTTCAAGGCTCTGGCCATATTTTCCGGCCAAATCTTTGACACGTTCGGCCAAACACCAGCCAAACATGGCCAAAACAGCGATTTAACACCAATTTGGCGTGGTTTTGGCCGATTTTTTACAACCAAATTGCAACTGATTTACAAGCAAACGGGTTGTATCTCGATAAAACTGCTGTTGCAGTGCAAATGATGAGCCCTGCTGCATCCTTCGAGACGCACTTCGTACTCCTCAGGGTGACGGGGTTGGGGTGATGACTAGGTTTGAAGCACCGTGACAACCCCGTGCCTGATTAAACTTGGCACTGTCATGCGCGGGCCTGACCCGCGTATCCACGGAAACTATTTGGGTTATGCTCATATGTACAAACATTGATTCCTTCAGTTCGTTTGAACGCTACGCCGCAGGCGTGGATACGCGGGGCAAGCCCGCGCATGACGACGGAGGGGTCGCTAAAATGAACCGCAAGGGCAAAAATGCTGAATGATATATGCAATACGCACGAACCCATACAGAACTATAAAGGGTGACATTTGTAGATTGGAAAAAGCATGACCTCGGAATTGCCAGTTTGGGTTCAATATGTGCAGGCGCTTGCGCCGACTGTTGTGTCGGTTATAGCTGCTGTAATCGCATGGTCTATTCAAAGGGGAATGTTGCGAGCAGCCGATTCTCAGGTAAAAAATGCACAATACAAACTACGACTCGATCTATTTGACCGCAGATATCTGGTTTATGAATCTCTCATGAAGCTCTTGGCTCCGGTAGAACATGAAACGAAGCAGCACGTATACCTAATCGATGAAGTCAGCAAAGCAAAATTTCTTTTCTCGTCAGACGCCTGTGATTTTGCAAACAAAGCCATCAAACTTGAGGCTCAGAAAAGCTTTCACTTCGCGCATAACAACGTTGGAGAGCTTCAAGAGGCCATGGCCGAAATGTTTTCAATGTCCCAAGAAGCAAACGGGATATTTGGAAAATATCTATCTCTCGAAAACATAAAGTAATCCCTCATGCGTCTTCTTTTTATCGGTGATGTTGTTGGCCGCTCTGGTCGCGCGGCGGTGACAAGCCTGTTGCCCGGCCTCAAAGCCAAGTGGAAACTCGATTTCGTCGTGGTTAACGGCGAAAATGCCGCCGGTGGTTTTGGCATCACCGAAGCGATTTGCGACGAGCTTTTAGGGGCGGGGGCGGATTGTATCACGCTTGGCAATCACGCTTTTGACCAGCGTGAGGCGCTGGTGTTTATCGAGCGCCAGCCCAAACTTATACGCCCGATTAACTATCCCGCTGGAACGCCGGGGCGCGGTGCCAACCTGTTTCAGGCCGCCAATGGCGCGCAGGTTTTGGTCATGAATGTGATCGGCCGCATTTTTATGGACGCGATGGATGATCCTTTTGCTGCCGTGGAGCGCGAACTGGCCGTCTGTCCGCTCGGGCAGGGCTGCGATGCAATTTTGATTGATCTGCACGCCGAAACCACATCAGAAAAACAGGCCATGGCGCATTTTGTCGATGGCCGCGCCTCGGTGGTGGTTGGCACCCATACCCATGCCCCCACCGCTGACCATCAGATTTTGGCGCATGGCACCGCATTTCAGTCAGATGCCGGCATGACCGGCGATTATGACAGCGTCATTGGCATGGATAAGGAAGAGCCGATTCGCCGCTTCACCCGCAAGGTGCCGGGCTCGCGCTTTGAGCCTGCCGATGGCGCGGCAACCCTGTGCGGCCTCGCGGTGGAACTTGGCGCAAACGGCCTGGCGGTGAAAGTTGCCCCGGTGCGTTTGGGCGGGCGGCTGAGCCAGGCCGAGCCGGATTTTTGGATTTGATTTCGTTTTTTTGTGTCATAAAGCGATAGACAGGGGTTTTTCCAACCTCTTGCGTTTCATTTGGGGGGCATCCATGGCAGGTCATAGTCAGTTCAAAAATATCATGCACAAAAAGGGCAAGCAGGATGCTGTCCGTGCCAAGAAATTTGCCAAATTGGGGCGTGAAATCACTGTCGCCGCAAAGCTCGGCATGCCCGACCCGGCCATGAACCCGCGCCTGCGCGCTGCCATGATCGAAGCGCGCTATGAAAATATGCCCAAGGACAACATCGAACGCGCCATCAAAAAGGCTGCCGCATCGGATTTGGAAAACTTTGAAGAAATCCGCTATGAGGGCTATGCGCCCGGCGGCGTTGCAATCATCGTTGAAACCCTCACCGATAACCGCAACCGCACGGGGGGCGAAGTGCGCTCCACTTTCTCGAAAAACGGTGGTGCCATGGCCGAAACCGGCGCGGTGGCCTTCATGTTTGATCATGTCGGCCAAATCGAATATCCAGCTAAGGTCGCCAGCGAAGATCAGATGATGGAAGCGGCGCTGGATGCCGGCGCTGACGACGTGCAAAGCACCGAACACGGCCACACCATCATCACTACAATTGAAAGCCTGCGCGATGTCGGCAAGGCGCTGGAAGCCAAATTCGGCGAGCCGTTGAAGGCCAGTCTCGGCTGGCGTCCGCAAAATACCGTGAGCGTCGAAGACGAGCAGGGCGAAAAAATCCTGAAAATGATCGGCATCTTAGAAGAAAACGACGACGTGCAGAATGTTTTCGCCAATTTCGAACTCTCCGACGCGCTGGTGAAAAAGCTGGGCGGGTGAAGTTTACAAGGAATTCGCCATGCCCCCCACCCGCATCATTGGCATCGACCCCGGCCTGCGCAACATGGGATGGGGCATGATTGACGTGGAAGGCTCGAGCCTGATTTTTGTGGCGGCGGGGTCGGTGCATTCGGACGCCAAGCTGACCCTGGCAGAGCGCCTGCGCCAGCTCTTTGATGGCCTGTCCCAAGTCATTACCGCCTACCAGCCGCATGAGGCCGCGGTGGAGGAAACCTTCGTCAATACTGACCCGCAAGCAACCCTTAAGCTTGGGCAGGCGCGCGGTATCGCGCTGGTGGTTCCGGCCTTGGCCGGGCTGGAGGTGTGCGAATATGGAGCCAACAAAATCAAAAAGACTGTGGTTGGCGCTGGCCACGCCGAAAAAGCACAAGTGCAGATGATGGTGAAAATGCTGCTGCCCAAGGCGGACTTCACCGGCGCCGACGCCGCTGACGCGCTGGCCATCGCCATTTGCCACGCCCAACACCGCGGAGCCAACGCGCTGAAGAAGAAACTGGGCCTCAAGCCCTGAGATTATCGCAACGCACTTGAGAACATATCAAGAATAGAGCATGATACGGCGCAGGAGTGGTGTGCATGATCGGCAAGTTAAAAGGCATTGTGGATAGCTTTGACGACGACCATCTAATTTTGGATGTTAACGGCGTTGGCTATGTGGTTTTCGCCTCCAGCCGCACCTTGCAAAAATTGCCCCGGGTGGGGGAGGCGGCCAGCCTCGCCATTGAAACGCAGGTTCGCGAAGACGCCATCCGGCTTTTCGGCTTTATGACAGACGCCGAGCGCGATTGGTTCCGGCTGTTGCAAAGCGTGCAGGGTGTCGGCGCGAAGGTGGCGCTGGCCATCCAGAGCCTTTATGGCCCCGCCGAACTCACCACCGCCATCGCCCTGCAGGACAAGGCGGCAGTGGCGCGCGCTTCCGGTGTCGGGCCGAAATTAGCGGCGCGCATTGTCGCCGAACTTAAAGACAAGGCTCCCGCCTTTGGCACAGTTGATCCCGCCGCCATGCGCCTTGCGGGTGAGGACGAGGCCAAAACCGCACCAAAACCGGTGCAGGATGCCATCTCGGCGCTGATTAACCTTGGCTATGGCCGCCCTCAGGCGGCAACGGCGGTTTCCGCAGCGCTGGGCGCTTTGGGCGCGGAGGCCGAAACCGGGGCGCTGATCCGGCGCGGGTTGAGGGAGCTGGCAAATTGAGCCGCATGTCAGATGAGCATTTTTACGTTCAATATTCTGCTTTCGTTCTCGTTGGAGTTCTGTTATTCTTACCAAAAGATGATCGATCAAAGGTGACGCATGTCCGAAACGACAACGCTTTCAACGAAGTTCCAGATTTCAATACCGAAAAAAGTGCGTGAGGCGCAGAACTGGAAGGCCGGACAGGAATTCGCCTTTGTGCCGAACGGGCATGGCGGCGTACTTTTGGTTGCCGTACCCACTTTGCGGCAGCTAAAAGGCATCGCCGAAGGCGCAAATCCTGAAAATTACCGCGAAAGAAATGATCGTTACTGATGCGGGTCGTGGATACATCAGTATGGATTGAATGGCTGATTTCGAGCAAGACCGGAAACCTGCTCGAAAGCGAAATGCCAGACATGGACAGGTGCGCCGTCCCGACTATTGTGCAAATGGAACTGGCAAAGTGGGTTACTCGTGAAATGTCTATGGAAGTATCCAGCAGCGTGATAGCCCATACGGAGCGTTGCATCATCGTGCCGCTTGATACACCCATTGCCATTACCGCAGCAGAAATCGCGCGGGAATATAAGCTTGCCACCGCCGATGCTATTATTTACGCAACGGCATTAGCAATAAATGCTGACCTGCTAACATGTGATGCGCATTTTGACGGCCTGCCCCGGGTTAAATTTATACAGAAAATTCCTGCCTGATGGTCTCGCCCACTCTCACTTCGCCTGAAGGAGCTGGCGTCGTGAATGAGGGCATTAAAATATGACCAAGTTCAAACTTGAGCCGGTGCAAGGTGCGCCAGTCAGGAGGAAAACATTGCTTGAAGACTTAGTGCAGGTCGCAAAACGTCTCGATTTGAGCGTGATTTCACAGCGGCAATACGACGAACACGGAAAATACTCTTCAAGCACTATTAGCCGTCGTTTCGGAAGCTGGAATCAAGCGGTTTCTGCCGCCAACTTAGAACCTGCCAACGAAGTCAATCTTTCGGACGAGCGGTTATTCGAAAATATCTCGAAACTTTGGGAGTTCTTTGGAAGACAGCCGAGACGGAGAGAATTGAGCGATTCGCCTTCAACAATATCGCAAGGGCCTTACAATCGAAGGTTTAAGTCATGGATGGTTGCTCTAGAAAATTTTGTGGAGTATGCGAATACGCTGGACGCAATTTCTCCAATTCCAACAAACACAAACAACAAATTGAAAGCGTCACGTAACCCTTCCTTGCGATTGCGATTTCGTGTTTTGAAGCGGGATAATTTTACCTGCGTTTCTTGCGGTTCTAGTCCCACTCTTTCGCCCGGTTTGGTTCTCCATGTCGATCATATCGCTCCCTGGAGTCTCGGCGGCGAAACTAAAGAAGGCAATCTTCAAACTTTGTGCGAGAAATGCAATCTCGGCAAAAGTAACGTCCTGTGAAGTTTGCCATGAAAGATATTGAGTGACCAATCCCAAACTCACCTCGCCTGAAAAGCGCGAAGACGATATTGATCAGTCGATTCGCCCGCAAACCTTGGCCGATTTCACCGGTCAGGCGGCATTGCGCGCTAATTTGAAAGTTTTCATCGAGGCGGCAAAATCGCGCAAAGAGGCGCTTGACCACGTGCTCTTTGTCGGGCCACCCGGGCTTGGCAAAACCACGCTGGCGCAAATTGTCGCACGCGAGCTTGGCGTGAATTTCCGCTCTACATCGGGCCCGGTTATCGCCAAAGCCGGAGATCTGGCAGCGCAGCTCACCAATCTGGAAGAGCGCGATGTGCTGTTTATCGACGAAATCCACCGGCTGAATCCGGCGGTGGAAGAAATCCTCTATCCGGCAATGGAGGATTTTCAACTCGATTTGATCATCGGCGAGGGTCCGGCGGCGCGCTCGGTTAAAATCGATCTGGCGAAATTCACGCTGGTGGGCGCAACAACCCGCGCCGGATTGCTGACCACACCGTTGCGCGACCGCTTCGGCATTCCGTTGCGGCTGAATTTTTACACAGTGGAGGAGCTGGAAGGCATAGTTACGCGCGGCGGGAGGGTGATGAACATTCCGCTTTCCACTGATGGAGCGAATGAAATTGCCAAGCGCGCCCGCGGCACCCCGCGCATTGCCGGCCGGCTTTTGCGCCGTGTGCGCGATTTTGCCATTGTGGACCAAGTGCCGAGCATCACCCGCGCAGTGGCCGACAAGGCGCTAAAGCTGCTCGATGTCGACGCCATCGGCCTTGACCAGATGGACAGGCGCTATCTGGAAATGGTGGCGGTGAATTTTGGCGGCGGACCTGTTGGCATCGAAACCATCGCCGCTGCTCTGTCCGAACCGCGCGACGCCATCGAGGATATAATCGAGCCTTATTTGCTGCAGCAGGGCTTTTTGCAACGCACCCCGCGCGGGCGCTTGCTCACGCCGCACGCATTTAAACATCTGGGGCTGGAAGCACCTGCAACGCAGGCGGCTCAGTTCCGGTTGTTTCAAGTCGAGGACTAGAGCCCGGAGCTTATACCTCTTCGACGCTGACGCCTTTATTTAGGTAAAACGCCAGATGATCCTTGATGGCTGCGACATCGCTTTTCGGCGTTTCGTAAGACCACACCACGTTGTCACCGTTGGTACCGCTTGCGTTCAGCGAAAAATAGCTGGCTTGGCCCTTGTAGGGGCAGGTGGTGTGGTGGCTGGTTTTGCTGAACAGCGTCATATTTGCGTCTTTTCGCGGCACATAAAGCGTTGCGCCGTAAGAACCCTCTTTCAAATCCAGCGCGGCGGTGCTTTCGGCAATAACCGTGCCATTAAAACTCACGCGGACTTTGCCTTTATGCGGCGTGATGGTGATGTGCGACATATAAAGCTCCCGAGTTTGCCAAAAAATATCAAATTCCGCGCCCTGATTCTATCAGGGAAACCGGCTGACATGCACCTAGCGCGCCACCGCCTAAAAACGAGCGTGCAACGCCTAAACGCCTTTCAGCTTCAGGGCTGCGCTGATTTCATCCAAAATCGCGGGGTCATCAATCGTTGCTGGTGTGGTCCACGGCTCATGATCAGCGATTTTTTTGATCGTGCCGCGCAAGATTTTTCCGGAGCGGGTTTTGGGCAGGCGCTGAACGGTAATGGCGAGCTTGAATGCTGCCACAGGGCCTATTTTGTCGCGCACCAGCTGAACGATTTCTGATTCAATTTGCGCGTGGGATTTGGTAACGCCGGATTTTAACACGATGAAACCGCACGGCTGCTCGCCTTTGAGCGCATCCTTAATGCCCACCACAGCGCATTCCGCCACATCCGGATGCGAAGAAAGCACCTCTTCCATGGCCCCTGTGGAGAGTCGATGGCCCGCCACATTGATAATGTCGTCTGTGCGCCCCATGATGTAAAAATAGCCATCAGCATCTTTATAGCCCGCGTCTGAGGTTGAATAAAACCCGGGGAAAGCCTCCAGATAACTCGAGACCATGCGGGCGTCGGCATTCCATAGCGATGGCAGCGCGCCGGGCGGCAACGGCAACTTCACCACGATAGACCCCATTTTGCCGTCCGGCACCGGGTTTCCGCCCTCATCAACGACCTGCACGTCAAATCCGGGCATCGGCACACTCGGAGAGCCATGTTTGACGCGCAGCAATTCCAGACCCACCGGATTCCCCACCATGCACCAGCCGGTTTCCGTTTGCCACCAATGGTCTATAACCGGAACTTTCAAAACGTCTTCCGCCCATTTCACAGTGTCCGGATCAGCGCGCTCACCGGCCAGAAACAACACCCGAAATTTTGACAAGTCATATTTGCTGATAAGGCCCGCGGTGGGATCTTCCTTGCGAATGGCGCGGAATGCGGTCGGCGCGGTAAACAGCGACACCACATTATGCTCAGCAATCACCCGCCAAAATGTGCCGGCATCGGGCGTGCCCACCGGTTTTCCTTCAAACAAAACCGACGTTGCACCCAACAAAAGTTGGCCATAAACAATATAGGAGTGGCCCACCACCCAACCGACGTCGGATGCGGCCCAAAACACTTCTCCCGGCTTGATGCCGTACAAGTGCGTCATGGTCCATAACAGCGCTACCATATGCCCGCCGTTGTCGCGCATCACCCCTTTGGGCTGGCCGGTGGTGCCGGAGGTGTAGAGCACATATAGCGGATCTGTGGCTTTGACTTCAACGCAGTCGGCCCCGCGCCCGGCGAGTTTAGCCGCCGCAACCGCTGCAGCCCAATCATGATCATGCGGGTGATCCAGCGCCGCCGCCAGTTGCGACCGCTGAAACACGATCACTGCGGAGGGCTTGAAAGCCGACAGCGCAATGGCTTCATCCAGGAGGGGCTTGTAAGCGATGATCCGGTTTGGTTCCAAGCCGCAAGACGCGGCCAAAATAACTTTAGGCGTGCAATCCTCAATGCGGGTGGCCAGCTCTTTGGAGGCAAAGCCGCCAAACACCACCGAGTGCACCGCGCCAATGCGGGCGCAGGCTAACATGGCAAACATCGCCTGTGGAATCATCGGCATGTAAATCACTACGCGGTCGCCTTTCACCACGCCATGATCAAGCAGAACCTGTGCCAGCGCCCGCACCTCGGCGAGCACCTCCTCATAAGAAAAGCTCTGCTTAACATTGGCCATCGGGCTGTCATAAATCAGGGCGGCCTGCCCGCCGCGTCCGCTACGTATATGTCGATCCAGCGCATTGAAGCAGGTGTTGCAAGTGGCGTCAGGGAACCAGCGGCCATGCGGACCCGATGCGGCATCGAAGGCGCGCTCCGGCGCTTTGAACCATTCGATTTCTTTCGCCGCATTCAGCCAAAAACCTTCGGGGTTTTGCTGCCAAGCGGCATAGGTTTCGGCATAATTCATTGAAAAGCTCCGCAACATATATTTTCAGTTGGCGCAGAATTTAGAATAGTTTTTGCTGCAATGCATCCTAGCTTTTTGGCCGAGGTTAAAACGTGCATCTTCCAAAACACTCATGTCACAATAGTCGAATGGCGAAGTGCAACCGCTGACCGAACCCGCTATAGTTTAGCAAGTTAGCGCAAGAAAAGCCGGTGCAAAGAACTCCGCCAAGAACTCGGTCAGGAACTCGGCGAGAAGCACTGGCGAGGAGCGCTGGCAAGGAGCACTGAAATGACAAATCCTGAAACAAATCCGGTCAAAAAATCGGCTTACGACACCGGCCTCGCCCGCAATCCGGCCAATTTTCAACCCTTGTCACCGGTGCCGTTTCTTGAACGCGCCGCTGCAGTTTTCCCAAAGCAGATTGCGATCATTCATGGCGAGCTGCGCCGCACGTACGCGGAGTTTTATCGCCGCGCACGACAGCTGGCTTCGGCCTTAAAAAAGCGCGGCATCGGTCGGGGCGATACAGTTAGCGTGATGATGGCCAATACGCCGGCAATGCTGGAATGTCATTACGGTGTGCCGATGATCGGAGCCGTCTTAAACACGCTCAACACCCGTCTTGATGCAGAAATTCTAGCCTTTACCCTCGACCATGCCGAGGCCAAAGTTGTGATTGTCGACCGCGAATTTGCTAAAGTGATGAGCGAGGCTTTGGCGCGGGCGACGGTCAAACCGCTGGTGATAGATTATGACGATCCTGAATTTGAAGGTACAGGAGCGTTGCAAGGCGCGCTGGACTATGAGGCGCTGCTTATCTCTGGCGACGCGGACTTCAAATGGAGCCTGCCCGATGACGAGTGGGATGCCATCGCGCTAAATTATACCTCCGGCACAACCGGAGACCCCAAAGGCGTGGTCTATCACCATCGCGGTGCGTATCTGCTCAGCCTGAGCAATGTGCTCACCGGCAATATGGGTCGCCATCCGGTGTATTTGTGGACATTGCCGATGTTCCACTGCAACGGTTGGTGCTTTCCGTGGTCGGTTGTCGCCGCTAATGGCACGCATGTGTGCCTGCGCACGGTGCGGGCCAAACCTATTTATGATCTGATCTCGCACCATCAAGTCACGCACTTGTGCGGTGCGCCCATTGTAATGTCGACATTGCTTAACGCGCCCCAGACTGAGAAAAAGCCGCTGCCCGGGTCTGTGGTGTTTTTCGTGGCCGGTGCACCGCCGCCAGCCGCTGTGCTGGCGGGCATGAAAACCGCCGGTTTCAGTGTCACCCATCTGTATGGCCTGACCGAAACTTACGGCCCGTCGGTGGTTAATGATTGGAATGCCGAGTGGGACACGCTTCCCGATGATGAGCAGGCGGCAAAAAAATCGCGGCAAGGTGTACGCTATATTGCGCTGGAAGGGCTGGATGTTCTCGACCCGATAACGTTGGAACCGGTTCCAGCTGATGGCGAAACCATGGGCGAAGTGATGATGCGCGGCAATGTGGTGATGCGAGGTTATCTGAAAAATCCGAAAGCCACCGCGGACGCGTTTCTTGGCGGCTGGTTTCATTCGGGTGATTTGGGCGTGAAACATCCCGATGGTTATGTGCAGCTGAAAGACCGCTCGAAAGACATCATCATTTCGGGGGGCGAAAACATCTCCAGCATAGAGGTTGAAGACGCGCTCTATAAACATCCGGCGGTGCAGGCTGTGGCAGTGGTGGCGCGTCCCGACGAAAAGTGGGGCGAAACCCCCTGTGCTTTTGTTGAACTCAAGCCGCACTATCAGGCGGACGCGGCGGAACTGATGGCGTGGTGCAAAGGCCATCTGGCGGGCTATAAGGTGCCGCGCACTATTATCTTTGCCGAATTGCCAAAAACCTCAACCGGCAAGATGCAGAAATATCTGCTGCGGGACCGCGCCAAAAAGCTGTGACCGAGTACAGCAAATTAAAAATTTATGTTCTATATGGTTTAGTGTCTTATCAAGCCAGTTAAAGCTAGTTTGGAGTTAGGGTTCCGAATCATTAGCGTTTATTCGGCCAAGATATGGATGTCGGGAGGAAACAAAATGATGAGATTGAGAGTAACTCGAACGGGACAAGGTTCGCATCCGAGTGAAGTGGTTGTGGAAATTATTACCAATAATGGACCCGAAGAAGTCGTTGTCCATGAACGCTCCATCAAAGACAATTCGTTGGAGATTGGTTACCCAGTTGACGTGTCAAAAAAAGAATATTTGGTTGAGCTCCCGCGTGAAACACTAAGTGGTTCTTGGAGGGTATGGGTTTCGCAAGAACTAGTTTTTTAAAATTGAAAAGAGAAGGGTGGGCCAATGATACTTACAGACAAAGAAATAGAAATTGCAATTGAACATAGTTTTATAGTTGTCGATCCCGTCCCTTCAAAAGCATCATATAGTTCTACAAGTTTAGATTTGCTGCTTGATGATCAAATTAGCGAATTTAAAGACCTAGTTGGTGGCATTACTCAAACTATAGACCCTTCACAACCTGGTTTTAATCACAAGGAAGTTTTTTCAGCCATAACCAATGGAGTTAAAATAGACCCAACTAACGGATATGATTTTTATCCGGGTAAGCTTATTTTAGCTTGGACAAAAGAATATGTAGAACTTAAAGCGCACTCGCGTATCGCGGCCCGGGTCGAAGGCAAGAGTTCTCTAGCGCGCTTGGGAATAGGCGTACACATTACTGCACCTACAATTCATAGCGGATTTAGTGGGCAAATAAGACTTGAAATGGTCAATCATGGTAAAATTCCAGTCAAATTACGCACGGGCATGAAAATTTGCCAGCTTATTTTCGAGCAAACAATTGGAACGCCTGTCCGAGGGTGTCAGGGGCGTTTTTCTAATCAAGCCACCAAATTCGAAGGATAGCATTTTAAGCGAAGAAATATCTCATCATAAGCTCCAATCGCTTGCTGTTATCGCTAACTATGCGATAGTTGAGCGAGGATTTTTGAAATAGGGGCGTGTAGATGGATGTTTTGATGCCAATGCCGATGCCGGACTTGATCGTCAATGGCATCGCCGCCGTGCAAACGCTGCACCGTATGTGGGAGATGAGCGCGGCGCAAATTGCCGCTGTAAGCCCGAAGGTGCGCGGTCTGGCTGTGGGTTTTGGCCATATTCCAATCAATGCTGAATTTATGAACCGTTTTCCGAATCTTGAAATTGTCTCCAGTTTTGGTGTCGGTTACGATCACGTCGACGCCAAATGGGCGGGTGCGCACGGACTCATCGTAACTAACACGCCGGATGTTTTGAACGAAGAAGTTGCCGATACCGCGATCGGGCTGCTGCTTTGTACCGTGCGGCAGTTGCCGCAAGCCGAACAGCACGTGCGCTCTGGCGCTTGGCTTAAGGGCAATTTTCCGCTCACCACCACGTTGCGCGGTCGCGTTATGGGCATGGTCGGGTTGGGGCGCATCGGCAAAGCCATCGCCACACGGGCGGAAACCTTCGGCATAAAAATCGCCTATCATGGCCGGACTCAGCAAGCCAACGTGGCTTATCCTTACTACGCATCGTTGAAAGACATGGCGGCTGCTGTTGATATCTTAATGGTGATCACACCCGGCGGGCCCGAAACCAAGGGCTTGATCAATGCCGAAATATTCACGGCTTTGGGGCCGAACGGCATTCTCATCAACGTGGCGCGTGGCTCGGTGGTGGATGAGCCGGCTCTGATCAAAGCTTTGCAAGACAAAGTTATCCTCAGCGCCGGACTCGACGTTTTTGTTGATGAGCCGCGTGTGCCGCAATCTTTGCTGGACATGCCCCACATCGTGCTGTTTCCACATGTCGGCAGCGCCTCGCAGCATACGCGTGATGCAATGGCGCAATTGGTGGTGGATAATCTCGCCAGCTGGGCAACGGCGAAAGTTCCGCTGACACCTGTTGCCGAGACACCAGTTGCGGAGATACCTTCAAAGGCGTAACCTGAGAGTTAACAGTTTACAGGGGCGTAACATGGCTGGCTTTATCCGATTTTCGGTTCAGACTCTTACCGGCATGCTGGTTGGCAGCCTGTTAGTCCTTTCCAGCCACGCCGCGCAGCCGCAATTTGCCGGCCAGTGGGATATGTCGCTGGACAACACCAATCGCAAATGCCGCATCACCTTGCGGATGGATGCGCCCGGCGAGGGCAGCAATTTGGCCAATCACACCCTCGCAATGCCGATGGGTTGCAAGCGCGCCATGCCGATTTTAAGCGACACCACCGCATGGAGTGCGCAAGATACGCAGAAGCTGGTGTTTGCCGATGTCTCGGGCAAAGCCGTTTTGGATTTCGCTTGGGCATCGGATCACGGCGCCATGACCTCAAGAGGGCCGGAGGGCGAGACTTACCAGATACGCGCAGTGAGTGCGGCGGGCGCCGCGTCCGCAGGCTTGGCAATTGCCGCCAATGAAACCCCTGTTCCGGGTTTCCAGCCGGTAGATAAAAGCAAACCGGCAGTGCTTGATGCGCCGCAGCCTGTTGTAACCCCTGCCCCTGCCGCCACAGCCATGGGTGGTAAATATGCGATTTTGCGCGATGCCAGAAAGCCATCCAATTGCACGCTTGTGCTTGAGCTTGGCAAACCCACTCCGAAGGGGAATTTTAAAGCCAGTATTGAGTCAGGATGTGCCGACACGGGGATGAAGATTTTTGATCCCGTTGCGTGGCGGTTAGACAAAGATCACCTGACACTTGTGGCCAAGCGCGGGCATGAAACTGTGCTGACTCACCAAGCCGATGAGACGTGGGCCAAGGATCCGGCAGCGCGGTCAGGTGCGCAGCTCAGCTTGAAAAAGCTCTAGGCCCCAGGCCTCGGGGTTCGGCCAAGTCCAACCGGCTAGTAGGCACATCGTGCCGAGCGCGCTATCGCGCAGCAGGCGCTTTGTCAATTTCCGTCCTAACATACCTGCCGCGCCAAGAATTAAAACACGCATTGCAAAATCCTAAAGCGAGAAACCGCCATCAATTAGATGAATGGTTCCAGTGGTGTATGTGCTTTCATCCGACGCCAGATACACAGCCAGAGAGGCAATTTCTTCGGCCTTGCCGAGACGTCCGATAGCTTGGCGGTCGACAAACGCCTGCCGGACGTCCTTTTCGCTCTGGCCGGTTTGTGCCGCCAGCGTGGCGATGCGCGCATCCAGCGAGGGGGATTCAATTGTGCCGGGGCAAATTGCGTTACAGCGGATACCGCGCTTAATAAAATCCGCTGCAACCGCCTTGGATAGGCCGATGACCGCCGCTTTGCTGGCACCATAGGCGTAGCGGTTGGGAATGCCGCGCACAGACGACGCGCCTGAAGCGATGTTGATGATAGAGCCGCCGCCCTTGGCCAACATGCCGGGCAGGAAGCTGCGAATTGTGCGATGCATCGCCTTCACATTCAGATCAAACGAGAAATCCCAATCTTCGTCGGAACATTCGAGCACCGAACCGTGATGCACAAACCCGGCGCAGTTGAACAGAATGTCTATGGGGCCAACTTCCGCCGCCAGCGTGCGCACGGCCGCGCTGGAGCGAACATCCAGCGCATAGCAGCTGGCGCCCTGCAAATCGGCCAACGCTTTTTCGTTCAAATCTGTGGCGATGACCTTTGCACCCTCGTGCAGAAAGGCCTTTGCTGTGGCAAGGCCGATGCCTGCACCTGCCGCGGTGAGAAATGCTGTTTTACCGATAAGCCGTCCGCTCATGACTTTGCCTTTTCTTTTGATTGGTTCATCATGGCTGCCAGAGCCGTTTTCTGCCTGCCCTGCACATCAAAATTCGCTGGGTCGAGCCAAGTCTCATAGGCCGCCCTGTTCGCGGGCCATTCAGAATCGAGCATTGAGAACCACGCTGTATCGCGGTTGTGGCCCTTAACGATCAAATGCTGGCGAAATGTGCCCTCATAGGTGAAACCAAAGCGGATGGCGGCGCGCTTCGAGGGTTCATTCAAGGCGTTGCATTTCCACTCGTAGCGCCGGTAACCCAGCTCGAATACATATTTTGCCATCAGATACATGGTTTCTGTTGCTGACGGCGTTTTTTGCAGCAGAGGGGAGTAAATGATATTGCCAACCTCGATAACCCGATTGACAGGGTCGATGCGCATAAACGTCGCTTGCCCGACGGTTTGCCGGGTTGCGCTATCAATAATTGCAAAAAACAGCGGATCAGGGGAGGCAGCCTTTGCGTCTATGTGGGTCTGAAACGCCTCCCGGCTCGCGAAGGGCGCTTCATACATGTAGTCCCAAACATGGTCGTTTTCGCCATGAAAAAGCGGATAAAGCGCCGCCGCATGTTCAGATTTAAGCGGCACCAGCGTCACATAGCGCCCGACCAGTGGCTTGTGTTCGGGGCGAGGGGCGGGATGGGTTTCGACGGGAAAGCCAACGGAAGTGTAGCGGGACATGGGAATACTCATTCGAAGAAATGCGGGGCCAATAGTGCTGCTCCAAGGCCTTCGTGGTCACATACTGCGCGCAGCGGGCCATCTAAGGTAAGAACAATATATTCATCATTTTTTAAAAGGGCGATTGATGCATCGGTCAGCCCCAAGCGATTAAACACGCGGTGTCGGCTTGCAACTTTGCTCTCAACGTAAATTTCTGTCATTTTATCAACAAGCTCGGCAAATGTGAGAGCATATGCCTCAGAATTGGCCTTATCTTTTTGAAACAGTAAATTTGAGGTCTCCGTCGGAATGTTTGGTGTTGTCACAATGCCTTCTGAGTTCTCGACCAGCCTGAACAGAAAACCAAAATGTGCTTGCGTAAAGCGGTCACTGGTGCGGCCATGTTTCTCGATACGTTTTGGATCAGTCAGTCCCACGACCAACAAAAGCAATAAATTGGTGTCGACCAGATATTTCAACTGCTAATCCAAGTCGCGGTTTCGCAGTGATATAATGCTGCCATCCTTGTCCGGTAATACCAGAACCTTAAAAACGCGTTCATTCGTGATTTGCCTATATGACAGCGCCACAAGCACATCCGTTCGCGACTCTTTTTCCAAGCGGGGCTTCTTGCGTGAAAAGCCCAAGGTCACTTCCCAGTTACCCTTATGAAGCCGAAGTTCTTCCAGCCCCAGATCAGTAATCCCCTCATCCGAAATTTGCTCAGAAAGCCAAGACTTACCTAGCTGAACGATTTCCTTGGAACTGAATTTTGCATCGGCAAGAGTGGTCATCCTCGGCTCCTGATTTCTTCTTTCCTAATGATTATCACGCGGCACGCCGCGCGTCTGCACCACACGCTGATATTTCACTGCCGGTTCCAGAACCATGCCTTCGTCAAATTGTTCAACCATAGCGCGCTGGATTTCCTGCCAGGGCGTTTGGCTTGGCGCAACTTTGAAGCCGCCATCCTTCATCAATTTGGCATGGCGCTTGGCGAAATCCTCATCGGAAATCATGATATTGGCGCTGCGCTTATTCAGGTCGATGCGTACACGGTCGCCGGTTTTCAACACTGCAAGTCCGCCATTGGCACCAGCCTCCGGCGAGGCGTTCAAAATTGAGGGCGAGCCTGAAGTACCGGACTGGCGTCCGTCGCCGATGCAGGGCAGCGAATTGATGCCCTTTTTCAACAAGGCGGTTGGCGGCTGCATATTCACCACTTCCGCGCCGCCCGGATAGCCCAGCGGGCCGGTGCCGCGAATGAACAACATGCAGTTTTCATCAATCTTCAGTTTAGGATCGTCGATCCGGTGGTGATAATCCTCCGGCCCTTCAAAAACGATGGCGCGGCCCTCAAACGCATTTGGATCCTGCGGATTAGACAGGTAGCGCTGCCGGAATTCGTCCGAAACCACGCTGCTTTTCATCACGGCATTGTTAAACAGGTTGCCCTTGAGGATGATGAACCCCGCATTTTCCAGCATCGGCTTGTCGATTGGCCAAATCACGTCGGCGTCCTCGGACTGTTTGCCCTTGCAATTATGCCCAATGGTGTCGCCGTTAACGGTGAGCGCATCTTTGTGAATGAGCTTTTTCTTCATCAATTCGTTGACTACGGCAGGCACGCCTCCGGCGCGGTGGAATTCTTCTCCCAGATATTTGCCAGCCGGCTGCACATTGACGATCAGCGGCACTTTGTGTCCGTAGGTTTCAAAATCTTCGATTTTCAACGGCACACCGATATGGCGGGCAATCGCCAGAATGTGAATGGTGGCATTGGTCGAGCCGCCGATGGCGGAATTGACCACAATGGCGTTTTCCAGCGCCTTGCGGGTGATGATGTCCGACGGTTTGAGATCTTCCCACACCATGTCGACAATGCGCTTACCGGTTTCATAGGCATTTTGACCACGCTCGCGGTAAGGCGCCGGAATGGCGGCGCCGCCCGGCAACGTCATGCCCAGCGCTTCGGCCAGCGAATTCATGGTTGAGGCGGTGCCCATCGTGTTGCAATGTCCGATAGACGGGGCCGAAGACGTGACGATTTCCATGAATTCATCATAGTTAATTTTGCCTTCTGCCAGCTCCTTGCGCGATTTCCACACGATTGTGCCGGAGCCGGTGCGCTCGCCTTTGTGCCAGCCGTTCAACATTGGCCCACCACACAGTACAATTGCCGGAATATTGACAGTCGCGGCGGCCATAATACAGGCGGGGGTGGTTTTATCGCACCCCGTGGTCAGCACCACACCGTCAAGCGGATAGCCGTAAAGGGTCTCAACCAAACCAAGATAGGCCAAATTGCGGTCAAGCGCCGCCGTCGGTCGCTTGCCAGTTTCCTGAATGGGATGCACCGGAAATTCAAACGCAATTCCGCCAGCCGCGGTTATGCCATCGCGCACCCGCTTGGCCAGTTCGATATGATGGCGGTTGCAGGGCGAAAGATCCGACCCGGTCTGGGCAATGCCGATAATCGGCTTACCGGAGCGCAGCTCGCCGGGCGTGAGGCCAAAATTAAGATAGCGCTCAATGTAAAGCGCTGTCATCCCGGGGTTTTCAGGATTGTCGAACCACAGTTTGGAGCGGAGCGAGGCTTTATCGCGCTTGATCCCTGACTTTGGCGCTTTATCGTCTTTCTTAGCCATCTGAATTTCCGATCCCATCTAACATGCTAGTAGATATAACAATGCAACGAACGCCGCTGCAGATCAATGTTCAATCCGGATAAAAATACAATCTCAAGCAATTAGCTGCGCTTCACCCCATCGAATGGCGGATTAAACGAGCGCCGCACGTGCGCCTCAAAAAGGGCGCTGACCGCATCATGCACCATGGCTTCGGGGCTGGAAAAACAAGAGGCCGGCGTCAGCTGCCCCGAAGCAGCCAAAGTTGCCACCCCATGCGAAAGCGACCAAATTTGTAATGCCAGCGTTCGGCCGTCGGGCTTTTCCACGCCGCAGTCCCGCAAAATTGCTGCTGCAGCGTTTTCCAGCAACAACAACGGCCGAAACGTCGAGTCGACGGGCAAAAACCCCGCCGTGTGGCCAAACATTGCAGTGTAAAGGCCCGGTTCTTCGCGGGCAAAGTTTTGGTAGGCAAGGCCCATGCGCTCAAAAGCTATCCGCGCTTCCGGCTTGCCATTGTTCCAGGCCGCCTCCAACTTCTGGGTGAACAGCTCAAAGCCGCGCTGTCGCAATTCGCCGATCAGCGCTGAGCGATCGGTAAAATGGCGATATAATGCCGCTGGCGTAACGCCTGCCAGTTTGGCCGCATCGCTTAGGGTAAACCCCGAGGCTCCGCGCTCCCCGATCAGACGGCGTGCCGCTTCCAAGAGAGTTTCTTTTAAACTACCGTGATGATAGCCCCGCCGGGAGTGAAAAAAAGGAGGTCCGTGCCGCATTGTATCAGCATAGCGCGCAACCGGTAAAAATGCGAGGGAGGCGGCGCGGTTGCAGCAGCCTGTTCTGGAGCGCAAAACCGACAGCTGCAGATTTCTCAGCCTGTTGTGCCGCTTAAACGCGCATCACCAAAGCCAGTCATCTAAATAATAGGCAGGAGCGTGCTAAAACTCTGAAATAGTTGTGACAAATTAAGGCTTTGAACACCTGATTTCCTAGATAAACTCAACAGGGCAATTGGGGTTAACCTGAAAATTATAAGTTTGGAGGGCTCGGCATGTTCATTTCGCAAAAAGCAGACATACTCGCTGCACTTGCCGCTCTAGCTTCAGTAACGGTTTTGGTGATTTTACTCCATTAGCCGCAATGTGAAACGTTCTCGGCATTTTATGCTTAGTTTAGGGGATAAGCCCGCCATTTGCTCTGTTTCGGCTCGGTCGGAACACTTCCGCTCTTTACATATCTCCTTAACTCGTAGTTAGCTTGTGACATGCGGAGCAGGGTTGCGCCCGCTTACAGTGAGCGGCCACGACATTGTGATAGACGCTAACGACAGGGGGAATTTCATGTTACCACTTATTATTCAATTGATTTCAGGCGCAGTCGGCGGAAATGTTGCTGGCGGACTTATGAAGAATCTCAGCCTAGGCACAGCCGGAAATACCATCGCCGGTATCGTCGGCGGCGGCATCGGCGGCCAAATTATTTCGGCAGTCATGGGCGGCGGCGCTGCGGCAGCTGGGGGCGGATTGGACATCGGTTCGCTGGTTAGCCAGATTGCCGGCGGCGGCGTTGGCGGCGGCGTTTTGATGGCTGTTATCGGAATGGTACGTTCGGCCATGGCCAAGTAAATTTGGGCCAAGTAAATTTGGGCCAAGTAAATTTGTTTAAATGATTTGGTGTTGAGCCAAATTTAGCTCTGAATTAAAAAGCCGAAGTCGCAAGTGACTTCGGCTTTAGTCGTAAGAGACTTCGGCTTTTTTAATACGAGTTTTTCCACATTTGCCGGCCGACCGGGTTTAATTAGAAAACCACTGCCAGAATTTCAACGGGTTTTTGGCCGGTGCGGCTTCGGCTTCTTTGAAGCCGGCAACGTCGCGTGTCACCTTGCGATATCCCTTCGGCGGCTCAGTCAGCCACTGCCGCTCGGGCTCCTCGCCGGCTGTATATTTTTGCTCCCCAACGCCTTGCATCGCTTGGCTGGTGGCGGCGACTTGTTCGGGTGTCATTGGGCAATGTTTTTGCCGACAGTCATTGACCGAAGGAGCGTTGCCTGAAGCTGGCGCGGCGCGCGCGGCAAGGCGACCGTTTTTGTCATCGGCGCTATAGGTGCTGTGTTTTGGAACAGCGAATTCGATTGGCAATTTAGCGTCTTCCGTCGCTTGGCGACGGCGGCTGACGTCCGGATCATTCGGCCAGGCAGGGTTTGGCTTACCATTGGCAAGTTTCGGTGCGGGCAAAGCGCCCTTACCTTTAGGCGGCAAAACCAAAGGCGCGCGATCTTGATAATCAATGTCAGGAACTTTTTCCGGCGAAATCACTGAAACGAGCTCGTTGAGCAGAGTGTCATCGCCATCATCCATTGCTCGGGCAGGGGTCGCCGCCACACTCAAAGCCAATGCCACAGCACTCAAGGAGAGCAGGCTAGTTCCAGAACAGAAACGCAAAGGGGGCTGACGCATAGAATATCCTCATTTTGCCAACAGATTTAAAAACCAACCCTCTCATCGCGCGCAATCGCGGCAATTGTTGGGCGCTGGCTAATCACTACTGTCGTTCACAAGAATTGACTCATACAACAGAAGTGCAACGCCTGCAACGATGGCCATATCGGCAAGGTTAAACACACCAAAAGGCGTGAAACCGGCAAAGTGCAAATGGAAAAAATCCGCCACCGCGCCGTAAATTACACGGTCCAGTGCATTGCCCGATGCGCCGCCGATCAAAAACCCGAGCGCCACAGTGGTGAGGCTGTGCTTGGAACGCAGCATCCAGATGATGAAAGCCAGCGTCGCCACGGCATAAACGCCCAGCAAAGCATAGCGTTCAACATCGCTGTTGGCGGTAAACAGCGAATACGACACGCCCTTGTTCCAAGCCAACGTAACGTCCAAAAACGGCAGCAGCCGAACCGGCGCTTGATTGGCAAAACCATACACATCCAGCAAAGCGTGCTTAAAGCCCTGATCCGCCGCAAAGGTGATCACCGCGACGACGAGTCCCCAAGTTATCGGCTTCCAAGTTATCGGCTTCCAAGACTGTGGATTCAAAGACTGCGGCTTCAAAATCAAGCCCATTTACCCGATGCTATCAGCTCCCGCAAAGCTTGCGCATCACGCGGGGTGACATCTGGAAAATCCTGATCCGCCGTGGCGGGGTCAAAATACTTCCATGAGCGCCCGCACTTTATGCCGGAAGCGCGCGCCGGAACCACCCAGACGCCGGGAGCTTCGGCCAGCTTAAAACCTTCAGCAGCGCCATCGCGCCGGGCAACAGACAGGCCGGAAGTAATACATATTTCCGCCATATCCAGCCCGTCAAGCGTGGCTAGCAGATCCGGACTTTCAATGTAAACCACCGGCGCGGCCTCTAATGAAGAGCCGATCCGTTTTGCCGCGCGCTCAAGTTCCAGTGCGCCCGTAACCACCGCGCGCACTTTGCGCACGTCCTGCCATTTTTTTGCCAAAGCCGGGTCTTGCCAGTCTTCCGGCGTGGACGGAAACTGTTCCAGATGCACCGAGCCGGCAGTGCCCTCAAAGCGCGAGAGAAAAGCTTCTTCAGCGGTAAAGGCCAAAATCGGAGCCAGCCAGATGATAACGCGGGAAAATATCGCATCGATCACTTGCAACGCAGCCTGGCGCTTGGCGCTGGAGGGAGCCTCACAATACAGTGTGTCTTTGCGGATATCGAAATAGAAACTGGAAAGCTCAACATTCATAAAGTTAGAGAGCTTAGACACCACCTGCTTATAATCGAAACTCGCATAGGCGGCGCGAACCTCGCCATCCAGCTCAAATAACCGATGCAGCATCAGCCGCTCAAGCTCCGGCATATCAGCCGCCGCGATGTCTTGCCCGCCGTCATAATGCGCCAGAGTGCCCAGCATCCAGCGCAATGTATTGCGGATTTTGCGGTAGGACTCGACGAAAGTTTTCAAAATCTCCCGCCCGATGCGAAGATCATCGGAATAATCCGAAGCGCAAACCCAAAGGCGCAAAATGTCTGCACCGGCATCGGAGATAACCTTTTGCGGCGCGGTGACATTGCCCAAAGACTTGGACATTTTCTGCCCCTTCTCATCCAGCACGAAGCCATGGGTGAGCACAACATCAAACGGCGCGCGACCACGGGTGCCGGAACTTTCCAACAGCGATGAGTGGAACCAGCCGCGATGTTGATCCGATCCCTCCAGATACATCACCTCATCCCGCCCGCCGTCAACCTTGCGCTTAATGCCCGCCAATCCCGGGAAATGCACAGCGTCGCCCAAAACATAAGAATGTGTGGAGCCGGAATCGAACCAAACATCAAGAACGTCCGACACTTTATCATAGTCCTCAGGATTAAAGTCGGGAGCCAAAAACCGCGATTTGGCGTCGGCATGGAACCACGCATCCGCGCCTTCGGCCTCAAAGGCGGCGGCGATACGCGCGTTCACATTTGTGTCCACAAGCACATCATGCGTGCCCTTTTTCACAAAAACCGCAATAGGCACGCCCCAGGCGCGCTGGCGCGACACCACCCAATCAGGCCGGTTGGCAATCATGCCATTGATGCGGTTTTCGCCCGAGGCCGGCACCCATTGAGTTTGCTTGATTGAGGCCAGCGCCACATCACGCAAGGTGGGCTGGTTGGAGCCATGCGCGCTATCAGCGGCAATTGTAAAGCCCTTGTCCATCGCAATGAACCATTGCGGCGTATTGCGGAAAATCACCGGTTTTTTCGAGCGCCACGAATGTGGATACTGGTGCTTCAGGCGCCCGCGCGCAACCAGAGTGCCGCAAGCAATCAGCGCCTTGATCACGGCCTCATTGGCACCGCCCTTGCCGCCATCGTCTTTCAGCACCCGCTCTCCGCCAAAGCCCGGCGCGTCCTTGGTGTATTCGGAATTTTCGTCGATGGTATAGGGAATGCGCGTGTCAATGCCGCGCTGCTGCAAAGCGCGGCCATTGGCCATCCAGATTTCAAAGTCGTCGCGGCCATGGCCGGGCGCAGTATGGACAAAGCCGGTGCCGGCATCATCGGTAACGTGATCACCATCGAGGAGGGGAATGGTGAGATTGGCGTAGAAAGGATTGTGATCGGCAAGGGGGTGAGCGCACCGCATCCCGCCTAACAAAATTGCGGGTACGTCTCTTACGAACTCAAGACTAATCCTAGCCGCTTTTGCAACACTATCGACTAAGTTAGTCGCTATCAAATAACGAGTGTCAATTTTTGGCCCAAAATCACGTTCGTTGCCGGTAACCTTGTAAAGCCCATGAGAAATTTTCTTTGAATAGGAAATAGCGCGATTTCCTGGGATCGTCCAAGGTGTCGTGGTCCAGATAACGATTGACGCCCCCCTCAAACCGTCATCGGAATTAGATGCTTCGCGTAAGAGTCCAGCGGATTGCTCCGAACTGCCATCAGTCCAACCTGAGGCTCCCGCAACCGTATTCGTCACCGGAAACGCCACATAAACCGTGTCGCTCACATGGTCTTCATATTCCACTTCCGCTTCGGCCAGTGCGGTTTTTTCCACCACGCTCCACATCACCGGTTTGGAGCCGCGATAGAGCAGGCCGTTTGCTGCAAATTTCATGATCTCGCGGGCGATTTGCGCCTCAGCGGCGTAGGTCATGGTCAAATAGGGGTGGTCCCAATCGCCGGTGATGCCAAGGCGCTTGAATTCCGCGCGCTGAATATTCACCCAATTGTCGGCAAAGGCGCGGCATTGGCGGCGGAATTCCACCACATCAACATCGTCTTTATTTTTGCCCTTGGCGCGATACTCTTCCTCGATTTTCCATTCGATTGGCAGGCCGTGGCAATCCCAGCCCGGCACATAGTTTGAATCCTTGCCGGTCATCTGTTGAGAGCGGGTGACGACATCTTTCAGGATTTTGTTGAGCGCATGGCCGATATGGATATTGCCGTTGGCATAGGGCGGCCCGTCATGCAGCACAAATTTGGCGCGGTTTTTTGAAGTTTCACGGAGCTTTTTATAAAGGCCGATCTCCTCCCAGCGCGCCAAAATTTCCGGCTCTTTTTGCGGCAACCCGGCCCGCATCGGAAACGCGGTCACAGGCAGATAAAGCGAGGGCGAATAGTCTTTTTTGGTCGGCGTGGTCATGGCAACTCTAAGCGGATGAGAAAGATTTAAAATCGTGGCCTCTCGCATAGCGGTTTTCACGACAGTTTCCAATGACTAAAGCGTGCCGGTGCTGAAAGCTTGCCACCGTTTCAACACCTGAGAGGGAAGGGCAAACTGCTTTAAAACTAAACCTTAATGAATGGTAAATCGGCTTGACCGAATGGTCAAAAAATAGCAGCTTATACCAAAGACTAAGTCGCCGCCGCGAGCGCAACCTAAAGCGGTCGTTTCACCGACATGGCAGTCGATCCGACATGGCAGTTGATAATCAAATTAACCGGATTTCATAACGGGGGAGTTGAGCATGTCTGATCACAGAATTCGCGATGAAGATCTAAAAGCGCTACATTCCATGGGCTATGCGCAAGAATTAGCGCGGCGCATGAGCGGCTTTTCCAATTTTGCCATTTCATTTTCAATCATTTGTATTTTGGCAGGCGGCATCACCTCCTTTCCGGTGGCGCTGTCGTCTGGCGGCGCGTTTTCTGTGGTTGTCGGCTGGATCGTCGGCGGGGTGTTTGCGCTGGTGGTTGCAGCATCTTTAGGGCAAATCGCCTCCAGCTATCCTACCGCGGGCGGGCTCTATCATTGGTCTTCGATACTTGGCGGTCGCTTCTGGGGTTGGGCGACAGCTTGGGTCAACTTGCTCGGGCTGATTTTCGTTGTCGCCTCGGTGGATGTCGGCGTTTACATCCTGTTCCGGGATTTGCTGGTGGGCGGCGTGTTAGGCATCGACACCAAGGCTTGGATGCCGCCCGATGGTGCCAGCTTTGACAAATATCAAACCATTGGCGTCACGTTGATTTTGATTACTCAAGGCCTGTTCAATCATTTCGGCATCAAGCTCACCACGATGCTGACCGACTTTTCCGGTTATCTGATTTTCATCGTTGCAGTGTTGCTGATTGTTGCCATGCTTGGCTGGGGCGCAACCCATGATATTTCCCGTGCCTTTACCTTTGTCAATAATACGGGGGATGCTGGCGGCGGCTACTATGCCGAACCGCGTTCGGCGCTTGTGGCATTTTTGGTAGGATTACTCTATCCGCTCTACACCATTACTGGCTTTGACGCTTCGGCGCACACCTCAGAAGAAACAGTCAACGCCCGCGTTTCCGTGCCACAAGGCATGATCCGCTCGGTTTTTTGGTCGCTGGTTTTCGGGCTTTTGATGGCGATTTCGTTTATTATGGCTATTCCGGATTTGGCGGCAGCGGCCAAAGACGGCAGCAACGCGGGGTTTAATCTGTTTAACGGATTGCCGATTCCCTATGCGTTCCGTCTGGTTTTGGCCATCGGAATTGTGCTGGCCAATTATTTGTGTGCTCTGGCCTGCGTCACCTCCACATCGCGAATGATATTTGCGTTTGCGCGTGATGATGGCTTGCCCGGCTCAAACGCTCTAAAGTCGGTCAGCCCCGCCTTTCGCACCCCGGTGGCAGCGATATGGATCACGGTGGTTCTATCGATTTGCGCCACGTTGTATTCGCCCGCCTTTGCCGCGCTGGCGGCGGGTAGCGCGCTGTTTCTCTATATTTCATATGCCATGCCCATCGCCGCAGGTTTGCTGGCAGAGGGCAAAACCTGGACGCAGTTCGGACCGTTTCG
>JAYTYD010000097.1:0-1207 GCA_043742625.1 Methylovirgula sp. | reverse complement strand
TACTTCGGCATTGTAATCACCACGATAATCCAGCGCCGAAATTTGATACGGCCCGGAAATGGTGCCAAAGCCGGGAACGATTATCTGCCAGATCATCACTGCGCCATTGAAAAAAGTTTGTCGCAGCAAGATGTCTGACGCCTGATCCTTAAACACGCCGCCACCCGTGAGGCTGGAGCGACGTACGCCGCCCACTGTGAGCAGCTCTCGCCATTGGTTAATGGAATCAGCGCTGGTGGTGTCAATTGTTTGCGCGTTGAGCGCCAGCCGCTTGGTGCGGATGCCGCCGATGGTGACAAACGTGCCGGTTCCATTATCCATTTTCAACAGCAAGTCTTTGCCTTTTTGTGCGGGCATAGGAAAATCCTTTTAAATTGGTTCGGTAACAGCGCGGAACCGTAAAGACGTGCGCAGCCAGCGCCCCGCTTCTTCGGCTTTGGTTTCGATGGTGGTGCAATGCAGCGAGACAAGATTGTGACCACTCATAGCCAGCGGTACATCCTGCAGCAGGGTTGTAACCCGGTCGGCAATCAGCAGGCTCGGCCGCATGATATTTGGCTTTGACCAAATATGCAGGCTCAGCACCTGCTCCAATCCGCCTTCGGTTGAGGTTGACCAATCTTTGGCGATGACATCTCCAAAAGTGATAAAAGGCGGCACGGCGCTGCGCGGCGCATCTTCATATATTTGCGGCCCGCTCAGAAACCCGGTCAGCATGGTGTCGCCTTTGAGCTTGGTAAGAATAGCGGCCCTCAGAGCCAAAATCGCGCCGCTCATGGCCGCACCTCCCAACAATACAAGGTTGAAAACCGCCGCGTTTCATCGAGGTCAAAAGCTGACCTGATTTCAAAAATCCGCGTGCCAAGCCGCAGGCGCATGTCGGCTGTCACATCGGCACGATAAATCAACGTGATGAGATGCGAAATTTCTTGTTCGGCTTGTTGCGCCTGCCAAACCCGCGCGGCTGACAGCGGCTCTATTGCCGCCCAGACCGAGGTTACCGGCACAAAGCTGCGGGCCGTGCCGCCAATATCGTCCGCCAGATCTTGCGGCGTTTCCAACACCAATCTGGTGCGCAAAGCACCACGCATCGGGATTTTCATGAGCGTCCTCCGCAACAACGAACCGTTAGTCGCCTAAACGGCGCGATCAATGCGGCGATCGACGCGGGCAGGCCCCCTGCGGCAGCGGCATCGTCGCCGCGATT
>JAYTYD010000096.1:0-6618 GCA_043742625.1 Methylovirgula sp. | reverse complement strand
GCTGGCAACGCGCTACGACAAAACGGCGGCAAGCTACCTTGGATTTGTCCACATCGTTTCATGCCGCCTGTGGATAAAACACTTTGTCAACAAAACCTAAGCCTCGAGAAACCATTAACTTTACTTGGTCTTTTAGGTCTGTTGCTATCTTTGAATAAGGCTGCTTAAAATACAAAAAGAAACCCCCCTGAGGCGCTTCCGTGGAGAGGCGTGGGGGGTGTTGTTGTGCAGGATGTGAGTCAACACACCCGACAAGTCAAGCCCCCAACGTGATTAAAAATCATCTGCCACGGGTTGATGGTTACCAAGCTATTATAAAACGCACACAAATTGACTTACATTTTTTTGCGTTATGGTGGAACCATGCCCCACAATGGCAACATGAACAATTGAAAAGGTGGCATAATTGCATTTCAACTCTAATATGGCTAACCATGTTTCCGCTGCCAATACCCTTTCCATTGACGGGAAACCGGATGGCCTAGTGCCGAAAGAGTGACGGCTAGATATTGTTCGCCATTGCTCACGCGGCGGTTGTTTTCGCGCCAAGCCATTTCGCCCGCATAGGCCGATAGATATTGCCCGCTGATATGATGGTGAATGCCAATTTCAGCACGGCGCAAGCGAGAGAAAAAGCTTTCTGCCATATTGGTGTGTGAAACAGCTGGTCAAAATTGAACGCTGTTTGCTGGTCAGTTTTGGACGCTGTTTGACACAAGGCATTAGCTTTTATTCGCTCACATGTCGCCAAAGGAACGCTCGTTAATGCCGATGAAGCCACCTCATGGGACGGGCTTCATGCCACGTTCGAAATGAAGCGCATCAATCATCAAGAATCCTATAGCTACGATGGCGCTTGTACGAATTGGGCCGAAGAGTTCTTTAGCCGTTTGCGCCGCGCAGAAATTGGACATTATCACCATATTGCGGGTGCCTATCTGGTTCGTTATGCGCAAGAATCATCATGGCGCGAAGATCACCGTTCGGTTTCGAACGGGGAGCAAGCTAACAACGTGGTAAGCCTTGCCATGAAGCGTAAGCCAAGCGTTGATTTCAGCGGCTATTGGCAGCGTCATGTTGCTGCTTGAGTTATTTAGACGCCCAAATATCCATTAAGCGAAATGCGGCTTCAATTGATGCTGCTTTCCCTAGAACGTTTATTCCATTTTTTGACGACGATACTTCACATTCAAATAAAAAATATCCTTCAAAACCCAAATGTTCGGCACCCGCGTCAATTAATGTTTGACGTGCAAGCGAAGCAAGGTGGATGCTGATACCATTAGTTAGATTTGCACTAGCAAGGATTTGATCCATGGCCGTTCCTCCCGTTAAGACCGCCAGAATTTCAGTTAACGATCTCGCTTTATTTATGGTTTCATCAGAAACTGCTCGGATAGGCATTATAAAGAGAGCGAAGAATCCTCAAAAACCTCCGATGATCCGGTACAAAGACGCTAGGCCCGCAATTTGCGCATATTTAGCAGATGGTAGCCGAAATGTGAATCCCCTTGTCGCGGCTGAGGCATTATTTAGTCAAAGAGTGAATGACCAGTCTCAAAGCCCGCTGATTAGAGACGATGCTGTGCATTCTATAGAAGTACTGCACGCAATTCAGTCTATGTCGAATAAGCTCAGAACGTTTGACTTTTATCCAGCGCCCAATAAGCAAAATAAACTTAATCTGGCTGGTGTTGAAGTGTCTGTTTATTCTGATCTTCTTGTATTTGGGACGAATAAAAGCAAAAATATAATTGGTTCAGCCGTTTTGAGGATGACACAAGACGATGCGGACTCGGAAAGCGCAAAAGCAAAAAGGAAAGAGATGGGTTTATGTGTCGCTACTCTGGCGAGGTTTCATACTGCGCAGAATATTGAGAGTGACCGAGAAGTGGCTAACCGTCTTTGCATGTCAATCGACGTTCAACATGGCGAGGTCTTTACGGCCCCTGATGCAAATTCTCAGCGCATGAACAATATAGAAAACGCTTGCCGCTTCATTTTAGCTTTATGGACAACCATTTAAATGCTCCGCCACATCGCGCTCCCGTCCGGTCCGCGATGCCCTTCAACCATCTTGGTCGCTCGCATCTTACGCAACGCGCATCCTACACGCCTTGTGACGTCATTTAGCAGCCGTCTGTCGCCCGTAGATTTGCCTTCTGTCTGGCATACGATGCAAGCCAGTTGGCGGCTTGACTGGGGCTCTGTGGCCTTCCTAAGTTGATCTAATAGAAAGGCCCTAAGTTCATTTCTATAAAAAAGAACGACCCGCGCCGCTCTTGGCGTTCGCCCTTCCAAATCTTCGGTATGCCCAAAAGCCTCCAGAACATGGTCAATGGCTTCAATGGAGTTTGCCGCAATAGCCATGTTTTCACGCAAAGAGGCAATTTCCGTCTGTAATTCATCGCGCTTAGTTAACAAACCCGCGATAGTGTGTTCAAAAGTTTCAGTGCGAGACGGTTTGAAGTTCATACAACGAAGTTAGAGTAATTCGCGTTAATTGGCTTGTGGCGTTTGCGCCATAATACCGCATTTTCGCACGCAGGCTTTGCGCGACATCGGCGGATGGGACGCGTGGAACGTTACTGAAGATGCTGATCTCGGCTTCCGGCTTTGCCGCAATAAATACCGCATTGATACAATTAATTCGTCCACATCCGAGGAAGCACCCACATCTTTAAGGGCGTGGATGGGACAGCGCAAACGCTGGTTAAAAGGCTGGATGCAAACGTTAATCGTCCATACGCGAAATCCCTCTACCCTGATTCAAGAGATCGGTGTGCGTCAGAGCATTGGCCTGTTGGCCACCCTGTTTGGAACTGTGGCCGGAGCCTTGGCTGCCCCGGCCTATATGATCTTTCTGCTAAAACTTTTCGTCTTTGGCATCGGCTCTGAACTGCAAACTACTATTTCAACGCTCATCTTGGGTTTCGGTATTTTGGTGTGCGCTATCGGGATATGTTCGATGCTATGGGCTGCGACGCTTGGGCTGAGCAGACGCGACCGTCTGGACCAAATCCTATGGATATTTGCACTGCCATTTTACTATATTCTGGTATCGGTGGCAGCGTGGCTTGCCCTTGTTGAGCTTATCCGAAATCCCTATTTCTGGTTTAAGACCGAACATGGTTTGTCTCGAAGCATGCCCAAGCTGCATCATATTTTGCCGGATATCGGCTGACCATTAATTATTTAAATTGCATCTCGAGCGTATCACGCAAAAATGTGTAGCGGTATTGCGAAAAGAATATGCGTTATCAAAGAGATGGAAGAGCAATTTGCGTCTGCCACGCGTTGAATTGCTCTATGCACGATTTTGTGCCCTTAACTCGGTAAGTGCGCTCTCGATTTCAGTTTGCTGACGTTCAAGATGCTCGATTTGCGCATGAATTTGTTCCTTACTCAGTTTTAACTCGGCAACCTCAGCCGTGGTATCAGCCGCATCCCCAACCATATCGCGGATTTCGCTCAGCGTGAAACCAAGCTGCTTGCCTTTTAAAATCACTTGCAGGCGGGTGCGGTCACGGCCGTCATAGAGCCGCAAAAGCCCCTCCCGGACGGGGTTCAACAAACCTCGATCCTCGTAAAACCGCAAACTCTGCAACGTCACGCCAAATTCGCGTGCGAGATCGCCAATAGTGAAATACCGCGCGCTTTGGCCGCGGATACGGTCATTTGAACCTGTGGACCTATAATTTTGGCGTGTCGACATCGGGAACTCCCCCTCTCGCGATAATGTTGATCCTGCTGCTGTCAAATTTATTTAACTGAATCAGGAATACAACTTTTAATTGCAATTACTTTGCGTCACAATTATTCTTATATTGACGGAAAATGCAATTAAAAGTTGTAAAATAAATACAGGTTGTAAATTTCGCGTTAAGTGAAATTGTGCCAAAATTAACCATCCTTAACGCAATGTTTACCATCCTTGCAGAATGTGGATTTGTGCGGACAAACCTGACTATGAAGTGATTCTTTTCATACTGCCGGTAAGTCTGGATTTAATTTTTGCAAATAGCGGTATGTCCGCGTCGGGCTGAACCATGATCAAAGGTCACAATCGTATGTCACAGCGTCAGGAATTTGATGCGCGTCAGCCTGACTCAGAGGATTTCGACACAACCAATGCTGCACGACGAGCTGCGCGTCAGGCCGGAATGTCGTTGAGCAGCTGGATGAGCCAAGTTGTATCCGACAAAGCCGCCAAGCTGGGCATCTACGAAGATGATATGGATGAAGACGAGCGGATGGACGCAATCGTCGAAAAGCTTACACGCCTGAATCTTAGGAATGGCCGCTCCATGGCGCGCAATGCAGACAGCGATCCGGCGGCCCAGGTTGCAGCCCCGCGCCGTGCACTCAGCCGCGCCGCAGCGCCAGAATTCGGTCGGGTGCTTGAGCGGCTCGAGTCTATGGAATCGCGGTTCGCCGCACAAATGCCGGACAATGAGCTGGTGTTGCACAACGCATTGGAGCGTATTGAGCAACGGATTGACCAACTGGGTTCGGATACGCGCCGTTCACGCCCGGCGCAAGCCGTGCAAAAGACCCGCGTCGATACGTCAAACGGCGCGTTTGCCACCATTGAGGCAAAGCTGGAGGCTTTGAACGCCAGCCTTGATCGAAGCTCGAACCTTCAGAGCAATCGCCACAGCGAACCTGCTTTTACGGCAACGCGCCGATTTGAAGCGCCGCGCAAGACGGCTGCGGCAGCAGTTGCTCCACCGTTTGAAGAGCCCCCTGCGCGCCGCTTTGCCGAGCAGGAAACTAAGGCTTTTGATGGCCTCCATGCCGAAATCGCCAAGCTTGCCGCGCAAATGCATGAATTGCGACGTCCGCAGCCGGTGGCGGAGATTGCCACTTTACAGCACGACCTTGCCAATATGGCCAAGATATTGGCGGACTTGGCACCGCGCCAAGCGATCGCCTCGCTTGAACATCGCGTCGATGACTTGATCGATTCCATGCGGCACAACAACAGTGAAGCCCTGCATAACGGCCTTTTGGGCCCGATTAATGATCTGACTTCCGAACTGCGTCAGATGGTGAGCGAGGCCGATCCGCGCGGGCATATTTCCACACTTGAACAAGAGGTTCGCCATCTGTCGCGCAAAGTCGCAGACATGGAGTCTGCCGGTTTTGATCACGTGGCCTTTGCCGATTTGCAGGGGCAGACCGCTGAGATGCGGCAATTGCTGCAAAAGACATTGGCGCGTCCACAATCTTTCGAAGCGCTGGAGCGGCAAATTGCGTTTCTGACCGATAAAATAGAGCACATGTCGGCCCCGGGCGCGTCACATTCATCTGCGGCGGAAATTGCTGCGGCCATTGATGACATTCGCACCATGGTTGACCGCAAACTGGGCACAAATCCGTTAGGTGCCGTCGAACGGCAAATTGCGTTTTTGACCGATAAAATTGAACATATTGGAACCCGCCAAGGCGGCGAACCGGCGCGCGGCGGCAATTCGGATGAGATCGTTGCGGCCATCGACGAGATGCGGTCGCTGCTCAACACCAAACCAGACTCGCAACATATTCAAGCGCTTGAACACCAGCTCTATGCATTATCAAGCCGCATCGATATGGCACTGGCACAAGAACCGGCGGTGACTCCGGCTGCTCCCGTGCCAAAATTGGATATGTCGGCCCTCGAATCCATGCTGAACGCGCTGGCTGCAAAAATTGATGATGCACGCCAGCCAAGCGCTGACACCCATGCTTTTGCTGCTCTGGAAGCCCAGATGAACCGGATTTCTGCGCAATTTGACAGCGCCGAAAGCAGTTCAATGCATTTTCGCTCCTTGCAAAATTCCATTACCGATCTCTTCGCGCATATGGAGCAAACCCGCGAGGTCGCTTTGCGCGCGGCGGAAACTGCGGTTGCCCACACCGACGCTAAAACCTCGCAGGTTGAAGAGCAAACTCTGCCGCAGGTGAATGCTTTGTCGCAGGACATTAACAGTCTGTTAAAGGCTCAAGAAGCAGCGGAGCACCGCGCTACCCAAACCATGACAGCGGTTCACGCCACACTAGAACGCATTGTCGGCCGTCTTGCGTCTTTGGAGGACGAGGTCACCGACACACGGCGGCGGCCTGAGCCTTCGACTTTTGCGCCGGTATCAACGTCGATTTCAGCGCCGGTTTTTGCCAAGGTACCCCAAAACGCCGCAGCTTCGCAGGCTAAATCTGCGCCCGATTTGACACTGCAAAATGCGATTGCTTCGGCTATGGCGGAACCGTCCGCCCCGCAAGATGTGGAATTGATCGAACCTTCGTCTTCCCGCCCTAGCGCGCAGATGCTTCGCAATCCCGCCCCTGACTTTGCAGCAAATCGAGAAGATTGGGGTGCTGAAGACGTCACGCCCGAAAACTTTCTGCTGGAGCCGGGTAAAGGCTTTTCGCCCGCCCGCAGAGGCCAGCGCCAAGACACTTTCTCCAAGCCTGACCACGATGAAACGAAAGCACCCTCTCTCGCCGTTGACGAGGGCCCAACCACGAAATCCGACTTTATTGCCGCTGCGCGCCGCGCTGCGCAAGCTGCCGCAGTGGCCTCGCAAAGTCAGATTGAGGATGCGAAGCTTAAGCCGAGCAAAATCAGTTCAAATATGA
>JAYTYD010000095.1:0-28763 GCA_043742625.1 Methylovirgula sp. | reverse complement strand
CGCAAATTACTGCCGGCCACGCAAACAATCGATCTCAAAACCGATGTTGCCGGAAAACCGCTTAAGCCGGGCTTTGGCAAGGCGTTCGAATATTCAGATTGTTGGGTTGAGGATTCACGACTGGTGGTTTTAAATGCCATGGATGCCCGCGCCCGTGGTGCCCGCATCGAGACCCGCACCGAGCTGGTTTCGGCCCGGCGCGAAAAATCGATCTGGAATTTGAACTTGCGTAACACCGCGAGCGGCGCATCGCATCAGGTCAAGGCGCGGATTTTGGTGAATGCAGCCGGTCCGTGGGCGGGGGAAATGCTGGCCGAGCGTGTTGCGGTTGCGTCCACTGCGCGAGTTCGGCTGGTTCAGGGGTCGCATATTGTTGTGAAGCGGATGTTTGAGCATGACCGCTGCTATATTTTCCAGAACACTGACAACCGTATCATCTTTGCTATTCCCTACGAGCGGGATTTTACTCTGATCGGCACAACCGATCTCGATTTTAAAGGTAAGCCGGGCAAGGTTGGGGCCACGCCGGGCGAGATCGCCTATTTGTGTGAGGCCGCCAGCGAGTATTTTACACAGACCGTCACCCCGGCTGATGTGATCTGGACCTATTCCGGCGTGCGCCCGCTGTATGATGACGGCGCGTCAAAGGCGCAGGAAGCCACGCGTGATTATGTGCTCGACCTTGATGATGAGGCTGGAGCTGCGCCGCTACTTTCAATTTTCGGCGGCAAAATCACCACTTTCCGGCGGTTGGCCGAAGCAGCAATGGAAAAGTTGTCGGCGTTCGTGCCGCCCGCTGTCACTGCCAAAAGCGGATGGACGGGTTCGGCAGGGCTGCCGGGAGGCGACTTTGCCACCGATGGTTTTGTGGCGCAGGTGACCAAGCTGCAAAAGCAAGCACGTTTTCTCACACTTGCCCACGCCACCCGGCTGGTGCGCGCCTATGGTACATTTGCGTTTGAAATTGTCGGCGGCGTGCAGAGCCTAGCCGAAATGGGCCGGAATTTCGGATCCGACCTGACCCTCGCAGAAGTTGATTATCTAATGGATCGGGAATGGGCCATGCGCGCCGAAGATGTGTTGTGGCGGCGCAGCAAGCTTGGACTTCAGGTCAGCGCTGAAGAGGCGATGAACCTTGACGCCTATATGGTGCGTCGCGGCGATAATTCGGGAGGCTGAACAGCTGTCGCGCCGGTGTCGCCATGATCCTCACTGGATAAAGTCTGCAAATCTGTTGGCGCGCCACCGGTGCGATTTTTGTTTATGCCACCACAGAACCTTCGGGAGCACTGATGTCGGGTGGCTCCACCGTCGCAATTGCGGGCCAATCTATTGACCACCGTAGTTGAAATAAACTAGACCTTTACAATGAATGGGTCCATTAGTTGCTTTACCTTTTCGGAGCAGCAGAGAAAGATTACCTCCTGCGGAAATACCGTTGCCCGATCCAACAACACCAAACTGATGGTATGTCGGAGCCCATGTTTCAAGCGACATATTTCCACCACTGGTTGCTGCAATGCGACCAAGATCTGTCTGCTCGATTTGAAGTTGATTTTGTGTTGAATATTTTCCGATATTTAATTTTGCGCGTAATTCGACGAGACCAAATCGAATCAAAGGCCGATTATTTGTCTGATTCTTTGGGTCCGTGTCCGTGCAATCAATCTGATCTATATTTTTCGCAGATAACGTAAGTTGGTCGGCGGATGTCGATCCTTTGTCCTTCATGATTATTTCACCATTAAGCAGCACGTCACCTAAGGTAGAAGAAATCATGAGATGCCTCCCCGCAGGGACTGTCGTTAAATCAATGTTTTCCATCACCAATAAGTTCTTGCCAGCAAAAACTCCCGGAACGCGAATTTCTACATCGCCTTTGCGCAATTCGGCGATCAGGTCAGAAACGTTTAAATGTGCAGTATTTTGTGTTGGCCGAAAAGGTGTTTTAGACGACACGTTTTGCGTCGGACCATTGTCGACGATGAGACCATAAACCGGCTCAGCTACAGGACAACGCCTATCAACAGCGAATGCTGGCAAGGACGCAAGTGAGACAAAAAGTGCGCTAATCACTTGGGAAAGCTGGCGCATGACACCTCCAGTGATCGATTCGACAATTTCTTGGTAGATTATTTCAATTTAACGGTCTTAACAAGGCCCGGAATCACGGGTGACTAAATTCGATGGTACGCTGATGTGACCTCAACCTGATATATGATCCGCTGTTTCGGTTGTGGCAGATCACCGATAATGCTGCCAAAAGCAACAACATCCGTCTGCATGACGGCGAGGATATCATCCTCGAGCATCGCGATATCGGCACGCCGAATGAGCGCTGGGCAAGATATGTGCATGGGCCTGCGGTAATCCCCCTGCCATTAAGGGTCCTCAAAAGTAGAATTTTAGCGGTATCAACCGCGATTGGCCTTGGCTGGAATTACAGCGATCCGGACCCTGTCAAGGCGCTGTTTTGGAGCGCGGGGATCAATGGCATAATCGCAGTGCCGCAGATGCTAATGTTGATGTTATCCGGGTCGTGCAAATCGACTATGGGAGATTTTGTTTTGCTGCGGGGCTTGAAGGTTGGCGGTTGGCTTTCCACTGCCGTAATGGCGCTGGCGGCGGCGGGCTTGTTTTTGACTTGGGGCGGAGAGCGGCGGCATATTTCGAGATAAGTGATAGGGGAAAATTGCCTTGGCTACTCTTACCTGCGGCGAGCTATATTTCCTGCACCAAGCTATATTTGGCCACCTTTGGCCAGTTTTTGGCCAATCCGCGCCGTCAAATGCCGTCATTTTGGCCGGTTTATCAGGTATCTAAGCGCCGTTTAAGCCATTTTTGACCAGGTTTTGGCCGAAAAATAAGGTGTTCCGGTAAGTTTTAGGGCAAACTTTTAGTGTTGCAACGGCTCCGGTAAAGGCAAATCAACAGACTTGGCCAGCGCAAAGCAGCAGCATGTACTTGCGAAGTGCAGGCATGGGCCGTGTGTAATTTCCGGCGGAAACTGCTCGCCAATCGCGACACGTCCCGACGTTTAAAGTGGATTTTTCTATTAAAATTGACCTGAACCTTCCAATAGGCATAGATTTTGCTCGATAGCGGTGAATCAGCGGTGCCGTTTCAAGTTAGACGATTTCAAAAAGGGGCTATGGGTGCAGATTTTTGATGAGATGCTCGGATCCGATGGTACTGTCCGCGAAATCTATGCAAAGTTAAGCGCATGGTTTGCGCAGGCGTCGCCAGAGGTGCTATCGAGCAGATTTTCTGAGGCAGAGGCATTTTTTCGCCGTATTGGCATCACTTTTGCCGTTTATGGCGACGCGCAAGGCACAGAGCGCCTCATCCCGTTTGACATTGTTCCGCGCCTGTTGGCGGCAAAAGAATGGGCGTTTTTAACAAAAGGGCTGGAGCAGCGCGTCAAAGCAATCAATGCTTTTGTCGGCGATGTTTACGGCAACCGCGAGATCCTGCGGGCCGGTATCGTGCCGGAAGATCTTATTTTGCAAAATTCAACCTTTCGCCCTGAAATGATGCAATTTCGTCCGGCGGCCGGCATATATGCCCATATATCAGGCATCGATATCGTCAGAATTGATGCTGAAACCTTTTACGTCCTTGAAGACAACGCCCGTACACCTTCCGGCGTGTCGTATATGCTGGAAAACCGCGAAGCCATGTTGCGGCTGTTTCCTGAGCTTTTTGCGCAGCACCGTATTTTGCCGGTTGATGACTATCCGGATAAATTGTTAGCTTGTATGCGTTCCGTCGCCCCCAAAACAGCGTCACGGGAGCCAAATGTGGTGCTGCTGACGCCGGGACAGTATAATTCTGCTTATTATGAGCACTCATTCCTCGCCGATAAAATGGGAATTGAGCTGGTTGAGGGGCGGGATCTGTTCGTGCGCAACAGCTGCGTTTACATGCGCACCACCGAAGGTCCGCAACGCGTTGACGTCATTTATCGTCGTTTGGACGATGAATATCTGGATCCTTTGGTGTTTCGTACGGATAGTTCGCTGGGTGTGCCGGGCCTCATGTCCGCTTACAAAGCGGGTAATGTCACTTTGGCTAACGCTGTGGGCTCCGGTATCAGTGACGACAAGGCGATTTATTCCTATATGCCGGACATTATACGGTTTTTTTGCGGGGAAGAGCCAATCCTCAAAAATGTGCCGACTTGGCGCTGCCGCGAACCTGATGCTTTGAAGCATGTTTTGGATCGCTTGCCGGAGTTGGTGGTCAAAGAGGTCAACGGCTCGGGAGGGTATGGCATGCTGGTCGGCCCTCACGCTTCCAAAGACGAATTAGAGACGTTTAGAGCGAAACTGAAGGCGCATCCAGAAGGTTTTATAGCACAACCGACGTTAGCACTTTCGACAGTTCCATGTTTCGTGAACTCTGGCCTCGCGCCCCGGCACGTGGATTTGCGTCCGTTTGTGCTGAGCGGGGCGGACAGAGTGGAAATTGTACCTGGCGGGTTGACCCGCGTTGCGATGAAAGCAGGCTCTCTGGTGGTGAATTCATCGCAAGGCGGCGGCACCAAGGATACTTGGGTGATGGAGTAGCTCAAATGGTCAACTTATTTGCAAAAATGCAAATTAAATCCGCTTAAAAGGCGGAGAAACAAGCCGGTCAGTAACTTTTTTGTGGATTTTTGAACATGTTAAGCCGCACTGCAAGCAATCTCTTCTGGCTCGCGCGTTACATGGAACGCGCCGAAAATCTGGCGCGCGTCATTGATGTCGCTTCGCGATTGGCGACTCTGCCGTCAGCCTTTGCCGGGACATCAAATGAATGGGAAGGTGCCGTCGCATCTGCATCCTGTGCCGATGAGTTCTTTGAAAATTACAAAGAGGCGACAAGGGAGAATGTTATCGAGTTTTTGGTTGCCCACGAGGCAAATCCAAATTCCATTCGCGCCTGCGTTGATATTGCACGCAGCAATGCGCGCGCCGTGCGCACCGCTCTGACGTCTGAAATGTGGGAAGTGGTCAATGATGTGTGGTTAAAAATGCAGGGGATCAGTCTCAAAGACCTCAGCGGCAACAAGCTTTATGATTTCTTAAACGCCATCAAGGACGCCTCGCTGCAGTTTGACGGGGCTGCCTATCGCACCATGCTTCGCACGGACCACTTCTATTTCGAAAGACTCGGGATGTTCGTTGAGCGTGCCGACAACACCGCGCGCCTTTTGGATGTTAAATATCATGTTTTGCTGCCTGCGGACGAACCCGTGGGCGGCGGACTCGATTATTTCCAGTGGACCTCTCTGCTGCGTTCTGTATCGGCGCTGACATCTTTTCACTGGGTTTATCGTGAAACGGTCAAGCCGTGGCTTGTGGCGGATTTTCTCATATTGCGGCCCGAACAGCCACGCTCACTCATTGCCGTATATGCAGCGATAAATCAGCAGCTTAACATGCTGGCGGAGCGCTATGGGCGTCAGGGACCCAGCCAGCGCAACGCCCGAACTGTTTATTCGAACCTGCAAAACGCAAAAATTGGCGATTTATTTCAGAATGGTTTGCACGAGTTTATATCGGCTTTTATCGTCGAGAATAACAAGCTGGGTAAATCTCTCGCTGAACAATATCTTCTTTGAGGCTCCATGCGTTTAAAAGTTCAGCACGCGACAACTTATACGTACAGCGACCCGGCGCAGTCGGCTATCCAGATTTTGCGGCTGACGCCACGCAATCATGACGGGCAATACGTCAATTTTTGGAGGATTGAGATTGATGCCGACTATCGCCTGACCCGCGATGAAGACCCGTTCGGCAATATTACTCATACCTTTTCGCTACAGGGTCCCATTGAAACGATGACGATCAGGGTTGAAGGCGAGGTTGAAACGACAGATACCAACGGGATTATATTGGGTACCGCTGAGCGTATCCCTACCGGATTTTGGCTGAGGGACTCAGTGCTTACCACCCCGGATGCAGCAATAAGGATGTTTTCGCGCCGAATTGCCGCCGGTGAGGGTGGCGAGGCGATTCCATTTTTGCATGCTCTGAACACAGCACTTTTTAACACTATGAAGTTTGTGCCCGGTGCAACATCGGTTGCCACCCCTGCCTCGCAGGCTTTCGCCGCAAAGCGCGGTGTTTGCCAAGATCTGGCACAGATTTTTGTCAGCGCTTGCCGCGTTGTAAAAATTCCGGCCCGCTATGTAGGCGGATATTATTTGCGCACCGATATGGCCGAGCAGGATGCCGGTCACGCGTGGGCCGAAGCCTTTGTCGAGGGTTTAGGCTGGATGGGCTTTGATCCGACGCATGATATGTGCACAACAGATCGCTATGTACGTGTCGCCTATGGTGCTGACGCTGCCGACGCCGCGCCTATTCGCGGTGCCCGTATTGGTGGCAATGATGAAGCAATGAAGGTTGAAGTGCATGTTTCATCGCGTCGGGAGCTTGTAGAGGAGTAGGGGGCGTGGCATGAACAGGCCATAATTTACAGCTCATTCGAAGCGAAAGGTCGTCTCCGTGACATATTGCGTAGGTTTGTTAGTCAAAGACGGGCTGGTTATGCTGGCCGATACCCGAACGAATGCAGGTCTGGACAACATCTCAACGTTCCGCAAGCTTCACATTTTCGAGGATCCTAGCCAGAGGCTTATGGCGATTGCTACAGCAGGCAATCTTGCTTTTACGCAATCCGTTATTTCCTGGCTGAGGGACGGCATTCAGGTCGACGGTAAGCGGGAAACCTTACTCGATCAGCCAAATATGTTTCGTGCCGCGCAATTTATCGGAGAAGCGATTCGTACGGTCTATCGCATTGACGGTCCGGCTTTAGAGCAAGCCGGCGCGTCGTTAGATGTGTCTATGCTGTTCGGGGGGCAGATTCCGGGACATCGACCTCGCCTTTTTATGATTTACAAAGCGGGAAACTTCATAGAAGCGACTTCTGACACGCCTTATTTCCAAATTGGCGAGCATAAATATGGAAAGCCTATTTTGGACCGCGCCGTTCGACATGCGACGGATTTGAACGACGGGCTTAAGCTGGCACTAATCTCGATGGATTCGACGATGCGATCGAACTTAGGCGTAGGTTTGCCGCTCGATACTGTAGTTTTGCGGCGCGATCAGATGGAATGGGCGTTAAATCGACGAATAGATGCAGCTGATCCCTATTTTCATGATTTATCTGAACGCTGGTCTGCGGCTTTGCGGCAAGCGCATCTGAATATACCGCCGCCGCCTTATGAGCAGAAAAAAACTGAAGGGTCTAGTTGATTTTTATGGGCGTAGTCAGCTCTTATACGATAGTTTGTTTGTAAACCACACGCAATTTTCGCATAGATTAAGACATGCCGCTCTATTACATTTTCGTTGGCGGGGTACTATGAATTCAATTGAAGCTTGCAAATTGAAGCAGGTTTTTCAAAATTGACCAGGGCTATCCGGGTCAAGCAACGTTAGTCTGGGGAGACATTAATGACTTTTACAAAAATTGCGGCGGCGCTGATAGCGTCAACGTTCCTGACAAACGCTTATGCGGCGGAACCGATCAAGGTTGGCCTTTCGGGCCCCTTCACTGGCGGATCATCGTCGTTGGGTGTTTCGATGCGCGACGGCGTTAAGCTTGCGGTAGCGGAAATTAATAAGGCTGGCGGCGTACTCGGGCGCCAAATCCAACTGGTTGAGCGTGATGACGAAGCCAAGAACGAAGCTGGAGTTCAGGTTGCTCAAGAACTCATCAGCAAGGAAGGCGTTGTTGCCACGCTTGGATACGCAAACACCGGCGTTGCTCTGGCCTCCCAACGTTTTTATCAAGAAGCCGAGATTCCCGTGATCAATAACGTGGCCACCGGCTCCATTGTTACAAAACAGTTTGTTGGGGGCGACTTCAAAAACAATTATGTTTTCCGAAACGCGGCAAACGACACGATTCAGAGTTCAATGATTGCAGGCGAAGCAATCACTAAACAGGGCTTCAAGAAGCCTGCGATCTTGGCCGATTCAACTAACTACGGCAAGCTCGGCACCACCGATTTGACAGCGGCATTGGCAAAATTGAACATAACGCCTGTCGCAACTGAGAAGTTCAATATCGGCGATACCGATATGACCGCCCAAGTGTTGCGTGCCAAGGAAGCCGGCGCTGACGTGATTTTGACTTACGCAATCGGGCCGGAGTTGGCCCAAATTGCAAATTCTATGGCGAAACTGGGTTGGAAAGTGCCAATGATCGGCTCTTGGGCTCTTTCTATGGCAAGCTTTATTGATACGGCTGGTGCCAATGGCGACGGCGCGATGATGCCTGAGACATTTATTCAGGTTCCATCAACGCCAAAACGTAAAGCCTTCATTGAGGCTTATCAGGCAGCTTACAAAATCGAGCGTATGCCATCGCCCGTCTCGGCAGCGCAGGGATACGACTCAGTTTATCTGCTTGCCGCGGCAATCAAACAGGCCGGAGGCACTGATGGTCCTAAGATCCGCGAAGCTCTCGAAAATCTGAACGAAAAAGTCGAAGGCGTTGTGACCGTGTATGATCATCCGTTCTCGGCAACGGATCACGAAGCAATCAGCTCAAACATTCCCGTGTTTGGCGTGGTCAAGGGCGGCCGCGTTGTTCCAGCTCACCCCGAAGAACTCGAAGGCGCTAACGCGCTGCGCGTAAAGCCAAAGAGCTAGGGTTTAAAACCGCCATTCGGGCTAGGAATGGCGGTTTTTTAATGTCTTCTGCTGTCTCGCCTGTTGTGAAGCAAGCGGCCGCGTCCGGGATGAAATCCCTCCTCTTAATCTTGAGATTATCATGCAATATTTGCCCCAACTTATTACCAGCGGCATTAGCATTGGTATGATTTATGCCGTTGTGGCTTTTGGCTACCAGCTAACATTTGCGACATCCAAGACTTTGAATTTCGGCCAAGGCGAAGCTCTTGCTCTGGGTGGCTTGGTAGGATGGAGCGTCACAACTTGGCTGATGGCGTATGGTTTGGGCGTTGGCACAGCCTATTTGCTGATGATTCCTGTCGTTTTAGTGTTCGGAATGCTGCAGGGCGCGGTTGTTGAGAGGCTTGGCGTGCGTCAGGCAATCAAAAGTAAGTCTGAAGCGGGATGGATTATGTCGACCATTGCATTGGGCATAATATTTAAGAATCTTGCAGAAAATATCTGGGGCAGAGACGCGCTGAAGTTTCCTTCGCCGCTACCTGAGGCAGCTTTATCTTTCGGGTCGGTGCGGGTCCAACCGATGGAAATTGCCATTGTGGTGGGTGCTTTGGCGATGATGCTGGCGGTGGAGCTTTTTAACCGGAGATCAATTTTTGGAAAGGCGGTTGTCGCTACCGCTAATGACCGCGACGCGGCGGGCCTCATGGGCATAAATACCGGTCTTGTAATCACTTTTTCTTACGCTTTGTCGTCAATGGCCGCGGCTTTTGCCGGTGTTTTGATTGCTCCGATCACGACTGCAGGCGTGAGCGCAGCTGCGGTGCTTGGTTTGAAGGCCTTTGCGGTGGCAATCATCGGTGGCCTCTCCTCCGGCCTTGGAGTGATCGTCGGCGGACTGATATTGGGCATCACTGAAACAATGACAGGGTATTTTGTGTCCACCGGGTACAAAGACGTTCCAGGCCTTGTGTTGCTGCTTCTGGTGTTGTCGTTCAAGCCATCGGGTTTATTTGGCAAAGCCACGATTAAGAAGGTTTGAGAAATGTCGAACAAGTCGCTGCTCACAATTTTCGGAATCGCACTCCTACTGTTGGTGCCGTTTTTGGTTAAAAGCCCCTACTACATGCATCTTATCGTCACTATCGCGATTTTCTCGATCGTGACAATGGGTCTGGATGTGGTTTTTGGCTACACCGGCGAGGTTTCAATTGGTCATTCGGCACTGTTTGGCATCGGCGCCTATACAGCCGGCATTTTAGCGATGAAAATGGGTGTAGGTTTCTGGCCTTCGCTGGTAATCGCACCGATAATGGCCGCATTGTTTGGCGTAATTCTTGCGTTGCCGGCGCTCAGGGTCACCGGCCCTTACCTTGCGATGGTGACGCTAGCTTTTGGCACTATTGTGCAAATCCTGATCAATGAAATGACCGATTTGGGTCCTTGGCTTAACCATTTCAATCTGACTGAAGGGCCGCTCGGGATTAAACTGGTCAAGCCGCTTTTTGTCGATTTGCGCGGAACCATTCCGCTGTTCGATATGCCAATATTACGGCTAAAAGAGGTTGAATTTTACTTTATCGCGACCGGAATTTTGCTGCTGGCCGTTCTTGTGATCAACCGGTTGGTGGCGTCGCATCTTGGCCGCGCATTTGAAGCCTTACGTGATAGCCCAATAGCATCAGATTGCATGGGAGTTTCGGTTTATAAATACAAAGTCATGGCTTTTGTGACCAGCGCTGCGTTTGCTGGTTTAGCGGGAGCGTTGTTTGCCTATTCTGAGCAATATATTGCACCAAATTCCTTTGGTTTTGACCTTTCGATATTGTTTCTGCTGGCGGTTACCATGGGGGGCCGGAAGTCCCGCCTCGGGCCGATTTTGGGTGCGGCTATTGTGGTTTATCTGCCGAACTTGCTGGCTGATATCAATCTCTTCCGCATCATCGCGGGAGCGATAGCGCTTGTTGCTATTGTTGCGGCGCTGGTCTCGTTGAGTCGCGACAGAAATGCGTTACTGCGGTTGTTGGTTCCAGTCGGCCTGTGCGTTGGGCTGTTTTTGTTGTCGCTCAGCCTGACAAGCGTTACCGATTACAAGCTGGCCGTGTACGGAGTAATGATATTATTTGTGGTTTATTACCTGCCTGACGGCATTGTCGGCGCCCTCAAAAGATCGATCAGCGCCTTCAAGCCCGGTTGGGTTCGGGCTCACGCCTTAATTGAAACGCGTGGCTCAGCAGAGGCAGCTTTTGCTGCTGCCCCAACCGGCCAGGCGGGTTCAACTCTCCTGAATGTCAAATCTGCCCTCATGCAGTTTGGCGGGTTGAGGGCCTTGGATAAAGTGGATTTCGAAGTGAAAACCGGCACAATCCACGGTCTTATCGGGCCTAACGGTTCTGGAAAAAGCACAATGATGAATGTGCTCACAGGAATTTACGTCCCGACAGGCGGAGATATTCTATTTGATGGCCAAAATCTTGCCGGCCGGAAGTCGCCTGAGATTGCAGCGCGAGGTGTGGCGCGAACGTTCCAAAACGTTCAGCTGTTTGGTGAATTGACACTTATAGAAAATGTTTTGGTGGGATTGCATCACACCTACCGCGCCGGGTTTCTCCAGGTGGCGCTCAAGACTCCCACTGCCAAAGCCAACGAAGTGGCGGCAAGACAGCGCGCGGCCAGCATTCTCAGTTTTGTCGGCTTAGCTGATTTGGCCAATGAAGAAGCGCGAAACTTGCCATATGGCAAACAGCGGTTGCTTGAGATTGGCCGTGCTTTGGCACTGGACCCCAAGCTTCTGCTGCTCGATGAGCCCGCCGCGGGTCTTACGGCACCTGATATCAAAGTTTTGGTTCAGATCGTCCGTAAAATTCGCGATCACGGTATCACTATTATTCTCATTGAACATCATATGGATGTGGTGATGTCGGTTTGCGACACTGTGACGGTGTTGGATTTTGGCCAAAAAATTGCCGAAGGCAGACCCGCCGAAGTTCAGTCCAATGCCCGGGTTATCGAAGCTTATCTTGGCGGCGCTGCCGCCACAGCGGTTTGAGGAGCTTTTCATGTTGAAAATCGAAAATCTCGTCGCCGGATATGGTAAAGTTCGAGTGCTGCACGGTATTTCCATGGAAGTGCCTGTTGGCAAGCTTGTGACGCTCATTGGCTCGAACGGTGCGGGAAAAACGACAACGCTTCGGGCTCTTTCGGGCATGATAAAGCCTGAATCCGGTTCAATTACGCTTGGTGGCAAAGAGATTGGCGGCTTGCCGTCTTATGCGATTGCCCGCAAAGGCCTGGCGCATTCGCCTGAGGCCAGACGTATTTTTCCAACGCAGTCGGTCTCGGATAATTTGATGCTTGGAGCATTTCCGCGGTTGACCGGGGCGCGGCCAAAAGGGGATGTCCAAGCTGATATTGGCAAAATGTTTGAGATTTTTCCGCGTTTGGCAGAGCGCCGCGCTCAATACGCAGGCACTTTGTCGGGTGGCGAGCAGCAAATGTTAGCGATGGCGCGAGCTTTGATGTTGCAGCCGGAAGTGCTCCTGCTTGACGAACCTTCCATGGGGCTTTCACCCAAACTGGTCGAGGAAGTTTTTGCAGTTATTGTGCGGCTAAAGTCCGAAAAGGTGACCATGTTGTTGGTAGAGCAGTTCGCTGCAGCCGCATTGGAGGTTGCAGACTTCGGTTATGTTCTTGAAAATGGCAATTTAACTGCTTCGGGCACCGCTGCGGCTCTTAAGGTCGATCCCGCTGTACGCGCGGCATATCTTGGCACCGCGCATTAGCGAAATTCAACGCTTGACAGACGCAAATAGCTCTTCCATCTCTTTGAGAACGCATATTTTTTTCGCAAAACCGCTACACACTCTTGCGTGATTTGCTCTAAAGTGTTGCTTCCACCAGAGCGACAATATCCAACATAATTTGATTCATGTCGAAATCCTTCGGCGTGTAAATAGCTGCAACGCCTTCCTTTTTGAGCATCTCGGCATCCCCGTCCGGGATAATACCGCCTAGAACAAGTTTGGTTGTGAGTTTTTCTGCCTTCAGGCGCATTATAACCTCCCGCACAAGGGCGATATGCGAGCCGGAAAGTATCGAAAGTCCGATACAATGAGCATTTTCAGCCTTTGCGGCTGCGACTAACTCTGCCGGAGTAAAGCGAATTCCCGCATAAGAGACATCCATCCCAACATCCCTTGCCCGCACGGTAATCTGCTCGGCACCGTTTGAATGCCCGTCCAAGCCGGGTTTGCCGATGATGAATTTCAAACGGCGCCCCAATTTTAGAGAGACACGCTCGACTTCAGCGCGAATGGGATCCAGACCATGTTCGCCTTGACGGGCTTGAGAGCTAACGCCGGTCGGGGCGCGGTAATCTCCCCAGATTTCGCGTAAAGCACCGCCCCATTCGCCGGTTGTTACACCGGCTTTAGCAGCGGCGATGGAGGCTGGCATAATGTTTGTTTCAGATTTGGCTGCTTCGCGCAATGCGTGCAGAGCGCCTGCAACAGCCTTTGCATCCCGGCCTTGCCGCCATTTTATAAGATTTGACACCTGCTCCGCCTCAACATGCGGCGGAACGACCAGAATATTACCGTCTCCAGTGGTCAGGGGCGAAGGTTCACCGTCTCTGAAACGATTGACGCCGACAACGACTTGATCACCGCGCTCAATGTTCTCCAAGCGCGCCGTGTTAGATAAGACCAGTTCACTTTTCATGTATCCGGCCTCGACAGCGGCAATTGCTCCGCCCATTGCCGCGATTTTGGCCAATTCGGTGTGAACTTCGATTTTCAGTTCGGCAACTTTATCTGCAACTACTGTAGATCCGTCAAAAATATCGCCGTATTCGAGCAAATCGGTTTCATAAGCCATGATTTGTTGCATTCTCAACGACCATTGCTGATCAAACGGGCGCGGTAAGCCCAGCGCCTCGTTCCAGGCTGGCAGTTGCACCGCGCGGGCGCGGGCGTTTTTTGAAAGCACAACGGCCAACATTTCGATCAGAATGCGACTGACATTGTTCTCCGGCTGATTTTCAGTGAGTCCCAGTGAATTCACTTGAACGCCATAGCGAAAGCGGCGGTTTTTTTCATCAAGTACACCATACCGGTTCTGAGTTATTTCATCCCATAATTCTGTAAATGCTCGCATTTTGCATAATTCTGTGACAAACCTCATGCCTGCATTGACGAAAAATGAAATTCGACCGGTAATTTCACCAAATTGTTCGTTTGAGAATGCGCCGATTGCTTTGACCTGATCTAAAACGGCTATGGCTGTAGCCAATGCAAAGGCTAGCTCTTGGGCCGGCGTCGCGCCAGCTTCTTGCAGGTGATAAGAGCAAATATTGGTCGGGTTCCATTTTGGCAGCTCTTTGCAAGTGTACAGAATAACATCACGCATGAGCCGCATCGAAGGCTTAGGCGCAAAAATGTATGTTCCACGTGACAAATATTCCTTGATAATATCGTTCTGGGTGGTGCCTTGCAAAGTTTGCCTGTCGGCACCTTGCTCATCAGCCACGGCGATGTATAGGGCCAACAGCCAAGGAGCGGTGGCGTTTATTGTCATGGAGGTGTTCATGGTGTTGAGGGGCAAGCCTTTGAAAAGCGCTCGCATATCACCCAAATGACTGATTGGGACGCCAACCTTGCCAACTTCACCGCGCGCCAAAATATGGTCTGAATCATAACCCGTCTGAGTTGGAAGATCGAAGGCGACCGACAAGCCCGTCTGTCCTTTGGCGAGGTTGCCCACAAACAGTTTGTTCGATTCCACCGCAGTGGAGTGCCCCGCATACGTACGGAAAATCCACGGTTTATCGGGTTTTGCTTGCTTTAAGGTCATGTCTAGCTCAATCAAATCTAAAAAAGTTCATCGTGGAGAGCACAAATCTAGCGGCAGTATTCGCCGAAAGCTAGCCAGTCAAAAGTTATGTGTCGAGGCAATACCGATTTAGAGCAAAAAATAGCTTCGAAATTACAACTTTTTATCAAAATACCAAAAAGTCTATGGTGCAATGCAAAACAGCTCTGCTAGACTTTGTAGCGATTAGCGTGTTGAGGCGGACCTTATGAGCGACTTGAAAGACCTTTATGATCTGGGTGAAATTCCTCCGTTAGGTCATGTGCCAAAAAATATGCATGCCTGGGTGATCCGCAAAGAGCGGCACGGACCGCCTGAGAGCTCGATGCAGCTTGAGGTGGTTCCGACATGGGAACTTGATAGTCATGATGTTCTGGTGCTGGTTATGGCGGCCGGGGTCAATTATAATGGCATCTGGGCGGCGCTGGGGGAACCTATTTCGGTTCTTGATTCACACAAGCAGCAAATTCATATAACCGGCTCAGACGCCTCTGGAGTGGTTTGGAAGGTTGGTTCGAAGGTTACGCGCTGGAAGGTGGGTGACGAGGTGGTGGTTCATTGCAATCAAGACGCCGGCGACGACGAAGAATGCAACGGAGGGGACCCTATGTTTTCATCTTCGCAGCGCATTTGGGGATACGAGACGCCGGACGGTTCATTTGCACAGTATTGCAGGGTGCAAGATCGGCAATTGATGGAAAGGCCCAAGCATTTGTCATGGGAAGAGAGCGCCTGCTACACGCTTACTTTGGCAACGGCATACCGTATGTTGTTTGGGCATGAGCCGCATAGACTGAAGCCATCGGACAATGTGTTAGTTTGGGGCGCTTCGGGCGGGCTTGGAGTGTTCGGAATTCAGCTTGTGGCCGCCGCGGGGGGCAATGCCATCGGGGTAATTTCAGATGAGTCCAAGCGGGACTATGTGCTGTCTTTGGGTGCTAAGGGTGTGATAAATCGCAAGGATTTTAAGTGTTGGGGCCAGATGCCAACCGTAAATACCCCCGAATATGCCGAATGGACCAAAGAAGCGCGCAAGTTCGGCAAAGCAATTTGGGACATTACCGGCAAAAAGGATGTAGATACCGTATTTGAGCACCCAGGTGAGCAAACTTTTCCGGTTTCGTGCTTGGTAGTGAAACGTGGCGGCATGGTGGTGTTCTGCGCCGGAACCACCGGATTTAATCTGACTTTTGATGCCAGATACGTCTGGATGCGGCAAAAACGTATCCAAGGCTCGCATTTTGCTCATTTGAAGCAGGCGGCGGCGGCAAATAGGTTTGTTATAGACAGACGGGTTGACCCCTGCATGTCTGAGGTGTTTCCGTGGGCGCAAATTCCATTGGCGCATACAAAAATGTGGAAGAACCAACATGCGCCGGGCAACATGGCGGTTTTGGTCAATAGCCCCCGGGCCGGGCTGAAAACTCTTGAGGACGTGATAGAGGCGAAAGCGCTTTAAAATATAAAAGTGCTGACCGGATTTTGTGGCCAAAGCGGATTTCAGACCTGTGCCCGCTTTAGATTTATCATGTAAAATCATTGATTTAGCCTGGAAACTTTATAATCATTTCGCGGTGGAAGTCGGCCAAAAGCTGGCCAAACATGGCCACTTAAAGCGCTTTCTGGAATTTAAGCGGAGTTTGACGATAGTGTCAGGCGGCGCTTCGGATCGCTCCACCTGTGACTATCTTGCGGGCGAATAATAATCGCGTTTGGTTTTTGGTTTATTATTCGGCCACTGATTTAAAATGAATGATAATCAATAACTGCGTAACAGAACCAATAGAATTTCACCGCCGCGCGAGACGACGCGTTCTGAACTCTGGTTATTTAACCACGGCGGAGACGTTGAAAATAATCGGACCTTTTGCGCTGTTGCTGGAACCGATAGCCCGCACCTTAAATGCATCGGCGCCTACAAAGCCGGGCTTGGGGACATAGACAAAAGCGGTTAAGCCAACTGTATCGGCGACACCGTTTTTTGCCGGAGAAACAATATTGATACTGTCGACCATGCTGCCGCGCATAGCGAGGCGGACGCCGCAACGTTCACCCTTGTTCATATACAAGGTGACGTCTGCGTCACTGCCCCAAATGAAGGACGAGTTTTTGGCCTCGCATTTGGCTAAGGCGCTGGTGGTGAGGGTTGTGAGTGTTAAAAGGGTGGTTAGGGCAAGCAATTTCATTGGCAAATTCCTTAAAACAAATGGATGTGTGACACGCCGACAACGTTTACGATTTCACCGACCGTGTCAATGTGTTACGGTAGGCTAATGCCAAACATAGTTTGTGGCAGAAGTGCTTCTCCACCCTAATCAATGCCGGAAATGGCGGTGCCCTGTGAACACCATAGCGAGTCCAGCTTGGTCTGCGGCCTTGATCACGTCCTCATCGCGCATGGAGCCGCCCGGCTGGATGACGGCGGTTGCACCCGCCTCAGCAGCAGCAATCAGGCCATCAGCAAAGGGGAAAAACGCGTCGGACGCTACCACCGAGCCAACAGCCAAGCTGGTTTCCAGCCCCTCGGCCTTGGCGGCTTCAAGCGCCTTATGGGCGGCGATACGGCTTGAGTCGACACGGCTCATCTGCCCCGCGCCAACGCCGACAGTCGCGCCTGCCTTGGCGTATACAATGGCGTTTGATTTGACATGCTTGGCGACCCGGAAGGCAAAGCGCAGGTCTTCGAGCTCGCTGACGGTGGGCTGGCGCTTAGTTACGACACGCAACTCCATATCTTCGACGCTGATGTTGTCGCGCGATTGCACCAGCAATCCGCCTGCGAGCGAGCGGACATTGAGGCCCTTATCGCGCGGGTTTGGTAGAGCATCCGTGATGAGCAGCCGCAGATTTTTCTTGGTGGCGATAATGGCTTTGGCCGCATCGGACGCGCCGGGGGCGATGATAACTTCGGTGAAAATCTTGACGATTTCTGTCGCTGATTCGGCGTCCAGCGGTTGATTGAGCGCGACAATTCCGCCAAAAGCGGAGGTGGGGTCGCAGCGAAGCGCAGCGGTGTAAGCGGCTCGCAAGGTTTCTCCGGTGGCAACGCCGCAAGGATTGGCGTGTTTGATGATGGCAACAGCCGCGCCTTTTGCGGGGTCAAACTCGGCAACCAGTTCATAGGCGGCATCGGTGTCGTTCAAATTGTTGAAGGAAAGCGGCTTGCCTTGAATTTGCACGGCGGTGGCAACGCCGGAGCGCGACACCGGGCCTTTGTAAAAGGCGGCGCTTTGGTGAGGATTTTCGCCATAGCGCATCACTTCGGCAAGGGTGCCGCCAAAAGCGCGGAAGGACGGATTTTCCTCACCGATTTGGTCTGCCATCCAGTTAGAAATGGCGGCATCATAGGAGCCTGTGCGCGCATAGGCTTTTTGGGCAAGCTTTTTGCGCAAGGCCAGCGTGGTGCCTTTGAGCAGGGTCAGCTCATTGAGCAGAGCGTCGTAATCTGCCGGTTCGACGATCACCGCCACATCGGCGTGGTTTTTGGCCGCGGCGCGGATCATGGCCGGGCCGCCGATGTCGATGTTTTCGATGCACGCATCAAAGTCACCGCCGCGCGCCAAGGTGGCCTCGAACGGATATAAATTGACAACCAGCAGATCAATGGCGCGGATATCATGCGCCAGCATGGCGGCCTCATGTTCCGGATTTTCGCGGATGGCGAGCAGGCCGCCGTGAACCTTCGGGTGCAAGGTTTTAACCCGTCCGTCCATCATTTCGGGAAAGCCAGTAAGGTCGGAAACATCGATGGCCGGGATATTGGCGGCGGTGAGCGCTTTGTGGGTGCCGCCCGTGGAAATGAGCTCGATGCCTTGTTCGTGCAGCTTTTGACAGAAGGGCAGAAGGCCGGTTTTGTCAGAGACGGAAATAAGCGCGCGGTGAATTGGGATTATTCCGGTCATGGATGCCTGCCGTTGTGCAAATTGTTGCGTTGCAAAAAATTTTATGTGCACTAGCAGCTTTTGCCACCGTTCAACAGCCATGTGGTGGACTTATTAAACTATTTCGTCTGTGAGCGCCGCGCGTTGCAACGTCCATTCAATTTTGTCCGTACTCGTATTCAGCACAAGTTGGCGGGTTGAGCGCGGGCCGGACGGGTCGGCGAACAGGATACTTTCCTCGATCAAGATCTGCTGCGCGGGCGCCTTTAATGTCCAGACACTGCCGTCATTCAATAACAGTTTGACACTGCCGCCGGACTCAAGGCGCTCTACGTCAGTTGCGGGATCCAAATGAAAGCGCAACGTGGCCGAGATGTTGAGCGATGTATTGGTCTTAGTGGGAATGATTTCTTCCACACCGTGCAAGGTCAGGCCGTCATGGCTCAGGGTTAGAGCGCGGCGGATGATTGCGCTGTGCGAGGCGCGGTAACCATCGTGGCTGGCGTCAATTTCACTGCCGGTCAATTCTCCAGACATGCGCGAAGAGCGTGCCTCAAGTTTTATCTTTGTCGGGCCATTTACCAACAGCGGGCCGAACAGCGACGCGAAGGTGCCGGAGAGTATCGTGGCGGAGGACATATCGTCGAGAGTGAGTGCATTGTGGGCGGCGGTCAGGCGCCCGGCCTCGCGCATGTCCGGGCGATGATGCTCCGCCGATCCGCAGTTTGTAAAGATTTTCTGGATACCGTGGGAAAACTCAAAGGCCAGAGCCGAGGCATGCGCCTGCGTATTAAAGCCGGATGGCGGTGCCAGACCGGTATCGATCAGCAGAACAGATTTTCCAGCTTCCAAGCGCTGAAAGCCAGAAAGATCGGCGTTGAGCACGGGGGTGACCTGCGCCTCATCATAGGCGAACAGGGTGGCCATCACTTCGGGAGAGGTGACGCCCATACCGTGAAAAAGGGCCAGAGTGCCATCAGAATGGCGAAACATACGCAGCATCGGCATAATGCGGTCGAGTGCATGTTGCAAATCAGTGGAGGGCGTGAGGCCGCGCGCCACAAACACCTGCCGCAGCGGCAAAAGGTCGAGAGCCAACTCAATCAAGGCTTGTGGATTGCGGCTGAGATGGCCACCATCCCGCAGCACTTGCTGGTTTAACGCGCGCAAAAGAGTGCGGCTGGCGGATTTTTGTAATCCTGTCATACCCTCGCAGCACAAAGCTGCCTGAGTGAGGGCAATATGCGCCAGCAAGCGGGCCTGACCTTGCAAACTGCCATTTAGGCACCGTTTGAGAAAGCGGATATGGACGCCAATCGCACGGAGAAATTTGCGGTAAAATGTAGCATCGACGCCTTCCAAAATCAGCGGCGACTGGCTTAGCCATGAAATGAGCCGACGGGCGGCGATTTCCGGCTCCCACGCTACCGGATCAAGGACTGCTGCGCTCAGCCAGTCGTCAATCAAAGCGCGGGCATTGAGCTTGGAGAGGGCAGTGTCGGCAGCGCGCAAATGACGCAACCAGCGGAACGAATGCAACTGACGCGCCCACTCTTTTGAAGGCGGTTCAATGGCGAACGGCGATTGGCCGTTCAGCTTAACGACCTTGCCAGTAAAGCTGAAGTAACCGGCATAAATATCATCAGCGATGGTGGGATCGGCAGTGCGTATATCTTGCGGGGCGAAGGCAAGCGCGCGCGGATTGCTTTGAAAATAGGCAAAAGGCCAGGCAACCGTCCAGCCAATCATGGTGAATGTCGTGCTGACGCCGCGAGAGGTGATCAAGCGCAGGATGGAACCGAAATTGCCAGGACGATGTTTTGTCACAGGTGATTCACTGATTTATCAAAGTTATACAAGGATCAGCCTGGCGACATAAAATCCGTCAAGTCCGGACAGGCGCGGGTTCTCATTGGCCAAATGACTTGGCAGCGTCCGGATGTCGCCGTCCGGGGTGATCAGTTCTGCAAGTCCGATTTCTTCTGCGGAAATCGGCACGCGCCTAACTTTTGGATTTCTTGCCAACAGCGCCGAGATTTGGGCAGGGCCTTCTTCAGGTTGCAAGGAGCAGACGCAATAGACCAAGCGCCCGCCGGGCTTCAGCAGGTTGAGCGCTTTGTCGAGCATTTTTGCCTGCATAAGTGCTAACAGGCGGACATCTTCGGGCTGTTTCAGCCATGCAACGTCTGGATGGCGACGGATTGTACCGGTTGCCGAGCAGGGCGCATCAAGTAAAATAGCGTCGAACAAATAGTCTTCCGGAGCGAGATCAAATACATCAATCGCATCAATATCGGCGCTGAGGTTCAAGCGCGCCAAATTGGCGTGCAGCCGGATCAGCCGCTCTTTTGAGCGGTCAAACGCCGTGACTTCCGCCCCGGCCCATGCAAGCTGCGCGGTCTTGCCTCCCGGCGCTGCGCAGAGGTCGGCGATAGTTTCCTGAGGCTGCGCCTTCAAAACCTTTGCGGGCAGGCTGGCCGCAGAATCCTGCACCCACCACGCGCCCTCGGCGTATCCTGCCAAATCAGAAATGGCCTCGTAGGTGAGCAACCGCACGGAACCGGTGGGAAGGACAATGCCGCCAAGTTTTTGGGCCCAATCCGCCGCAGCGGATTTTACTGTGAGGTCCAGCGTTGGCTCGGTGCTGTTGGCGGCGGCTACAGCCAGCGCTGCCGTTTCGCCGTAAGCGGCAGTCCAGCACTTAGCCAGCCATGGCGGGGTGTTATCCCGCAGCGGATCAATTGCGGCTAGCAGAGCATCCCGCCCGCGAATGATGTTGCGCAGTACAGCATTTGCAAGTGCAGCAAATGACGCGGCACTGCGGTTTTCGCGGCAAAGTTCAACGGCAATATCAACGGCAGCATGATCCGGCACATCCATGTAGAGCAATTGCGCCGCGCCAGTGATAAGGTGATATTCCAGCGTACCGGACTTACGGGGCATGCCCTTAACCAAAAACTGAGCCAGGATTTTTCGGATTGCGCCAAGATTGCGCAAGCTGACCAACGCGATTGAACGGGCCAATGCCCGGTCGCGCGGCTCCATCGGGCGCGTTGCCGGTGCGGTCGACTGGTTTTCAAACCAAACTTCCAACAACATGCGCTCCTCAAGCACTGCTGCAATGGCACCGGCCGCAAGCTCGCGCGCGGGATGGCCGGGGGCGTTTGACGTGCGTTTTGGGTTGGCCTGCGCGTGTTTTGACTTGGCTTGCGCGTGATTTGACTTGCCCTCCACAGCCTCAGCGGCGGATTTGTGTGCCGGATTTCCGCCGCTCTGCTCGCCACCGGCAGATTTCGCGGCGGTGTTGAGACCGGTGCGCGGTTTATATTCTTTGATGAATGTGGGTTTGTTTGATGCAGCCATGACTCAGAGTCTACTCTGGCGCGTGAGTTATACCAAGGCTTTGCAAGAAATTTATCGGGGCTGAGCGGATTGATTTTGTGGTTTATTAAGATTTGACGTAGGTTTAAGGCATCATCGCACTAAGTTTGGTTTGCAACTTCGCGGAAAATAACGAATCAATTTTGGACTGGTTTACAGATGACTGAGATACGGTTTACTGCTGAAGAGATAAAAAAACCTGTCGTCAAACCTGTGCGGAAATTGCCGCCCGAAGCACAACGCGCGCTTGATGAGGCGGCACTGCGCCGCGCACAAGCCAAAGACACTGAACCACCCAAGGAGATTAACGGCCGTAGCGGCCCAGAGCCTGTACGCTACGGCGATTGGGAAAACAAAGGTCTGGCAAGCGACTTTTAAAAGCGGCTGAAGATTTAGAAGCCAGCGAAACGATGAAGTCCGCTTGCCAAGCGACGGATTTCGTTATGTCCTGCCCTGAAGACTTTACTTGTTATTTTTTGACCAAAGTATCAAGCAGGCCAAATTCTTTGGCGCATAGATAGTAGAATGTGACGCGCCCCTTGGTTTTATCAGCTTTCATCGCGGTGCATACATTTTTAAGGACTCCGTCAATTTTAGCAGAATCCGTCTGAGCCAATTTCTTTGTGCACCAGCCATCGTGAACGCGCTTCAATTCCGCAGGGTCGGAGCAGGACACCAAGGATGAATCCCGGTTGCGCAGAGCGATGCCCAAATGTTTAACAATGGCGGCAACAATTGCCGGGTCGGCTTTCGCGTCATATTTTTGAACATCAGCTAGATAATCGGACATTGCAGGTTCCCCCTGAGCTAAATGGTTTTATTTTAAAGCGGCGTGTCATTCACGTGGCACGTCATATCAGCACGAACTCAGGAGTCTGAAAAGAGCAGATTATGGTTTTATGGCAACACAACCACTTGTGTACCCACTTTTACCCTGTCAAATAGGTCAATAATATCAGCGTTGAACATACGGATGCAGCCATAGGACGCGAAAGTGCCAATTGAATTGGGGCGATTGGTGCCGTGAATGGCGATCTGGTCGCGGTCTAGAGTAAGGGCGCGCTCTCCCATCGGGTTATTCGGAGCGCCGCCTTGGATCAAGCCAAGCTCAGGATGGTCCCGGCGCACCTCTTCGGGCGGGGCCCAAGCCGGACGAATATATTTACCATCAACATGCGCGATGCCAGACCAGCGCTTGCCATCTTTGCCCACGGCAACGGGATATTGAATGGCCGTGCCATTGCCAAGTGCAAGGAAAAGTTGGCGCTGTGTGGTCTTAATGATGATTGTTCCGGCAGGATAAGTATCGAAAGTGGCGAGTTGGCGCGCGTGTGCGCCTGTCATAACCAACAGCGTCAGAACAATGGCGACCAGCGCAGTGACGATGATGGTGACATCGAACTTGTGACTGCGCTTTGGCCGCGCAATGGCAAAAGGGGAGGGGGATTCAACCGACATAAACTCAATTCCTGGAGCGCCAAACCAAAACAGCTTGGTATTTACCGAAGATCGAGTGTTGGCCTTGGCGGGTGAATCGTTGGTTAGTTTTTGCCGCTTTAAGGGTACACGCACAGGTATTCTCGCGCATAGGGTGAAATGCACGTCAAGATTTGCAGTTAGCATCGGATGAATGGAATGCGGCGGATTTTAAAAATCCACCGCATTCTTCTCACGGCGCGCTGTTCAGGACTTATTTGCCGCGGTTTTTGACCAGTTCATCGACCACGCCGGGGTCGGCAAGGGTCGATGTGTCTCCCAATGAGCTAAAGTCATTTTCTGCGATTTTCCGCAAAATGCGCCGCATGATTTTGCCGGAGCGGGTTTTGGGCAGGCCGGGGGCAAACTGGATCACATCCGGTGAAGCGATGGGGCCAATTTCCTTACGGACATGGCTGACCAATTCTTTGCGCAGATTTTCAGTGGCTTCCGTGCCTTGCATCAAAGTGACATAAGCATAGATGCCCTGACCTTTGATGTTGTGCGGGAAGCCGACAACGGCCGCCTCGGACACGAGATGATGTGAGACCAAAGCGCTCTCAACTTCGGCGGTGCCCATACGGTGTCCCGAGACGTTGATTACATCATCAACACGGCCGGTGATCCAATAATAGCCATCCGCGTCACGGCGGCAGCCGTCTCCGGTGAAATATTTGCCCGGGTAGGTGCTGAAATAGGTTTGGACGAAGCGCTCATGATCACCATAGACAGTGCGCATTTGACCCGGCCACGAGTCGGCAATGACCAGATTGCCTTCACATGCGCCGTCCAGCACCACGCCATTGGCGTCGACAATTTCCGGCTTTACGCCAAAAAACGGCAATGTTGCGGAGCCGGGTTTTTGGGCGATGGCGCCCGGAAGCGGGCTAATAAGAATTCCGCCGGTTTCAGTTTGCCACCACGTGTCAACAATCGGGCAGCGGTCATCACCGACAACACGGTGATACCAGTTCCATGCTTCCGGGTTGATTGGCTCCCCGACTGAGCCGAGCAGACGCAAGCTGGCTCGCGAGGTTTTCTTCACCGGCTCTTCACCCGCGCCCATGAGTGATCGGATGGCGGTGGGTGCGGTGTAAAAAATATTGACCTTATGTTTGTCTACAACGTCCCAAAAGCGCGAGATGGTTGGATAATTCGGGATGCCCTCAAACATCAGCGTGGTAGCGCCATTGGCGAGCGGGCCATAGACGATATAGCTGTGGCCGGTGACCCAGCCGACATCGGCAGTGCACCAATAAATATCGCCGTCATGATAATCAAACACATATTGATGGGTCATAGCGGCATAGACCAGATAGCCGCCGCTGGTATGCACCACACCTTTGGGCGCGCCGGTGGAACCGGATGTGTAGAGAATAAACAGGGGCGCTTCGGCGGACATTGCCTCGCAGGGGCAATCGGCTGAAGCCTTTTCAACAGCGGCGTGATACCAGATATCGCGACCGTGTTTCATGGTGACATCACCGCCGGTGCGCTTGACCACGATAATGGTTTTAACGCAACCCGCCTTTTCCGCTGCCACATCGACGTTGGCTTTGAGCGGCACCTTGCGGCCGCCGCGCAAGCCTTCGTCTGCAGTTATGATTACGGCGGACTGACAACCTTCGATGCGCCCGGCCAGTGACTCCGGCGAAAAGCCGCCAAAAACGATGGAGTGCACCGCGCCAATGCGGGCGCAGGCCAGCATGGCATAAGCGGCTTCGGGAATCATAGGAAGATAAATGGTGACCCTGTCGCCAGACTTTACGCCGTGGTCTTTCAACACATTGGCGAACTTGGCAACCTGCCGGTGCAGCTCACTGTAGGTGATGTGTTTGGATTCAGACGGGTCATCACCCTCCCAGATTATTGCAGTTTGGTTGCCGCGCTTGGCAAGATGACGGTCAATACAATTGTAGGCGACATTGGTGAGGCCATCCTCGAACCATTTGATCGAGACATTGTGCGAATCATAGGACGTGTGTTTGGCCCTGCTATAGGGCTTGAACCAATCTATCCGGCGGCCATGTTCCGCCCAGAATTTTTCCGGATCATTGATCGAAGCCGCATACATTTCCTTGTATTTCGCCGGATTGATGTGGGCACGCTCCTGCCAAGCCAGCGAGACGGGATAGATTTGGTCTGTCATCGGTTTCCTCCTGTATGACGCACGCCGTTTTTTAGTGTTTAAGCCGTGCCGTGCGCGCATGATTTTATAGACTTTATTTTGCCAGTATCGTCGCTAGGCGCGGAGGACACAAGCGCGCTGTCGTCCAACTTTGGTTGAGAAAAAGCCAGCAGGATTACGCTGACGGGAAGGTAAGCCATTCCTCACAACTAACTCAAATTATTAGTTAGCGTTAGGAGTTGCTTGAACATTTCGGGGGATGATCGCGCCATAAAGTATTTTTAAAGGTGAGATTATGGCAAGACTGAAGTTTTGGAGACCGTTGATGCGGCGTTTTTCTGCTGCGAGCCGGTTCAAGCGAGATCAATCCGGCAATGTGGCGATGATTTTTGCGCTGGCGTTTATCCCGGTGGTTTTGGGTGTTGGCGTTGTGGTTGATTATTCCAGAGCGGCAAGATTGAAAACAGCCTTGCAAGCTGCGGCGGACTCCGCCGTGTTGCAAATTGCCAACTCACCAACCGGCTCGCAGTCGACGCGACAAACCACCGCCACAAACGTTGTCGCAGCCAATTTTGTTTACAAAAACGACGTAACTTCGCTGAATACGGTTGAGACCGAGCCATCGTCAAGCCAATTTCAGGTATCTGTGACCATTAATGTTTCCAATATATTCATGCGGCTTTTTAACAATCCGACGACCGCCATCCATGCCTTTGCCGAGGCGAGCACCGCGGGGGGCACGCCTTTGGAATTGGCGCTGGCGCTGGACAATACCGGCTCCATGAGCACCGATATTTCGGCGGTTATCTCGGCATCAAATGTTTTAGTTGATCAGGTTTTTGCCTCAGACCCCTCCCATACCAAAGTTAAAATCAGCGTCGTTCCTTATGTCGCGGCGGTCAATCCCGGGGCGCAACGCTTCCCCGCCGCGATGATAGATACACAGGCGCAATCGATCTGGGCGGGAGCAATTTTGCGTTACAGTTGGGTCGGGTATGGCAACGGGTGCACTCCCAACCCGACAGGCGGCGGTGGCACTTACACCGGCCCGGGCGGTAGCGGCAGCGGCGACCGGCAGGGCTTTCTCAATATTTTAGCACCGGTGAGCACCTTTGCGCAGGAGCTTTTCGGCTTCGGAGCCGCGCAGGCAACCGACGTTACGCCAAACACCCGCTCGCCGCTAAGTTATATTCCGGCTACCGGTGTTAGCGGCGTACTCGTTCCGGTCGGCTTCGGTTTTAGCGTCGCAGACCCTTCGTGGCGGGATTCGCGGTGCAATGTGTTGTTTAACCAAGCCGTCAGTCCTTATGAACTGTTTGCGCGCATTCCTGCGCCCGGCGGCGGCACCGTGCAGTGGAAGGGTTGCGTTATGGCGCGCCCGACCCAGGAGGACATGACCGCCAGTAGCGCCTTTAACCCGCGCGATTTGGATATCTCGGAGGAAGCTCCAACCAGCGCTGACACCAACAGCTTATATGTGCCGTATTTCTGGCCGGACGAATCTGATTATTACAACGGCAGCCACACCACTCCGGGTGCATTTCCGCCGCCGGAAGGCTTTGGCTATCACAACAACTATATGGCTGATGGCACCCCGCCAACCGGCTGGAAATATGGCGCAGCTTGGGGCGGCACTTTTACCGAAGACGACGGCATGCATAGCCTCGAGCTCTTTAAATATGATGGGGTGACTGTACCTGCGAAAATTAAAGAGACAGCACCAGACTCTTACGGGCCGAACGCCAACTGTCCGGATGAACTGTTGCGGCTTTCAAACGTCAAATCAAACGTTAAAACGAAGCTGAATGGAATGAATTATTGGAACGGTGGCGGTACCGTGATTTCAGAAGGACTGGCATGGGCTTGGCGGACACTTTCGCCAAACGCGCCTTACGCTGATGGCGGGCCTTATGCGACCACCACAAAGGCCATTGTTCTGATGACGGACGGCATCAACGGCTTGGCAGAAAACAATACCAGCTATTATCCTTATTCAGACTATTCCGCTTATGACTACTTAGGTGTGGGCCGGGCAGGGCCGCTGACGCCTACGTGGTCACCCATTATCACCTTTGATCAAATGGCAAGTTTTCTTGACGTTCGCACCCAAAAGGCTTGTGACGCGATCAAGAATAAGGGGGTAAAAATTTACGCGGTGTTGTTCAGCCATGGAGGCCAGTTGTCTGCAGCGCAGGTGACGCACTCAATGAACCTGCTTAAGAGCTGTGCCACAAAGCCTGAGAATGCCTATTTGGCAAGTAGTGCCGCCAGCCTGACCGCTGCCTTCACAACGATTGCAGGACAGATTTCCCCGCCGCGCTTGACCAAATGATGCAGCGCATAAACCGCGCCTTCGCGGCCGGGATCTATGTGTTTAAAAATGCCAAAGCCTGCGCATGAACACGAGCATCGCCGGCGGCGACGATGGAACCGCCTTTGGCCGCATCGCCGCCGCTCCATGTGGTGATAATTCCTCCGGCGCGCTCAATGATCGGAATTAGAGCAACGATATCGTGCGGTTTTAAACCCGTTTCAATCACCAGGTCTGCGTGACCCATGGCGAGTTGCGCGTAGATGTAACAATCTCCGCCGAAACGCGGTAGACGCACCTGTTGCTGCACCTGCAGATATTTGTCGCGCAGCTCGCCGGCCATGAGATAGGGACTGGTGGTGAGAAGGGTCGCGGACTCAAGAGCGGCGCAGGCGCGCGTCTTAAGGATGCGCGTTTCGGTGTTGCCCGCCGCGTTTGGCCCGTGCCATAGCGCGCCGTTTATGTTGGCGATGAACATCTCACGGGTGAAGGGCTGGTTGAGCATCCCGGCAACAGGCTTGCCGTTGTGCATAAGGCCGACCAAAGTGCCCCAAAGCGGCGAACCCGAAATGAAGCTTTTGGTGCCGTCGATAGGGTCGAGCACCCAGACAAATTCGGCATCTTCGTTGGAATAGCCGAATTCCTCCCCCATAATTCCGTGTTCCGGATAGCGCGTAGTGATCAAATCGCGCATTGCGGCTTCCGAATCGCGGTCGGCAACTGTGACCGGATCAAACACCTGACCTTGGGATTTGTCTTCCGAATGCAGCACGCTGCGAAACAGCGGTAATATAATGTTGGACGAGACCTGCGCCAGCTCATGAAAGAACACGTTGAAATCATTTGTATTTTTAGTTTTTTGCATAGGAAGAAAAGCCCCAGACACAGATGGTTTACCAATGGACATTTGCGACAGTCTGTCGCAGTTAACCGATTGATCAAGATTTAGCTTGCTTTTTGTGCGTCGCACAAGCATATTGTTGCGGTGCGGCAATGACCTTGTCGCTAATGCCCTCCTTGGGCGTTTCCTCCCTAGACTTGGGCCGCCTATGAAAATAGGTGGCTCTTTTTTTGTCCGGAATTCA
>JAYTYD010000094.1:0-1246 GCA_043742625.1 Methylovirgula sp. | reverse complement strand
GCAGGTAAATCCGCGCCCGGCTATTGGGCCGCAAAGAACATCATTCGGCTCATCAATGATGTGGGCGCAGTGATCAATGCCGATCCTGAAATCAAAAATCTTTTGAAGGTTGTGTTTATCCCTAACTATAATGTCAGCTTGGCTGAAGTCATAGTGCCCGCCACTGATTTGTCCGAACAGATTTCAACCGCTGGCATGGAAGCCTCCGGCACGGGTAATATGAAGCTGGCGATGAATGGGGCTTTGACCATCGGCACTTTGGACGGGGCAAATATCGAAATCAAAAATGCGGTGGGGGATGACAATATTTTCATATTCGGCCTCACCGCGCAAGAAGTGGCAGAACGCCGCGCCAAAGGCCATCAGCCATCCGAAGTGATTGACCAATCGCCGCATTTGCAAAAAGCGCTTGAAGCAATAAGCAGCGGAATGTTTTCGCCCGGAGAGCCTGGCCGCTATCACAGCTTTATTGAGAGTTTACGCAATTCTGACTGGTTTATGGTAACGCCGGATTTTGGTCCCTATTCAGATGCTCTGAACCGCGCCGACAAATTGTGGCGCAAACCCACGGAATGGAACCGCAAGGCGCTTCTTAATGTGGCAAGTATGGGGTGGTTCTCATCAGACCGCACTATCCGCGAATATGCCAAAGGCATTTGGAACGTTGAGACGCGTTAACGGTTTGCTCAACTCACATCTTGCCAAGCCGCGCGAATTAGCATCTAGTTGGCTCAGGGGAAGTGTGTAAATGAGAGCTGCAACAATCAGCCCAGAAGAAATTCAGTCCGTTGTTAACGGGCAGCACGGCAATCCTTTTGCGGTGTTGGGTTTACATCAAAATGGCAAACAATTTTCCGCGCGGGTGTTTTTGCCGGGCGCACAGCATGTTGATGTTGAGAGTGTTGAGGGCATAGCTCTTGGCACGCTCACCCCATCCAATGACGCGGGATTTTTTGAGGGTCTCATCAAAGTTGACCGCTATCAACATTTGCGCCTGAAAGCGCGCAACGCCGGCGGCGGTTGGGAATTGCTGGACCCCTATTGTTTTGGGCCAGTGCTTGGCGAGATTGACGACTATCTTAGTGCGGAGGGTTCACACCTCAATCTTTACGATAAGATGGGCGCACATCTGATCACGCATGAAGGTGTTGCGGGTGTACATTTCGCAGTTTGGGCACCCAACGCCACACGTGCCTCAGTGGTGGGTGATTTCAACGCTTGGGATGGCAGGCGTCACCCGATGCGC
>JAYTYD010000093.1:0-2467 GCA_043742625.1 Methylovirgula sp. | reverse complement strand
AAATACGCTTTGGCGACACAATGTATTGGCGGCGGCCAAGGCATTGCCACAGTGCTGGAGGCCGTTTGATGTCTGCTATTAAAAAGGTTGCGGTGATTGGCGCAGGTTTAATGGGGGCTGGTATTGCGGCCCAAGTGGCCAATGCCGGTATGCCCGTTGTGCTTTTGGATATCGTTGCGAAAGACAATCCGAACCGCTCTGCTCTGGCTGAGGGCGCGGTTGAAAAAATGCTCAAGCAAGACCCCGCACCTTTCATGAGCAAAAGCGCAGCGCGGTTGATTACGACTGGAAATTTGGAAGACAATCTTGATCTTATAAAAGATTGCGACTGGATTATTGAGGCGGTGTTAGAGCGCCTTGATGTGAAACATGCACTTTACGCGAAACTCGAAACTGTGCGCAAAACCGGCGTAGTGGTTTCATCGAATACCTCCACCATTCCCTTGAATGAATTGAACAAGGGTTCCTCCGCCGACTTCGCCAAGCACTTTATGATCACGCATTTTTTCAATCCGCCACGTTATATGCGGCTGTTGGAAGTGGTGAAGGGGCCAACGACAACTTCTACCGCCTATGACAGCGTGTGCCAATTCGCCGATATCCACTTGGGCAAAACCACCGTGCCATGCAATGACAGACCAGGCTTTATCGGCAACCGCTTGGGTGTTTACTGGTTGCAAACGGCGGTGGTCGAAGCCATGGCCGCCGGGCTGACTGTGGAAGAAGCAGACGCCATAATCGGCCGCCCCATGGGTATTCCAAAAACCGGTGTTTTTGGCTTACTCGATTTGGTGGGTCTTGATTTGATGCCGCATATCAATGCCAGCATGACGGCGCTGCTGCCCATTACCGATGCCTTTCATACCTCAGCCCAACCCATGCCGCTGATCACCAAGATGATCGCCGAAGGTTATACGGGCCGCAAAGGCAAGGGTGGGTTTTACCGGCTGAACCGCGACAAAGGTAAGCTCAAAGAAGCAATCGATTTGGTGACGGGCGAATATCGCGCAGAACAGAACCCGCAAATCGATGCGGTTGCTGAGTCTGGGCGCAGTCTCAAAAAACTTTTGTCGCATGACAGTAAGCATGGCGCTTATGCCGCCAAGGTGATGGGCCTGACTCTGGCTTATGCCGCCTCGCTCGTGGGCGATGTGTCTGACCGCGCCGATGTGATCGACGAAGCCATGCGCCTTGGTTTCAACTGGAAATTCGGCCCCTTTGAAATCATCGACCAACTGGGCACTGACTGGTTGGTCGCCGCCCTGCAAAAAGCCGGCGTTGCAATCCCTTCGTTCCTCACGCTCGCAGCGGGCCGCAGTCTGTACCGTGGTGAAAATGGCCAGCGCCAAGTGCTGGGCCTCGATGGTGCATATCACGACGTGAAGCGCGCCAAAGGTGTGCTGATGTTGGAAGACATCAAGCGCCGTGCTGAACCCGTGTTGAAGAATGGTTCGGCTGCACTCTGGGATATTGGCGACGGTGTCGCGTGTTTTGAATTCACCAGCAAAATGAATTCGCTGGATACAGACACCATGGCTCTCCTGAACAAAAGCGTGAAGCTCGTGCAGAAGCAGTTCAAGGCCTTGGTGATTTACAATGAAGGCACGCATTTTTCAGCGGGCGCAAATCTTGGCCTTGCCGCATTTGCAGCCAACATCGCCGCTTGGGGCGAAATTGAAAATCTAGTGGCGGGCGGTCAGGCCGCTTACATGGCTTTGCGCTATGCGCCTTTCCCCGTGGTGGCAGCGCCCTCCGGCATGGCATTGGGCGGCGGCTGCGAGATCGTGCTCGCATCCGATGCTGTGCAGGCGCATGCCGAAACTTACATTGGCCTTGTTGAAGTGGGCGTTGGCCTTATCCCCGGTTGGGGTGGATGCAAAGAAATGGTGCGCCGTTGGACTGCGTTTGGAAACTTACCAAAAGGGCCCATGCCGCCGGTGATCAAGGCCTTCGAAATCATTTCCGTTGCGACAGTGGCTAAATCCGCCGCAGAGGCGAAAGAGCATTTATTCATGCAACCCTCAGACGGGATCACCATGAACCGATACCGCCTGCTGGCGGACGCCAAAGCCAAAGCCCTTTCGCTGGTTGAAGGTTACAAGCCGCCGGAGCCTCCCGTATTTGCGCTGCCCGGCCCCGCAGGACGCGTGGCCATGGACATGGCCGTGCAAGGCTTTCACCGTGCCGGCAAGGCCACAGACTATGATGTGGTTGTATTGGGCGAGTTGGCAGAGGTTCTTTCTGGCGGCGACGCGGATTTCATCAAGCCCATCACCGAAACCGAATTCCTGAAATTAGAATACGACCGATTTATGCATTTGGTGCGCGGTGAGCGCACCTGGAACCGCATCACTCATATGCTTGAAACCGGCAAGCCACTGCGAAACTAGGAGTAATCCCATGCCGACATACAAAGCCCCGCTGCGCGATATGCGCTTTGCCCTTTACGAACTGCATGGCGGTGACG
>JAYTYD010000092.1:0-2371 GCA_043742625.1 Methylovirgula sp. | reverse complement strand
TGCATAAACTTGAAACCAAAATTACCCGGGTGATTCTGGTGGCAAATAATCCGGATATTGCACCGGCAAGGCTCGCAGATCTTGACATTTCAAGCCGGGATTTGGTTGTGCAATTTAACACCATGACCCACTTTGAGCAGCTTTCTGCTCTGCCGTGCCAACACCTTACTGTATTTCGCTTTGGCGCAGCTCCGCAAAAGCACCATGGACTGCCGCTTGCCGCGCCGCGTCGCGCCCGGATGCAGGCGCTCGAGAGTCGCCAGTTCACCCTGTACACCGATGCCTTTCCGGCCAATGATCAACCGTTTCCACAAGCGCAAGCGGAAACTCTGACCACCAATATCGATGAACTGATCGAAGCGCCCTATCCTACGCCATCAATAGCACATTATCCGCACAGCGCCGGGCCCTCAACCGGATTTTGGACTCTGGCGCTGTTTCATCATTTGCGGCTGAAAAACCGGGCCACGCAAGCCGCAAACAGCAACGGCGCTTTCAAAATTAGCCTGCTGGGTTTTTCCACCACACCAAAGCCCAAAAGCGGCATCTTCTGGGAAGGCCATGCTTGGGACTTTGAACGCCGCTGGATTAACGACAATGGTTTCGGGGGATAAGGCAAGACTCTCACTGAGCCAATCCTCCTAATAAACGAAAAAAGGCCCCACTTTGGAGCCTTCAATCAATCAAAACAATAAAATCAAGATTACTTGATTTTGGTTTCCGAGATTTACTTGATCTTGGTTTCTTTGAATTCAACATGCTTGCGCACAACCGGGTCATACTTGGTGAAGGTGAACTTCTCGGTCTTTGTGCGGGCATTTTTTTTTGCAACATAGAAAAAGCCTGTGTCAGCGGTCGACAACAGCTTGATTTTGATATTGGCGGCTTTTGCCATTTTAAGAATCCTTTGTACGCGGCATAAGCCACTCGATGACGTGGCCGCAAAATACGGATTGCCGCGCTAATGTCAAGAACATAGCGTGCTTTCCCAAAAAGTTGAGGAGTTTTTGCATCAGAATTAGCTCCAAAAAATGCGGGAAGCTAAAGCTCCACCCGCTGCCACTTGCGGTTTTTCTCCAAAAGCAGCGGCACCGGAATGTAGGGGGCCATCCGGCCCGCAATGCGTGTTTGCAGCTCGCTCAAAATTGTTTGGGTGATCTCTGCCAAATCCAGCTGTGCGGTATCTGCAAGTGGTATCCACACCAGCTCGGTTAGCTCCGCTTCGGGCCCGGTCTTGCCATCCACGCGGTGCGCAATCCATTCGGCATCCACGCAGAAAAATCGCGCATCGAATCGCTTCGACATCCGCGGCGGTGTAATTGCCCGCGCAATGAAGTGAAAGCCTTCCAAAGACGGAAAAACCCCGTGCGCGGCAAACTCAGCCCAGGCGCCGGCTGGCGGCCGTGCCGGCGCGCCGTAATCCTTAGTGCCGATCATCAATCCGGTTTCTTCAAAGGTCTCCCGTATAGCGGCCAGCGCCATTGCCCGCGCCTTGGAGGCGCTACCTCCCGGGTCTCTAGCAATCAGCCGGTCTTCAACATGACCCGGCAAGGCTCCGGCAACCAACATCGCGTGGTCTGCCCGCTCCAGACGCCCGCCCGGAAAAACAAACTTACCGGGCATGAATTTAATGTCCGCATGGCGCTTCCCCATCAGCACTTTTGGCTGTTTGCCACTACGATCAAGCACAATGAGTGTCGCCGCAGTCTTCGGGCGTACATTTGGCCACATATGGCCAGCGTTTGGCCTGTTGGCGCCAGTGTTTGCATAGGCCGGCAAGGCTGACACGATAGCGGTTTTGCCGACGCTGACTTTGGTCAAAGCGCGTTGCTTATCTGCGGAGAGTTGGCATCCGGCGCGCCAAACCCGTGCATTTTGTTAGCCCATTGCAAGCCAACCAGCCCGCCCTTCATCATCGGTAAGATCCAAAGACACAAAACCAGCGTTACAAACGGCCAAATCGTCACGTTAAACCATGTCGAGGTGTCGCCATAATATTCTTCCATGGCTAAAATCGCCCCGACGATCACATGTCCAACTATGAAAATCGTCATATAAGGCGCGGCATCGTCCGAGCGCTGATGTGACAGGTTTTCGCCGCAATTTGCGCAATGATCACAAACCTTTAGGTAGGACGTAAACATCGGGCCTGTGCCGCAATGCGGGCATTTTCCCACCAGACCACGCCTGATGGCCGACCACGTGTAACGTGGCTCACTGGTGTTTGAGGGTGTTAACGTCATTAAATTACCGACCTCGTTTTCTTGCGTTCCGACCTTTTGGGCCGAATTGCCGCACCGCACCAGTTGGCGAATGGTCGCGGTGGCCCTTAGCTTTTTTTCCTGAATTGATCGGCTTCGAGCTTCGACCT
>JAYTYD010000091.1:0-10890 GCA_043742625.1 Methylovirgula sp. | reverse complement strand
TAATGACGCGAACGTCCCGAACAATTGGACCTGACGTGGTTTCGCCGCAAACATCCGCTATTTTTAAAGAAACTCGGACAATTCCAATGCTTTCACCTTTGAACAAATTTTCCAACCTGCTCGCAGCTCTTTTTGCCCTGTTTGGCATTCTCATTGGCTCGATCGCCTCTGCTGAAAACGAAGTCACTGTGAAAGGCGGCTCCAGCTTTAAGCCCGTCACCATCGCCGTCACCCCTTTCCAAGGCGAAGGCGATGTCGGCAATAAGCTGACGCAAGTCATCAATAATAATTTCAAACGCTCGGTATTTCTGCTGCCCGTTGAGGCAGTCGGCGCGGTGGCAAATCCCGATGTTGCGCCGGATATGACAGCTTTTCGGTCGGTCAATGCGCAATATGTGGTCACGGGGCGCATCATGCGCCAAGGCGACGGGCGCTTGAAAGCCGGGTTCCGCCTTTGGGACGTTGCCTCCGGGGCACAAGCGGCGGGGCAGGAATACTTTGCCGACGCCAACAACTCGCGCCGTGTCGGCCACATGATTTCTGATGCCATTTTCACCAAAATCACCGGGGAAAAGGGCTTTTTCGACACACGCGTGGTGTTTGTAGATGAAACCGGGCCCAAAGAGCGTCGCGTAAAGCGTTTGGCCATCATGGATCAGGATGGGGCCAATGTGCGCTACTTGACCAAGGGAAACGATCTTGTCGTCACCCCGCGTTTTTCGCCTTCCTCGCAAGAACTTACTTACATGGCTTTCGACAATGGCGAACCCAAGGTCTACATGTTAAACATCGAAACCGGACAGCGCGAAATTGTCGGCCAATTTCCCGGTATGACTTTTTCGCCGCGCTTTTCGCCGGATGGCCAAAAAATCATCATGAGCTTGAGCCAAGGGTCGTCCTCTAATCTTTACACCCTCGATTTACGGTCGCGCCAAACCACCCGATTGACCGACACGCCAGCCATCGATACCTCGCCCAGCTATTCGCCCGATGGTTCTAAAATCGTGTTTGAGTCAGATCGCGGAGGTTCGCAGCAGATTTATATATCGAGCGCGGGCGGCGGCGCGGCGCAACGCATTTCTTTCGGCGATGGCCATTATTCTACGCCTGTCTGGTCGCCGCGTGGAGATTATATCGCTTTTACCCGCCAAAGAGCCGGTAGTTTTGCCATCGGCATTATGAAACCTGACGGCTCGGGCGAGCGTATCTTGACTGAGGGTTTCCACAACGAGGGGCCGACTTGGGCGCCAAATGGTCTTTATGTGATGTTTTTCCGCGACCCGGGCGGTGCCGCAGGCTCAAAACTGCACATGGTCGATATTTTTGGTCGCGGTGAGTTCTCCGTGCCAACGCCGTCCTACGGCTCCGATCCGACTTGGAGTCCATTGCTAAACTAACCCTGCCAAGTCGAGCAGCAGCAAGCCGTTCAACCCGATAACCACTGCACCGGCTCCAAGCGCCACCCATGTTCCCTTGGAGCCGAGCCTGAATTCGCCCATGAGATCTTTTTTGCGGGCGATATAAATCAAGCTTAAAATCGGGACGGGCAACACAAGACTCAGTACAACCTGGCTATAAAGCAGCGCCTTGGTCGGGTCATATCCGAGCGCCACTACCACAAAGGCCGGGCTCATCGTCACCAACCGCCGCACATAAAGCGGAATGCGCCGCCCGGTGAAATCCTGCATCACCATCTGTCCCGCCAAAGTGCCAACAATGGAACTGGCGAGTCCCGAAGCCAACAGCGCAATCATAAACAGCAATGCAGCCGCGCCGCCCGCCAGCGGCAGCAGCGTCTTGTAGGCTGTTTCCAAATCCGCAATGTCCGGCGCGCCAGACATGTGAAACGTGGCCGCCGCCATCGCCAGCATCGCCATATTAATAGCTCCGGCCAAGCCAAGCGCAACCATCACTTCGCGGTTGGAAAACCTGATCATCTTGCGCGTATCGGCGAGGTCTCGCGCCGGGATTCGCGCCGCTGTCAGGCCGGAATGCAGGTAAATAACGTGCGGCATGACCGTAGCCCCCAAAATGCCGACGGCCAGCGTCACGCTGTTGGCACCCTGCAATCGCGGTGTTATCGACGAAAGCAGAAACTCTTTCCAATCGGGCGGAAACAGCCACAGTTCGGCCAGATAGGCCAGCCCGATAATGGCGACAAAGCCCGCAATGGCCCATTCAAGCGGCCGGAAGCCACTGTAAACCAACAAAAACCCGTAAACCAGAAGCCCCATTAAGATAAGGCTCGGCATCAATGCCAGCCCGAATAACAGACTTAGCCCGATGGCACCGCCCAGAAATTCAGCCAGATCGGTTGCCATCGCCGCAGTCTCGGCAAAGATCCACATCAAAAACACCACCGGCACAGGGAAATTCTCGCGGCACAAAGCTGGCAGGCTTTTTCCCGTGGCCAGCCCCACCCGCGCAGAAAGCGATTGAAACAACATCGCAATCAGATTGGCCAGCAACACCACCCATAACAATTGCAGGCCCGTCTGCGAACCTGCCTCAATGTTGGTGACGAAATTACCCGGGTCGATATAGCCGATCGACACAACAAAACTCGGCCCGACAAAAGCCATAGCGGCGCGGAAACCCCGCCCTTGTCCAGCCAAAACGGCTTGCCCCGTACGCGCCGTCCGCTCGGACCAATTTGGCATAACTTCGTCGTTCATCGCTATGTCTTTCTCAACCTGCAGTGTTTTGCTAAAAATACACCCAATCATTAAATATGTAACCTTGGCTACATAATAGTAGGGCAGATTCAAAATATTTCTGGCAGATTTCCCTCTGCCCAAAAATGCGTTACAGCAAATCTATGAAGATCGAAGTCGCAAAATCATCTCTGCCGCAGTTGCCCAATGAGTCTGTGCAGGCGGATCGCTTTTCCAAAACCCGTGTGGCGCAATCCACTGCGCTGCTCGAAGATTATGCCGAATTGATTTCAGATCTGGCCGCCAATGAGGGCGAGGCCCGCGCGACCGATCTTGCCCGCCGGCTTGGCGTTTCACACGCCAGCGCCATTAAAACAGTTGCCCGGCTAAAGCGCGAAGGGCTTGTCACATCCAAGCCTTACCGCGGTATTTTCCTCACCCCCGCCGGACATGATTTGGCTGATAAGGCTCGCACACGTCACCGGCTTGTGGTGGATTTTCTGATCCGGCTTGGCGTCGCCACCGACACTGCTGAAGCAGACGCTGAAGGTATTGAACACTATGTTTCGGAAGAAACGCTTCGCGTTTTTGCCGGTTTTTTGAAACGGGCCTGACTGCCGGTCTCTTGCGTCCGCTGTTGCCGCGCAATAAGATTATTAGTATCGTCTATTCATTAAGAGCGGGACAAACATGTTGAAACTGCTCGATTGGGGCTTTGTTGCGCTGCTGGCCTTCGGCGCCGCCGGGCATTTGTTCGGCACATTCAAGTTCTATCAATTGGACAGCGGCATTTTTGTCTGGTCACTCGCCGGCGTATTGGCTGCCGCTTTGGTGGTTGAACTGAACATTTTGCGCCGCATGCGGAAACGCGACACCACCATCGCCGTTGTAGCCCTCATTGCCAGTCTGTGCTGGTTGGCGATTTCGCTGCTGTTTGGCCGCTCCAACGGCAATTATGTCGATCCGCGGGTTTTGATCCACGCGGTTGCAGCGGCCGGTTTGAGTTGCTTTTCCTTGCAAGCTGTCATCGGCAAGAAATAAAAACTCTCCCGATCAAGCCACGCCAGAGCCCACCTTCGCAATCCTGATCAATGTGATCTTGTTCTTATTTTTACGCATCACCTGAAACCGGAATCCGTAAAACAAGAATATCTGCCCCACCTCTGGAATCGCCCGCGCCGCATGAATCACCAGTCCGGCCATGGTCGTTGCTTCCTCGTCCGGAAATTCCCAGTCCATAACGCGGTTAAGATCACGGATGGGAACCGCGCCATCAACATTCAATGAGCCATCGGCTTGAACCCTCACACCTTGCACCGCAAGGTCGTGCTCATCTTTGATGTCACCGACGATTTCTTCCAGAATATCTTCCAGCGTCACCAGCCCCATCACCTCGCCATATTCATCTACCACCAAGGCGAAGTGGGTCTTGCGCTTTAAAAACGCCTGTAACTGGTCTTGCAGCGTCGTAGTGTCCGGTACAAACCATGGATTGAGCGCAATATCAGAAATATCCAGCTTTTTGGTATCGCCCTTTGCCGCATCAAACGCTCGCAGCAAATCTTTGGCATGGATAACGCCGACAATATTGTCCGGGTTATCCCGCCACAGTGGCAGGCGCGTGTAAGGCGAGGCCAACACCTCCCGTACCAAATTCTCGGCAGGCTGGTTGATGCTGATCGTCCGCATCTTGGTGCGATGGATCATCACGTCGGAGACTTGCAAATTTTTCAAATCCAGCAGGCCGCCCACCATATCGCGGTCCGCACGCTCCACGCCGCCCTCACGGTGCAGCAAGTCCACAGCGCCCATCAGCTCCTCATGGCCGGATAGCATTGAATCGTCGTCGCCTTCGTGCACACCAAAGACTTTTAACACCAGCTTGACCAGCGCTTCCACGCTCACAACGATCGGGCCAAACAACATCACCGCCAACGCGACTGCGCGTGCCAGAAGCAGAGAAATTCGATCAGGCGCGTTAATCGCGATGGTCTTGGGCATCACTTCAGCAAAAATAACCACCAGCGCCGTCATGATGCCGGTAGCGTAGAACACACCGGTATCGCCAACCAAACCCACGAGCACATTGGTCATATACGCAGCGGCCGCAATGTTGACCAACTGATTGCCGAGCAACATCGCCCCGATAAACCGGTCGCGGCGCAACATCAACTTATTGACGATGGCAGCATTTTTGTCGCCATTCTGCTCTAACGCATGCATTCTGGCGCGTGAAGAAGCGGTAATCGCCGTTTCGGCTCCGGCAAAAAATGCCGAAAGTGCCAAACTCACAGCCACTACAAAAAGCGCAATCCACGTATCAGCCGACATTGACAACGTCCCCATCCAGAAACGCCTTAACTTCATCGGCGGGCACGTTTTTTGCGATAAAACTCTCGCCGATACCCCGCGCCAAAATAAATGTCAGCGCCCCGCGTTCCACTTTTTTGTCCTGAAACATTGCTGCCAAAATCGTATCACTCGACATTTTCTCATGCGGCGGCAATTTATCGTTGATCTGGTGGATGCGCGTCGGTAGGCCAACCTGCCGCAAATGCGCCTCCATCCGGCCTGCGTCCTGCCCGTGGCAAAGTCCCTTGTTGACGCTGAAGCGATAGGCGCACGCCATGCCGACGGAAACACCCTCGCCATGTACGAGTTTGGAGCTGTCGTACCGCGTCAATCGTTCAAAAGCATGGCCAAACGTGTGACCTAGATTCAACAATGCACGATCGCCCGTTTCGAATTCGTCGCGCTCAACCACGGCTGCTTTGGCGGCGCAGCTTCGACGAATGGCGTCCTGCCGGGCCGCACCGCCGGCAAAAACATCACGCCAATTCTGTTCGAGCCAGTTAAAAAACAGTGCGTCATCAATTAACCCATATTTTGCCACCTCGGCATATCCGGCGCGAAACTCCCGAATTGGTAAAGTGTCTAAGACAGCGGTATCCGCCAAAACCAACGAGGGTTGATAAAATGCCCCGATCAGATTCTTGCCGTGCGGAGAGTTAATGCCGGTTTTGCCGCCAACGGACGAGTCCACCTGTGACAATAACGAGGTTGGAATTTGCACAAAGCTCATACCGCGCCGCACAGATGCGGCGGCAAAGCCCGCCAGATCACCCACCACGCCGCCACCAAAGGCAATAACCACATCGCGGCGTTCCAGCTTCGCGGCAATGAGTCCATCGCAGACTTTCTCAAACATCGAATAGCTTTTGCTGGCTTCGCCCGGAGGCACGCAAATCACGCTCGAGCCTATTCCGGCTCGGGTCAGACTGTCCTGCAGCGCGCGTAGATGCAGCCGCGCGACATTTTCATCGGTTACGATGGCGCAGTTGCTGCTGGGGAACAGCGCCTTGATGCGCGCGCCCGCACCCGCCAGCAAAGAATCCCCGATAATAATGTTGTAAGATCGGCTTCCCAATCCCACATGCTGCGTCACCGGAGCCGGTTTCAGTCGCGGGCTGTGCAGCGCGAAGCGGTGCTCGAGACTCTGCAATATGTCCTCAATTACCACTTCATGCGGCCCGTCTTTCGATAAAACAGTCACATCGGCTTTTGCATAGACCGGATAGCGCAGCTCCATCAGGTGCCGCAGCGTGCCTTCCGGGTCTGCTGTTTGCAACAAAGGCCGGTTGGCTTTTTTGCGCACACGCCGCATCAACACATCAAATTCCGCCTTCAGCCACACCGAGATTGCGCGCTCCGCAATGCGCGCCTGGGTTTGCGCATTCAGATAGGCGCCGCCCCCCGTCGCCAGCACTTGCGGCCCGTCATTGAGCAGTCGTGAAACCACCTTGCGCTCACCGTCGCGAAAATAGGCCTCGCCATATTTTGCAAATATTTCCGGCACAGACATTTCATGGGCAATTTCAATTTCGGCATCAGCGTCTTTAAATGGCAGTCCCAGACGCGCCGCCAGCTTTTTCCCGACCGAGGTTTTTCCTGCGCCCATCATACCCACAAGAACGAGAGAGCGCGATCCCAGCGCCTGAACGACGGCGGCAATTCGTGCATCATGCGGGCTGTCTACGCCCCCTGCGGCGGGTGGTGAGGAAAAAATCATCGGGTAGCCATACCATAGTCGCTTCAGAATTTTGAGGGGGTGCGCGCGTTATAATTTCGATCCCGGCTGCAAACTTGCGTTTTCAGCTGCAAAGCGTCAGATAAGACACCTGAAACTGGAGAACGGCATGTGCCAAGTCTCATTCGATTTGTTATGACACTCGCCGTGCTGGCGGCTCTTGGTTATGGCGGCCTGCTGGCGTTGGTCACATTTGTTGAGCCGCAACAACATGAAATAACCGTCACCATTCCGGCAAATAAGCTCAACAAATGACCTTGCCCCCCGCTAGGCTAAAAGCATCTTTTCTGGAAATGCTGGCCGCTGAGCGCGGTGCCGCAGCTAATACCCTTGCCGCCTATGAGCGTGACATTGACGATTACCTCGCGTTTTTGACCAACAAAAATTTACAGCCGCTTATCGCCTCCACAGACGATCTGCGCCTCTACCTGGCCGCACTGGACAACCGGGGCTTCAAAGCCACCTCGGCGGCGCGGCATCTCTCGGCTGTGCGCCAGTTTCACCGGTTTTTATATGCCGAGAACCATCGTGGCGATGATCCCGGTCTTGTGATTGAAGGGCCCAAACGCGGCCGCCCTCTGCCCAAAACCCTCACAATCGACAATGTTGATCGTTTGCTGGCCAGTGCCCGACCGCAGATTACCGCGCAGAGCAGTGATTTTGATAAAATCCGGCAGACACGGATAAACTGTCTGCTCGAATTGCTCTACGCCACCGGGCTGCGCGTCTCGGAGCTTGTGACGTTGCCGCGCAGTGCCGCCCGCTCCAAAGAGTCTTTCCTCACTGTAAAAGGCAAAGGCGGTCGCGACCGCCTCGTTCCGCTCTCGGACCCGTCCCGGCTGGCTATGGACGCCTATATCGAAGCTGTCAGCGCGGCAAACTCTCCCCTCGCCAAAAGCAAGTGGCTGTTTCCGGCGGCGAGCGAAAGCGGCCACATCACCCGGCAGGCCTTTGCCCGCGACCTCAAGGACATTGCCGCAAAAGCCGGTATTCCCGCCAAACTGATTTCACCGCACGTCTTGCGCCACGCCTTCGCCAGCCATTTGCTGCAAAACGGCGCTGATTTGCGCATTGTGCAGGAATTGCTCGGCCACGCCGATATTTCCACCACCCAAATCTACACTCATGTCTTGGATGAGCGAATGAAAGCTATGGTGAGGGACCTGCATCCGCTCAATAAAACTTTGCTATGAACAGATGCGCGCCCCCGCACCAAACAACTTAATCAGCCACTTCTGCAAATTAATACCGCAAAGCTTGACTAAAGCCGGTGAACTCGTCAGGTTCCGGCAGGATGATAAATTGGTAAAAGAGATTGATGCGCGCTTATCTGGACTTTGAAAAACCTGTCGCAGACCTTGAAGCCAAGGTGGAGGAATTGCGCGCCATGGCCGGCAACGGCGTTGCCATTGGTGAAGAACTAACCAGGCTCGAGGTTAAATCCGCTAAAGCTTTGGCTGACCTCTACGCCAACCTGACACCTTGGCAAAAAACCCAGGTCGCCCGTCACCCGCAGCGCCCGCACTTTTCCGACTATGTCCGCGAGCTTATAGAGGACTTTACGCCGCTGGCTGGCGACCGCAAATTTTCCAACGATGACGCCATCATCGGCGGCATTGGCCGCTTTCGCGGGCAGTCGGTTGTGGTGATCGGGCAGGAGAAGGGATCGGACACCGCCTCGCGGCTCAAACATAATTTCGGCATGGCCCGCCCCGAGGGCTATCGCAAAGCCGTTCGCTTGATGGAAATGGCCGAACGATTCATGCTTCCGGTTATCTCACTCATTGACACCGCCGGGGCTTTCCCCGGCATTGACGCGGAAGAGCGCGGTCAAGCTGAGGCAATTGCCCGCTCCACCGATGCCGCGCTTGCTCTGCACGTGCCGAATGTGGCTGTGGTGATTGGCGAAGGCGGCTCTGGCGGCGCAGTGGCCATCGCCAGCTGCAACCGCGTTTTGATGCTGGAACATTCCATCTATACGGTGGCCTCGCCGGAAGCCTCCGCCTCAATTTTGTGGCGCGATTCATCCCGCGCGCAAGATGCCGCCACCAATATGAAGATCACCGCGCAAGATTTGCTCAAATTCGGCATTATTGACACAATTATCACTGAACCGCCCGGAGGCGCCCATTCAGATCCGTCTGCCGCCATTCAGTCGGCTGGAAAAGCGCTGGAAAGCGCTCTGAAAGACCTGTCCAAATTATCAGGAGAAGCTGTTCGCAATGCGCGCGCTGATAAATTCCTCAACATGGGTCGTAAATTCTAGACTTCGGGATATTGGTCTTAGTCGGGATATTGGTCTTTGTATTGCCGGAATCGCCCTGCACAACGCCGCTCTGTTAACTTTATATTGACCATGAATACCGCAAAAGCCACCAAGGCGGCTATTGGTTAAGAATTTGGAACTTGTTTTGGTTCAAATTTGATGAAACCGCCACGTTTCTGGTGTATAAAAGGTACATGTCGAAGATGATCAGTTCTTTTCGTTTGCGCTCTATGGCTTATCTGTTTGGCGCATCGCTCTTCGCGCTCGGCCTCGTGGGCTGTGAAGACTCCAGCCAAAACGCCCGTGCCACAAAGCCGGTTCCAGCCGCTACCATCGCCCAGATGAGCAAAATCGGCTCCGATCAGCATGCCGCCACTCTCATTCGCACCTTTAAAAAAGAGGCGGAGTTTGAAGTATGGAAGCAAAAACCGGACGGAACCTATGCCTATCTCAAAACCTTCCCGATGTGCCGCTGGTCCGGACAGCTTGGCCCCAAAGTGCGCGAGGGAGACCGTCAGGTTCCTGAAGGCTTCTATGGCGTTTCGCCCGCACAGATGAACCCGAATTCCTCTTATTATTTGTCATTCAATGTCGGCTATCCAAATGCGCTTGATCGCTCTTTGGGCCACACCGGCGGCGCCATCATGGTGCATGGCATTTGCTCTTCCGCCGGTTGTTATTCAATGACCGATGCGCAAATTGCAGAAATTTATGCCATTGCCCGCGAGTCATTTGCCGGGGGTCAGCGCTCCATTCAAATGCAATCCTACCCGTTTCGCATGACGGCTGAGAATCTCGCAAAACACCGGCTTGATCCAAATATGGCGTTTTGGCGCAACCTCAAAGAAGGTTCTGACCATTTTGAGGTTACAAAAACAGAACCTGTTGTTGGGGTCTGCGGTCGTCATTATGTGTTCGATGCAAAATCCACCGATGGCAGCGCCATAGAGGCGGGCAGCCAGTGCCCTGCGTTAAAAATCGATGATAAGCTCGCCGGCGCAGTGTCTGAAAAACAGACAAAAGACAATCAGGCGGTTGCCGAACTTATCTCCACAGGCACACAACCGATTCATCTTATCTATCAAGATGGTGGCCAGCACCCGGATTTTCGCAACAAAGTTTCTGACATGAGCCGTCCGGAAGCCTTGGCCGAGCTGCCCACCGAAGTTGTACTCAACGATCCGAAATCGAAAACCCCGGCCATTGTTCAAGCTGTGGCCAAAACCGCCGCTCCTACCGCGGCCCAGCCTCTCGATAAGACTTCGATTGCAGCAACAACTGCGGCTCCGGCACTCGCCAACCAGGCACTCGCCAACCAGTCGCTCGCCAACAATGCGCTGGCTTTGGTGCAGACCGGCCCGTCCTCGACGTTTCAGCAAACGGCCAAAGTCGAAAAACCGTTCTATAAGAAGTTTCTCCCCTTTGGCGATGATGCGCAAGCAGCAACCGACCTTAATGCGCCCGCCATTGCGCAAATGCCGGTCTCCGTTCCGGTGCCACTAAAGCGCCCTTGATTTCCAGCCTCAAAATAACGAACGCCCCAAAAAACCAACATTTCACAAAAAAGTGAGGGTTTTTTGGTGAGCGTGATTAGCCGTTTTGAGTTCTTCCGCGTATCTTAAAAATTAAAGGGAGAAAGCCATGCTGATTAAACGCCGTCAATCTTGGGAAATATCTGAAAATCAGGTCACACCTGAGCACCTGTTCCTCAACCGCCGATCACTTCTTGGAGCGGGCGCTGCGCTTGTCGGTGCCAGCGCGTTGCCTGACTTTGCGCAAGCCGCTGACGAGGATATGACAACCTCGCTCTACCCCGCCAAGAAGAACGATGCTTACACGCTGGATCGCCCGCTCACACCCGAAGCGGCCAACGCCTCCTATAA
>JAYTYD010000090.1:0-1498 GCA_043742625.1 Methylovirgula sp. | reverse complement strand
ATCACACCCAAAACCGAGGTTTCCCAATTCGATGGCGCCAAGGCTCCTGCTAGAGCAGCGGCAACGGCCGCAGGTCCCGTCGCGTCAGCCGATGCCGTCGTGGCCCAACTGGAAACCGCAAAAGTCAGTAGAGGAGACAGTCTGTGGCGTATTAGCCGTAAAATTTATGGCAGGGGCTTTCGATACACGCAGATATACGAGGCAAACACCAAGCAAATCCGCGATCCACGCCTGATATATCCCGGGCAAGTTTTAGTATTACCAGCCGATACAAAACTGAATTAGGCTGTGTAGCCTATAATTTCCTGAGCTTGACGGCCAAGACCCGTGATGCCAAGTGAAACCGTATCGCCCGCCTTCAAAAAGCGCTGCGGTTTCATGCCCATGCCCACGCCCGGAGGTGTTCCTGAAGTTATTACATCTCCCGGCTCGAGAATTAAGAACTGGGATATGTAAGATACCAGTGTTTTGACGCTGAATATCATGGTGTTGGTATTGCCCCGCTGCATTCTCTCGCCATTAACGTCCAAAAACATGTCAAGATTCTGCATATCGGAAATTTCATCAAGTGTGACAAGCCACGGCCCGAGCGGGCCAAAAGTCGGACATCCCTTACCCTTCATCCACTGGCCGCCGCGCTCAATCTGATATTCCCGCTCAGATACATCGTGGCATATTGTCAATCCGGCAACGTAGTTCAGCGCATCGGCTTCTGACACATATGTGCAGCGTGAGCCGATAACGATTGCCAGCTCAACTTCCCAATCAGTCTTGACCGAGCCTTTTGGTATCATCACCGCATCATTTGGCCCGACGATGCAAGACGGAGCCTTGTTGAACAAAATAGGCTCTTTCGGTACGGCAGCGCCTGTCTCTGCGGCGTGGTCGGCATAGTTTAAACCCACGGCTATAAAGTTGCCGACTTTGCCAACGCTGGCGCCAATGCGTGGTTTGCCCTTAACCAAAGGTAGATTTTTAGGTTTCAGCCGGGCAATTTTCCTGAGAGATTTTGGAGAAAGCGCTTCGCCCGACAGGTCATCAATGACGCCCGACAGATCACGCAGCTTGCCTTCACCATCAACGAGGCCGGGTTTTTCCTTGCCAAATTTCCCGTAGCGCACCAGCTTCATGTCCTGCTCCTTGATGTAAGGGCTCCACAACTAGCAAACGCTTCGCTAACATGCCAGTGCGAAAATGATCAGGCGCGCACTTTCACATAGGTGCCCGGAGCGTCACACAATGGCTCAAGTGCGCCGTTTGCAGCATCTCGCGACGCCGTGGTCTCAGGCGCTTGAGCCTTGATCCAGTCTATCCAATCAAGCCACCATGAGCCGGCATGTTCGGATGTTTGCGGCAGCCAGTCCTCGAAAGTTCCTGCAGGTTTCGGGCCGAGCCAATATTGATATTTCGGCTTGTAAGGCGGGTTTACCACGCCTGCAATATGGCCGGAACCGCCGAGCACAAACCGCATGTCGCCGCCAAAATATTTAGCGCCGCG
>JAYTYD010000089.1:0-1773 GCA_043742625.1 Methylovirgula sp. | reverse complement strand
GCATGGTGTGGGCGGCCAGCTGCGAAGGCTTTGGTGAAGAGCGCCGCCGCATCGTTGTGGCCCACCACTGATTTAGTAAACCGCGGATGCCAATCGATTTCGCGTGGGTCTTCAGACACGTCAGGCATGGAGCTTGGCCCATATCCGGTCGGCGACTTCCGACTCGCTCGCTGCGGCGTCGATCAGGTGGCAGCGCGCAGGCTGTAACTTAGAAATTTCGACGAAACCAGCGCGAACCTTTTCGTGGAAGGTGGCGCCTTTACGCTCAAAGCGGTTTTCCGTGGGCGCATTTCCTCCCATCATGCGTTGGTGCGCCCGCTCTGATCCAATCATGTGATCAATATCAAGTATGAAGGTAAAATCTGGTATCGAAGTGTTGGAAACTGCCGCTTGGAGCGCGCTGAAAAGAATTTTGTCAGCGCCGCCCGCCACAACTTGATAGACATAACTGGAATCCACGAAGCGATCACAGATAACGATTGCACCTGTCTTCAAAGTGGGCTCTACGACGTGCCTGATGTGCGAATTTCGGGCGGCGAATGCGAGAAGCATTTCCTCATTGCCGGACCACCGACCGGGGTCACCCAAAACCATTAAATTACGAATGGCCTCGGCTTCCGGCGTTCCCCCAGGTTCACGGGTAGTCAGCACGGTTTTGCCTTCAGTGCGAAATCTTTCTGCCAACAGTTTCACTTGCGTGGATTTGCCCGTGCCTTCGCCGCCTTCAAAAGTGATGAACATTCAGTCCCCGAAGATCATGAGCAGCGCGCTATCGGCAGCTTTGCGCCACATGTTGGTGGTGGCTTCGACATCGTTTGCCAGCGTCACTGGTTGTTCGGCCACCACCGCACCATTTACTGTAACGCGCATCGTGCCTACTTGAGCCCCCTTTGCTAGGGGGGCAAGCAGCGGGCCCTTATATACAATGCGAATATCGGCCTGTTCCTGTTCAAAACCAGCAAGGGAAACGCGGAATGACTCCGGCGCCACCACATCAACAGATTGCTCCATGCCACCCCATATCCGCAGTTTTGATACAACCTCGCCCTGCTCATATAGGCTTACGGTTTTATACTGCGCAAAGCCGTGGTCTAACAATTTTTGCGCTTCGATCTTGCGTTTAGCGATATCTTGCATTTCGGCCACAACAAGAATTAAGCGGCGCCCGTTGCGCGTGGCCGAAGCGACAATGCCGTAGCCAGCCTCACTTGTGTAACCCGTCTTCATGCCGTCCGCGCCGGGGTATTCTTTGAGCAAGGGATTGCGGTTGGCTTGTGTAACTTTGCTCCAAGTGAATTCGCGCTCGCTATAAATTTTATAGAAATCAGGGTGTTTAGTGATGATGTAAGACGCAAGTTTAGCTAAGTCGCGCACGCTCATACGTTGACCCGGATCAGGTAAACCCGTTGCATTCGCGAAGGTGGAATTTTGGAGACCTATTTCTTGGGCTTTGGCCATCATGCGCTGGGCGAAGGCGGGCTCGGTACCAGCGATGCCTTCGGCCAATGCGATACAAGCATCGTTCGCTGACTGAATGATTGCGCCGTGCAGCAGGTTGTCGACGCTCACTTTACTATTGGGGGCGGCAAACATGGTCGATGAGCCTTCCGCTGTGCCGCCGCGTCTGGCGGCATCGGCACTCACGTTGAACAGTTGGTCGGCACTCAAGTCGCCGGCTTTCAGCATGTCAAAGACAATGGCTTGCGTCATCAGTTTGCTCATCGAAGCCGGAGGAATGGGCTTATCGGCGTCCTTTTCTAAAAATACGTGGCC
>JAYTYD010000088.1:0-1743 GCA_043742625.1 Methylovirgula sp. | reverse complement strand
GGCGGCGAGGGCAACAATCGCTAATTCTATGCTTAATTCAGGATAGGGAGTCTGGACATGCAAAGAAGCTCAACTGTAACACCTGTGGCTTACGATTCCGCCCAAAAACCCGAGGCAATTCTGTCGAGTCCGTTCAAATTGCGTCAGTCCATCACGGTTTTGCGGGATCTGGGAATGACCAAGAGCGATATTTTGTCTTATCTGCGCCGGTTCACCCTCACGCAAAACCGCTCGACTATGGGGCGTCATTAATCCGGCTCGCTGAAATATTGTGGTCTTCTTGCTAAAACAGCGAGGTCTTTTTCGCTGAAATATTGTGGTCTTCAGCGGCGATGGCCTTCCCGAAATGCACGCCGCCGACCTTTTAGCGCATATCACGCAAAAGTGTGTAGCGGTTTTGCGAAAATGATATGCGTTCTCAGAGAGATGGAAGAGCAATTTGCGTCGGTCAAGCGTTGCATGTCTCTAGCGCCAATCGTATTGTTAATTGCCCGGGCGCATGCACCTGCGCACAACTATACAAAAATGAATGATACCGCCAAAAAGCTCAAAAACCGCCCTCGCAGGCCCAGTCAAGCCTTTGCTCTTGCCTTTGCTCAAGTCTTTAATCTTGCCTTTGCTCTTGCCGCAACTGAATAACTGCGGCTAAGCTCGCGCACGTTCATCATTGGCTCTAAGGGAAAACGCATAAAATGACGATAAATATTGGCCTTCTGGGCGCCGGTCGTATTGGCAAAACGCACGCAACCGCGCTCACGGGCGTTCCCGGCACCAAGCTTGCGGCGGTGTTTGATCCGATTGATGCTGCAGCAGAAGCCATTGTCATAATGTCCGGTGCCCGCCGCGCTTCGGTGCAAGAGATACTAGCCGATAAGACCATTCACGCTGTGTTGATCTGCACCCCCACAGACATGCACGCTGACCAGATCGAACAGGCAGCAAAGGCGGGTAAAGCCATCTTCTGTGAAAAGCCGATTGATTTGAGCGCGGGGCGGGTTCGCGCTTGCCTCAAAGTGGTGGCTGAACACAATGCCAAATTGATGATCGGCTTCAACCGCCGTTTCGATACCCACTTCGCCGATGTTCGCGCCCGTATTGGTGCCGGTGAAATCGGAAAGGTGGAGCTTGTCCAAATCACGTCGCGTGATCCCGGCCCGCCGCCGATCGACTATATCAAGCGGTCCGGCGGCTTGTTCCGCGATATGATGATCCATGATTTGGACATGGCCCGCTTCTTGTTGAACGACGAAATTGTCTCAGTTTCGGCAACAGCATCTGTTCTGGTTGATGTCGAAATTGGCAAGGCCGGAGATGTTGATACCGCTGCAGCAACTCTGCTCACCAAGTCGGGCAAAATCGCTGTCATCACCAATTCGCGCCGCGCGACCTATGGCTATGACCAGCGCATCGAGGTGCATGGTGAGAACGGAGTGCTTTCTGCTGGAAATATGCACACCAACACGGTTGTGCTGGGCAACGGCTCAGGCTACCGCGGCGCGCCTCTGATGGATTTCTTCATGGAACGCTATGCCCCCGCCTACCGCGCAGAGTTAACGAGCTTCGTCAAGGCAATCGAAACCGGATCCGCAATGTCCCCGTCGGGTGCAGACGGACTGAAGTCGCTTGAGTTGGCCGATGCTGCAGTTGAATCGGCAAAAAGCGGCAAGGCGGTTAAGGTTTCGGTCTAGAAAGCGTCTACTAGAGCATATCATGCAATGGTGTGTAGCGGTTTCGCGAAAATGG
>JAYTYD010000087.1:0-7187 GCA_043742625.1 Methylovirgula sp. | reverse complement strand
CCTTCCAGGCATAGGGTTGCGCGGCGGACTCAACGCTGCTGAGCTTTTGGCCAAAAGAATCATAGACATAGGAATTTGCCGTAGCGCCTGTTGCATCGGTGAGCAGCCTTACCGAGCCTTCCTTGTCCTTGTGATAATAATAGCTTGCGCCGGTGCCGGGATTTGGCAAGGCACCAAGCGGATACAGCTCCATGGCCAGAATATCGTCGCTGTTTGGCCCGTGGACATACCTTGCCCAGCGGTCATTCGGGGTGCCGATATCGCGATGCTCGAGGATCATATCCTCGCCATCATGCAGGCGGATGGTGTTGCTGTTGGCGCTGGTATCGGTGATCTGCCACAACCGGAACAGCGGATCATAAAACAGGTTGAGGTTGGCCGCGCCGGTAACAGAATCCAGCCGCGCCTAATTTTCGGCACCATGCCAGGAATGTGAGAAAGTCAGCCCCGCGTTGCCGTTTTTGGGGGTTCTGACTGCCAAGGCGCCTTTGGCATCCCATGTATAGGTGTTAACACCATCATCCAGCACACGGTTGGCCGCATCGGTGATGATGGTGGCTTGCGTCAGGGTTGCCGTACGGTTGCCTTCAGCGTCATAGCTGTAGCTTTCCTGAACAGACGCTGGAACTGAATATTTTGTCCGTTTCCAAATAAATCAGGGTATAACGGCCTCAAGAATTTTATGGAGACAAAATATGCGAAATCTTAGCCGTGCTTCCGATGCCCTTCGTCCTGTTTCGATCGAGCGGAGTGTTGCGCGTTATGCCGAAGGGTCCTGTTTGATAAAATTCGGCTCGACGCATGTGCTATGCACAGCCTCTCTGGAGGAGAAACCACCGGCATGGCTGCGCGGTCAGGCAAAAGGTTGGATTACCGCAGAATATTCAATGTTGCCGCGCGCAACGCATCAACGCACCCGGCGCGAATCGACCTCGGGCAAACAATCCGGGCGCACGCAGGAAATCCAGCGTTTGATTGGGCGGTCCTTACGCGCGGTGGTTGATCTGGGTGCGCTGGGTGAGCGTCAAATCACGCTTGATTGTGATGTGCTGCAAGCAGACGGCGGTACGCGTACCGCGTCCATTACGGGGGCGTTTATTGCCTTGCAGGACTGTATCACATGGATGCAGTCGCGTTCGATTTTAAAAAACTCGCCAATCAAGGATCATATTGCGGCGATCTCGTGCGGCCTCGTCAAAGGCGAACCGATGCTTGATCTTGACTACAACGAGGACTCAAGTGCGGAAACGGATGCAAATTTTGTGATGACAGGTTCCGGCGGCATTGTCGAAGTGCAGGGAACCGCCGAAGGTGCGCCATTCAGCCAAGATCAATTTCTGCAACTGTTGGATTTGGCACGCGGCGGTATCGGACAATTGATCGATTTGCAAAAAGCGGCGCTCAACGGCTGAGACGTTACCTGATTGGCCCGTAGAAAATGAAGGTCATAAAAATGTTAGAGTCGGCAAGCAATAGCGTCGCAAGCAATAGCATCCGGGAGCACAGAGGGTCGATTAAAAAAAATTTGATCATGTCGCCTTTAACCATGCTCGTGCGGCATAGTCGATAGCATAAGCGCCCGGGCGATTTCCTATCGCTGCCATGCCGTGAAGCACCGCATCAGGATTTATCAAAAGTGCGGTGCCAACCCGTTGGGCGAGAGCCCTCACCGGAGCCTTGTTTTCGAAAGCGCTGCGAAATTGCTTAGGGTCTAATAAGCTCGCAATGCGTGGAAGGATACCGCCCGCGAGGGTGACGCCTCCGGTGGCTGCGAATGTGATGGCCATGTCTCCGGCAAAGCGCGCAACTATGCGCCAGTAGGCGGCGATTGTTTGTGCTTCAAAGCTGGCGTGATCGGCAAGGGCTAGGGCTGTTATCGAAGGGCCATCTTGGCTGGCAAACGGCCTGTTGAGGGCAGAGGCTCGTGCCTTGTGAATACGAATCAGCCCCGCACCATTCATCACGCTTTCGGTGGTGACCCGGCCATAAACGCGGTCCAGATGCGGCCAAAAAGCCTCCTCTTCCGCACCAACCGGGCCAAAATCGATATGGCAAGCCTCTGATGACACTGGAAAATGTCTACCATTTGTTTCAATGAGCGCACCAATTCCAAGGCCGGTACCCGGGCCCAGAATAAGTCGAGGGCCGGGGCCAGGCTGTATTTGGGTTCCAATCACATACAGCCAATCTGGCTTTATTGCCGGTAATGTTAGGGCTTGGGCTTCAAAATCATTCAATAAAAGTCCGGACGTGAGGTCAAGCTGTCTGGCCTCACGGGTGCCGTCGATAAGCCATTTGGCATTCGTCAACTTCAACTTGATGCCGTCAACCGGCCCCGCACCACAGGCAATTAAGGACTTAGGCTTTAGCTTAAGTGTTTTCGTTGCGTCCATTGCGGCATCGGCGAGAGAATCATAATCATCCGTCCTCAGGCGAGCAATGATTGTTAGGGGGCCTTCGCGGTGTTCAACCAGCCCGAAGCGGGCATTTGTGCCACCAACGTCGCTCACAAGAAGTGGAAATTCGAACATGATCTCGCCCCTTTTATTTTTTTAAAAAGGATTGGCCAAGCGCGCTGCAACTGTCAACGACAGAAAGTGATTGGGGCGATAGTTTTGTTCGTAGATTGCCGTTTTGTGCTTGGAAATAGTGTGGCGCGATCTTACATGAAGATGGAATAAGCAGCACCATGTTAATCGAGGCCATGCATGTTTTCCCTCTCCAAAGATACGACACCCTATCGCAAATTATCGTCGGAAGGGGTGAGCGTCGAAACGGTTGGCGGCCGGGAAATTTTGCACGTCTCCGACGAGGCCATTAGGCTTCTGGCCGAGCAGGCTATGATCGACATCAACCATCTACTGCGACCGGCGCATTTGGCGCAGCTTGCGCATATTCTCGAAGATGAAGAAGCGACCGAAAACGATCGGTTTGTTGCTTACGATCTCCTTAAAAACGCAAATATTGCCGCCGGCGGTGTGCTTCCTATGTGTCAGGACACCGGTACTGCAATTGTTATGGGAAAAAAGGGCAATGAAGTTTGGACAGATGGCACAGATGAAAAAGCGCTCGAACAAGGCATAAAAGACGCCTATTTCAAAAAAAACCTGCGCTATTCGCAGGTTTCCGCCCTCTCGATGTTTGAAGAAAAGAACACCGGATCAAACCTTCCGGCACAAATCGATATTTACGCCGCGACTAAAGCCGAACAGGAAGGGGACGTTTACAAGTTCCTGTTTGTTGCCAAGGGAGGCGGCTCCGCCAATAAAACATTCCTTTATCAAGCGACACCAAGCTTGCTCACGCATGACCGTTTGATGGCTTTTTTGAAAGAGAAAATTCTCACTCTTGGCACGTCAGCTTGTCCTCCGTATCATTTGGCCATTGTCGTCGGCGGAACATCCGCTGAACAGGTTATGAAAACTGTCAAACTTGCCTCGACAAAGTATCTTGACGGATTGCCCACCCACGGCGGTGCGGATGGTCAGGCGTTTCGGGATTTGCAGATGGAAAAAGAGATACATTTGCTTACGCAACAGCTTGGCGTCGGGGCACAGTTTGGCGGCAAATATTTCTGCCACGATGTTCGCGTTATCCGCTTGCCAAGGCATGGGGCCAGCCTCCCTATCGGCCTCGGCGTTTCCTGTTCAGCCGACAGACAAGCTGTAGGTAAGATCACCCGCGATGGCGTATTTTTGGAAGAGCTTGAACATGATCCCGCGCGTTTTTTGCCGCATATCGACGAGACTCAGTTCGACACCGGAGTTGTTAAGATCAACCTCAACCAACCGATGCAGCGGATTTTGGCGACGCTTTCCGCCAATCCGATTAAGACGCGGGTTTCGCTCACCGGAACCATGATTGTCGCGCGCGACTCTGCGCACGGTAAAATTCGGGAGCGGCTGGAGCGGGGCGAGCCGATGCCAGATTACATGAAAAACCATCCGGTTTATTACGCCGGGCCGGCCAAGACTCCGGTCGGTATGGCTTCTGGCTCTTTCGGGCCAACCACTGCGGGGCGCATGGACAGTTTTGTCGAGCAATTTCAGGCTGCTGGCGGCTCGATGGTCATGTTGGCGAAAGGCAATCGTTCCGTCGCAGTGCGCGAGGCTTGTAAAAAGCACGGCGGATTTTATTTAGGCTCCATCGGCGGGCCTGCGGCGCGCCTTGCGCAGGACTGTATCAAAAAAGTCGAAGTTCTCGAATATCCGGAACTTGGTATGGAAGCGGTTTGGCGGATTGAAGTTGAAGATTTCCCCGCGTTCATCGTAATTGACGATAAGGGCAACGATTTTTTCAAGGAGCTTAATCTAGGTTAATCTGAAACCTTGCCTTCCTTCCAGATTACAAGTATTTTTGAACAGGATTTGGAGGCTTCAATGAACAATTTTTGCGGCAAATTTGGTTTTCGTTCGGCGCTGCTTGGCTTGGCTGTTTTGCTGGCTGCTGAAGGTAGCTTGGTTGGTGTGGCGGAGGCACAAAGCTGCCAAGATCTATGGGTTGAGCGGAATTCCTATTTCAAGGATGCCGGCTATTGCTTTAATACTTCGCGGGGCATTTCCTATTTTGGTAATGCGGGTTGCTCTTATGATAATGAGGGCGATGTTCCACTCTCCCGATCCGAGCGCGCGCGCGTGTCCGAAATCAAGCGGATTGAATCCCGCAACGGTTGCAATTATTAGACATGTTAGCGGGAGACAGCGTTATCCTCACTCTTACTAACTGGCGTGACCCGGCTTTTCACGATAAAGCATCTTCCGGAACTTCGTTTTAAGAGTCATTTTAAGCGTATCTAAAGCCTCTTGAATAGGCACTGCTACTGCTTGGCGACTAACTCAGTGATTAGAGCAAATTCGTCTTTGCCGGATCTATTGGCTATATCGGTCAAAGCCATATCTGATGCTGCGGCGGTAAAGCCTTTCGCTTTCAGCTTGGCAACGAGCGTATCTGCATCCACGCCAAGTAATGGCGCTAGTTTGGCTGGAGAATTGGCCAACATTGTGTGTGCGAAAACGAATTGCGGCGGGCCGCCGTTACCCTTACTTGAGCTGGCGGGTATTGCGAAAGCGAGTGCGGCCACCGACGATCCAGCAATGGCAACCATGAAGGCGGGCTTCTTGAAATAGACGGTCATTGACCGCCAGTTTTTCCAAAGATGCAGGGCGAAAGGCAGGATCAAAACCATGCTGAGCCATTCATGCATGCCGCGAAAATAATTGGCGCCTAAGTGAACAAAGAGCGCAATGCCGGAAATGAGCGATACGAGAAAAAGGCCTGTTATGAAAGGTGTGGCATAGCGCTGGAATAAAGCTGGCATGAAAGCTCCAAGTCAATTGTTTGACTGACATCAATGACGCGTTCTTGTCGCACAGTCGCGATGTGACTTCAAATTACGCTTTGGCAATGTCGCCTTGGATTAGACATTGCATTATTCGCACCAATACACCTGAAGAGGCACTTCACGCGGTGCACGCAGAGCGGCGCGGATTGGCATGCTCAAGACGTCGTCACTCGCACAAGCTTCGTCAAATACCGCCCGTTTGGGTGCAGTTTCAAAGTGCAAAAACAGCTGATTTGCAGCCAACAAAACCGGGGCGGTGAAGGTGATTCTCGCTTCGGGTGCGGCAGGTGCCCGCATTGGAAGCAACGGTGTTTTTCCTAACATATCAAGCGCTTGTGACAGGTGGTCACCATTGGGAAACCAAGAAGCCGTGTGCCCGTCGTCGCCCATACCTAAAACAACAGCATCAAATGGAAGCGGCAAAGCAACCAAACCTGAAGTGACCTGAGTCATTCCAAGTTCCGGCGTCGGTGCATCCGCATAAAGCGGGACATATTGTGCAGATTTCGCTTCGTTGATCAGCAAGTGTTCAAGTACGAGTTTGGAGTTTGAACGTTCGGATGTGGCGGGAACCCAACGCTCGTCTGCCAAAGTCACGTAGACATTGGCCCAATCAAGCTTTTCGTGCGAAAGCGCATCAAAGAATCGCAATGGCGTTTTTCCGCCGGATACAGCAACCGCCGACTTTCCGCGCGCTTCCAAGCCTGCGCGCAGCGCAGACGCCACTGAGAAGGCCAGCTCAGTCGCAAGCTCACTGGATGAGGCGCATTTGTGATCTTTCCAAATTGCCCTATTCAAGATCTTCATTCCATGTGCGGCCATCTCTCTCTACAAGTCCGATTGAGGCAACCGGCCCCCAGGTGCCAGAAACATAGGGGCGCGGCTGATCGTTGGCGACCGCCCATTGCTCGCGGATGGGGTCAATGAAGCGCCATGCGGCCTCAACCTCGTCACGGCGCATGAACAGTGTGGCATTGCCGCGAATGACATCCATCAACAGCCGCTCGTAGGCTTCGGGAATATGGCCTTCAAACGTCGTTGCGAAACTCATATCAAGCGGGACGTGCTGAAGGCGAACCCCGCCGGGGCCGGGTTCCTTAATCATCAACCACAACTTGATACCCTCATCGGGCTGGAGGCGAATAACCAAGCGGTTTGCCGGGATTTGACCCATAGACGACCCGAAAATCGAGAAAGGAACCGGCTTGAAAACGATGGTAATTTCCGAAACACGCTCCGGCAATCTCTTACCGGAGCGGATATAGAACGGCACGTCGGCAAAGCGCCAATTGCCCACAGCTATTTTAAGCGCAACAAACGTTTCAGTGGCGCTGGCCGGTTTGGCAATTTCTTCCAAATAGCCGGGCACAGCTGTGCCGTTGCTCACGCCGGCGCGGTATTGGCCACGCACGGTGAGGTTAGAAACCGCTTCTCCTCTTATTGGAACTAAACTCTTGAGAACCTTGAGTTTTTCATCGCGGACGGCATCCGCATCCAAAGAGGAAGGCGGCTCCATCGCCACCAAACACAACAGCTGCAAAAGGTGATTTTGAACCATATCGCGAATGGCACCGGAGCCATCGTAATAGGTGCCGCGCCCCTCAACGCCGATGGATTCTGCAGCAGTGATTTGCACATGGTCGATATGGGCAGAGTTCCAAATCGGCTCAAACAGCGCGTTGGCAAAGCGCAAAGCCATTAGGTTTTGAACGGTTTCTTTGCCGAGATAATGGTCGATACGGTAGATTTGCTTTTCGGAAAACACTGCGCCAATCGCATCATTGATGGCGGCGGCGGAGACACCGTCCTTACCAATCGGCTTTTCAACGATGATGCGGGATTTCGG
>JAYTYD010000086.1:0-1295 GCA_043742625.1 Methylovirgula sp. | reverse complement strand
TCGGCGTCGGTTAGAAAACTTGCAGCATTGACCCGGGCCCAAAGGGCGTCGCGGTCATGGCTGAGGGCTTCGACTTGATCGAGATCGAGATCAAGCCTGAGGCCCTCTTCCATCCGTGTACTGACAAATTCCGTGAGTGCGTCGATAACCCGGCGAAGCATGGGGATGACACTCTGCCGCCAGAACACGCGGTTGGCTTCCGCGTAGTTGGCAAAACTATTATCACCTGGAATGCCGAGCAACATGGGAGGAACACCAAAGGCAAGTGCGATTTCACGCGCCGCATTATTTTTTGAATTGATGAAATCCATATCTTTGGGCGACAGTCCCATTTCCTTCCAGTCAAGACCGCCTTCCAAAACCATCGGCCTGCCGGCATTGGCGGCACTCTGGAAATTGGTTTCAAGTTCAGTTTTCAAGCGCTCAAATTGTTGCGCCGATAAAGTTCCGTCACCGCCTGAGAACACCAAAGCCCCTGAGGGCCGCGCGGCATTGTCCAGCATCGCCTTATTCCATGCGCTGGCCGAATTATGTGTGTCGAGGCTGCGCGCCGCGGCCTCTAAGGGGGAGAGCCCATAATAGTCATCAAGTGGGTTGAAAAGTTTGAGATGCAAAACATTCTCTGCCTTCAAATCCGCAAATGCTCTGTTCACGGAGTATCTATAGCTCTCCACCCATCCGCGAGCACCCGGTATCACTTGCATCCGGTCTGGCCGCAGGGGCACCAGTTCACGCGGAGTTCCGTCAACCTCGCCGACCTCCAGATAAGAGTTACCCGACACCAAAAGATAGGAGACAACGGTCTCGATCAATTCACGCTGGCCGATGGCAGGATTTGGCCTGCGTAAAAGATCAAGCAATGGATGCGCTGCAAGTTCTGCTGGCCCTTTGTAAAGCAGCAGTGGAACAGACGCCGCCGCCTCGGCAATCATGCGCACGCAGCGATAAGCCACCGCATTGCCGGAAAAACCAGTCCGCGCGAAATGCAAATAGTTGCGCGGTGCCCAATACGGCTGGCCCACGTTATACAGGCTGACCATGGGTAAGTTGGGCAATGATTTTTGCGCCGTTGCAAACATTGATTTCATTTTATCAAACATGTGAACTCCGTTATTCTCTGCCAAGCGAGGAAGGGGCCAATCTCGTAACGATGATCTCGCAAGCGGGCGAGGACGTGATTAAATAACTCTTACCCTTGGCTCGGCGGGACCTTTCGTCAACAGCAACTCCGTCACCGCCCAGACTAGGGCATCCAGCCGGTCAGGGCTGTGAACTCCACTTTTAATCTGACTGCA
>JAYTYD010000085.1:0-10752 GCA_043742625.1 Methylovirgula sp. | reverse complement strand
TTTTTGAAAAATCCGCTTCACTCTTTGCCCCTCAAGCCTTAGTGTCGGGCGTGATTTATAAAAAAAAGGCTGCTTCATTGTCTCTTGCTGACCATTTGGTTGATCGTCGTAAATTGCGCCGCACAGTTACTATGTGGCGCGTTCTCGCCTTTGTCGCGGCGGGTCTTGCCGTCGTTGCCGTGGCAACTTCCGTGGGCGGGCGCGGTTTTATGCGCGGCAGCGGGCCTCACATCGCCAGAATTGCGATCGAGGGTGTGATCACCGGCGACAAGGATACGATTTCATTGCTGGATGATGTTGCCGCCTCCGATGCCTCCGCGCTGATCCTCACACTGGAGAGTCCGGGCGGCACAACAACAGGCTCGGAGAAGATTTATGATGCCATTCGCCGGGTTGCGGCCAAAAAGCCGGTTGTCGGTGTGGTGGGAAACTTGGCGGCCTCCGGCGCTTACATTGCGGCATTGGGCACAGACCGGATTTTTGCGAGTGGAAACTCTCTAGTGGGGTCCATCGGCGTTTTGTTTCAATACCCGAACTTCGCTAAGCTTCTCGATACGGTTGGCGTTACGATGGAAGAGGTTAAATCATCTCCTCTTAAGGCTTCTCCGAATGGTTTTGAGCCTACCAGCCCTGAGGCCCGTGCAGCGCTTGCAGCTCTGGTTGCCGATTCTTACGACTGGTTTAAAGGTTTGGTCAAAGACCGCCGACACATGAGCGACGTCGAGTTAAAGACGGTGGCTGACGGCAGGGTTTTTACCGGGCGTCAAGCCATTGGCAACAAGCTGATCGACGCCATGGGCGGAGAGAAAGAAGCGATTGCTTGGCTTGAAAGCGAAAAAGGCATCGCCAAAGCGCTGCCTGTTCGGGATTGGAAAAAAGCCCCCGGACTCGAGCGGCTTGGGCTTCTAGGTTCAGCAAGTTCTCTTGCTCGACTCTTGGGGTTTGAGTCTCTGGGAAATACATTGCAACAGCAGGCGGATCTGTCGGAATCACGAAGTGTTGGTGGATTGATGTCGCTGTGGCAAATTCAATAAATAGGGAATGATCAAGTGATAAAGTCCGAATTGGTGCTCAAAATTGCCGAGCAGAACCCGCATCTCTATCAGCGTGACGTTGAAAACATCGTAAATGCGATCTTGGGCGAGATTACCTCTGCGCTGTCACGCGGAGATCGTGTTGAGCTGAGAGGCTTTGGTGCGTTTTCAGCCAAACAGCGCCGCGCCCGTCAAGGGCGCAACCCCCGCACCGGAAGTCAGGTCGCGGTTGACGAAAAAGCCGTTCCCTTTTTCAAGGCGGGCAAAGAAATGCGGATGCGCCTGAACGATGGCGTCGATCTCGGCGAGTAAACGGAGTTAAAATGCGCACATTCATGCGGTATTTCGTATTTTTGCCAATTGCTCTACTATTTTTAGCGTTTTCGGTGGCAAACCGCCACGTCGTCAATGTGCGCCTTGATCCGTTTGCCGCGGAAGATGCTGCAGCAGCCTTATCGATGCCGTTGTTTGCGTTGATTTTGTCTGCTTTGGCGTTAGGTGTTTTGATTGGCGGATTGACAGTGTGGTTTTCCCAAAGCAGGTTTCGCAAGGCGGCAAGGGTTGCCCGCGCTGAAGCGGACCGCCTGCGCAACGAGGCTGCAAACGCTTCAAAAGCTGTCACTTTGCCCGTGATTGCGCCGCATTAATGCGTGTTGTTGCGGCTGAGCAGCTCGCTTCGCTCTTGGACTATCCATCACTGATTGCAGCTCTGGATACTGCATTCGCCGCAGAATATGTGACACCTCCTCGCCATCACCACGAAATATCGCAGAGTGCGACCCATTTGCTCATGCCCGCATGGAGCGCCGGGTCGCCGCGCGCAGGCGCATATCTTGGCACAAAGCTTGTCAATATTTTTAGCCAAAACGCTGCTTTGGGTCTGCCAAGCGTTTCCGGAGTCTATGTCCTGCAATCCGGCCATACGGGCGAACCGTTATGCGTTATGGACGGGGCCAAGCTTACGGCGCGGCGCACTGCGGCAGTATCCGCATTGGCTGCATCGCGTCTGTCCCGCCCCAAGTCCAGCCACATGCTTATGATTGGAGCCGGCGCGCTTGCAGGCGAACTTATTGCCGCCCACGCCACCGCGCGAACTATCCACACAATAACATTATGGAACCGCAAAGCGGAAAGCAGCGAAAAGCTGGCGAAAACGTTACAGAGCAATGGTTTGGAAGTAGAAATCAGCACTAATTTGGCTGAAGCGGTTGCGGGCGCTGATCTTGTAAGCGTTGCAACACTGGCACGCGAACCGATTATCAAAGGGGAATGGCTCAAGCCGGGCACACATATTGATCTCGTTGGTGCATTTAACATGCAGATGAGAGAGGCAGATGATTTGGCATTGCAACGTTCCAGTATCTTTATCGACACTCCATCCGCTTCAGTTGAGGGCGGCGACGTCGCCATTGGCTTAAAAAGCGGCGCAATTTCTGGTTCGGATGTTCTCGGAGATTTGGCCGCATTGTCCCGGGGAATTCATAAAGGGCGCGCTTCACCGGATGAAATAACGCTGTTCAAATCGGTCGGCTCCGCCGTATCCGACTTGGCTGCCGCCATTTTGGTTTGGCAAAGGCTTGCCCCGGTATGAAGCATCTGCGTGAATTGGCCGCGTTGCCGTGAAAAATCGTGGACTCATCCTGTTTGTTGTGCCAACGACAGTTTAATGCTCGGTCTAATTAAAATTTGCGGCCTCTCGACACCGGAGACCCTCGAAGCCACTCTCCAGGCAGCTGTGGATATGGTGGGCTTCGTGTTCTTCGATAAGAGCCCGCGTCATATTTCTTTGGAAACTGCGGTACGCCTTGGCGCGCAAGTTAAGGCGCGCGCCCTGAAAGTGGCGCTGTGCGTTAACGCCTCAGACGAGGCAATCACGCTAATTATAGCGCATCTCAAGCCGGATTTGTTGCAGCTTCACGGCTCTGAGCCGGTTGAGCGCGTCCAGCATTTAAAGACGAAATTTGGGCTTCCGGTCATGAAAGCTGTAGGCATTGCCACGGTTGACGACCTAAACGCCGCATCCCGCTTTCAAGGGGTGGCCGATCGACTTCTATTTGACGCAAAGCCGGCCGAAGGTGCGCAATTGCCGGGCGGAAACGGTCTCGCCTTCGACTGGACATTGTTGAAAAATACCGCCGACAAAACCAATACTATGGTTTCCGGCGGCTTGGATGTGCATAATGTTCAAGCAGCTATTTCAATAAGCGGAATACTGGGCGTGGACGTGTCGTCTGGTGTGGAATCTGCGCCGGGCCTTAAGGATATACATAAGATCCAAGATTTTGTGCGCCAAGCGCGGCAAGGCTTTGCGATTTCAGCGGGAATTTCTAAGATGCGAGGGTTGGAGCCATGAAGGCGACGAATATCAACAGTTTCCGTAACGGACCGGATGAAAACGGTCATTTCGGCATTTTTGGCGGGCGCTTCGTAGCGGAAACTCTGATGCCGCTCATCCTTGAATTGGAAAAGCACTACAACTTTGCCAAATCAGATCCCAGTTTCAAATCTGAGCTGAATGGGCTTTTGAAACACTATGTTGGCCGGCCAAGCCCGCTATATTTTGCCGAGCGCATGACGGAGCACTTTGGCGGCGCAAAAGTTTATTTCAAGCGCGATGAGCTCAACCATACCGGCGCACATAAGATCAACAATGTATTGGGCCAAATTTTACTGGCCCGCCGGATGGGCAAAAAGCGTATCATCGCTGAAACGGGGGCAGGCCAGCATGGCGTCGCCACCGCCACGGCCTGCGCTAAGTATGGCCTCGAATGTATTGTCTACATGGGCGCAGTTGATGTCGAACGGCAAAAGCCTAATGTTTTCCGTATGAAAATGCTCGGGGCAAAAATTGTTCCGGTGCAGTCAGGTTCCAAAACTTTGAAAGACGCCATGAACGAAGCTTTGCGCGATTGGGTTACCAATGTTGCAGACACATTTTATTGCATCGGAACGGCGGCAGGCCCGCACCCCTATCCAGCTATGGTGCGTGACTTCCAGTGCGTTATAGGCGATGAAACCAAAGTTCAGATGCTGGAAGCCGAAGGAAGACTGCCGGATTCGCTCGTTGCCTGTATTGGCGGCGGATCGAACGCCATTGGTTTATTCCATCCGTTCCTTGATGACCCGACCGTCAAGATCTTCGGCGTTGAAGCTGCGGGCCATGGTCTTGATAAGCAACATGCGGCGTCTTTGGCCGGTGGCCGGCCCGGTGTGTTGCACGGCAACCGCACCTATCTTTTGATGGATGACGACGGCCAGATCGCCGAAGGTCATTCGATTTCGGCAGGCCTCGATTATCCCGGTATTGGTCCGGAACATTCTTGGCTCAAAGAGTCCGGCCGCGTCACCTATCTTTCAGCCACCGACAACGAAGCGCTTGCGGCGTTCGAACTCTGCTGCAAACTGGAAGGCATCATTCCGGCGCTGGAGCCAAGCCACGCCATCGCAAAAGTCATGGAACTGGCACCAACCTTCCCCAAGGATCACTTGATGGTGATGAACCTCTGTGGGCGGGGCGACAAAGACATCTTCACGGTCGCCGATCATTTGGGGGGCATGTGAACATGACAACCCGCATAGATACCCGCTTTGCCGCGCTCAAACATGAAGGTCGCGCCGCGCTTGTCACATTTGTAATGGCTGGTGACCCTGATCCGGCAGCGTCACTGGATATTTTGCGGGCCTTGCCGAAGGCGGGCGCAGATATCATTGAACTGGGTATGCCCTTCACGGACCCGATGGCAGACGGCCCGACCATTCAAGCAGCCGGATTGCGCGCACTGGCTTCTGGCATGACGTTGCACAAAACCATCGAGCTGGTGAAATCTTTCCGCGCAACGGATAACACAACGCCGATCGTCCTGATGGGTTATTACAATCCGGTCTATGTTTATGGTGTTGAGCGCTTTTTAGTTGATGCTAAAGCCGCAGGAGTTGATGGCTTGGTGGTGGTGGATTTGCCCCCGGAGGAAGATGCGGAATTGTGTATTCCGGCACTTAAGGCTGGGCTAAACTTCATCAGGCTGGCAACACCAACCACCAATGACGCACGGCTTCCTGCGGTTTTGAACAACACATCCGGCTTTGTCTATTATGTCTCGATAACGGGAATAACCGGAATGGCGATTCCCGATTATAGTCATGTCGGTGCCGCGGTGCAGCGCATCAAAAAGCATACAGATCTACCGGTTGCAGTGGGCTTTGGTGTTCGCACTGCTGCCAATGCTGCGTCCATTGCGAAATATGCAGATGCGGTGGTGGTTGGAACGGCGCTGATTGACGCGATAAAATCGACATTGGACTTAGCAAATCATGCAACATTGAAAACCACCCAAGTGGTTTCGAGCCTTGTGGCCGAATTGGCCTCAGGCGTGCGCCAAGCAAAACGATAGGAGTAGAGCATGAACTGGATTTCGAATGTTGTTCCACCCAAAATCCGTTCGTTTTTGCGACGCGAAACACCCGAAAATCTGTGGGTGAAGTGCCCTGAAAGCGGGCAGTTGGTGTTTCACAAAGACTTGGAAGCTAATCTGTTTGTGGTGCCCGGCTCCGGTTTCCATATGAGAATGTCTACCAAAGATCGCCTTGCAGCCACCTTCGATAATGCAGCGTGGGAGGATATTGCGGTGCCTGAAGTGCCGCTCGATCCATTGAAGTTCAGGGATGAAAAGCGTTACACAGATAAGCTGAAAGATGCCCGCGCCAAAACCGGATTGCAAGATGCGGTAAAAATCGGGTTTGGCACCATTGAAACAGTGCCGGTGACGGTTGCGGTACAAGACTTTGATTTCATTGGTGGTTCTTTAGGCATGGCGGCGGGTGAGGGCATAATCACCGGTCTTACGACCGCGTTACAACGTAAAACACCTTTCGTTCTCTATGCGGCATCGGGCGGCGCGCGAATGCAGGAAGGTATGTTCTCACTGATGCAGATGCCGCGTACAACCGTTGCGGTTCAGCGGCTGCGTGAAGCAGGCCTGCCATACATTGTCGTCCTGACAAATCCGACCACAGGCGGCGTTACGGCCTCTTATGCCATGCTGGGCGATATTCACATTGCCGAACCTGGTGCGTTGATTGGCTTTGCCGGGCCGCGCGTTATTGAGCAGACGGTCCGCGAAAAGCTACCGGAAGGTTTCCAGCGCGCCGAATATCTTAAAAATCACGGCATGGTCGATATGGTCGTGCCGCGCGGCGAGATGAAGGCCACCTTGGCGCGCATATGCCGGTTGTTGATGCGCGTTCCCGTGGCTGCATGAGCCAAATTGATACGTATTTACAACGCTTTAATGCGCTACACCCTAAAAAGATTGATCTCTCTTTAGGGCGGATGCACGAAATTTTGCGCGCGCTTGGCAACCCTGAAAAGCGGCTTCCACCGGTTATTCATGTTGCCGGTACCAATGGTAAAGGCTCTACCGTGGCGTTTTTGCGAGCTATGCTCGAGGCGGCGGGGCAGCGCGTACATGTTTATACGTCTCCCCATCTGGTTAGATTTAACGAACGCATTCGTTTGGCAGGGACACTGGTAACTGACGAGCAGCTTATCGGCGCATTTGAAGCCTGCGAAAAGGCCAATGCAGGCGGGTCAATTACAGTTTTTGAAATGACTACCGCCGCCGCTTTTCTGCTTTATTCGCAGATAGATGCAGATATTTTGCTGCTTGAGGTCGGGCTTGGCGGTAGGCTGGACGCCACTAACGTCATCGACGCACCGCTTGCAACTGTCATCACTCCGGTGTCCTTAGATCATCCTGAGTTTCTCGGGACGGACTTGGGTGGCATCGCTTTTGAAAAGGCTGGCATTATTAAGCGAAAATGTCCTGTGATTGTCGCGAACCAATCTGCCTTAACCACAAGCGTAATCGAACGGCAGGCCGCAAAGCTGGGCGCGCCAATACTCATCGGCGGTCAAGACTTTTCCGGACGAGAGGAGCACGGACGCTTTGTTTTTGAAGACGAGAACGGACTTTTGGATCTGCCAAAACCCCGATTGCCGGGGCGGCACCAGATCAGTAACGCCGCCGCCGCCATTGCAACCTTACGAAAAATAGATCCTGATTTTTCGGCGCAAGCCATTGAAAAAGGATTGGAAAATACCGATTGGCCGGGACGCCTGCAGCGCCTCTCTTATGGCGTGTTGAAGCAGCACGCCCCCAAAGACGCCGAGCTTTGGTTGGATGGCGGACACAATGCTGATGGTGGCCGCGTGCTGTCCGAAGCTTTGGCCGATATGGAGGAGCAGCACCCAAAACAGCTGGTATTAATTTGCGGGATGCTCTCAACCAAGGATTCAACCGGCTTTCTGGGCTGTTTTAGCGGTCTGGCCAGCGAATTGATTGCTATTCCGGTCGGTCACGCGCCGGAATCTGGCCGCTTGCCGGAAGAACTGGTCCGCATAGCCGAAAATATTGACATCCGCGCCGGTTCCGCTACCGGCATAATTGCCGCCTTGGAAACTTTACGCCATCGCCATTGGGAAATTGCACCACGTATTTTGATTTGCGGCTCACTCTATTTGGCTGGAGAAGTGTTGCAAGCAAACGGTACTATTTTGACCTGACGCGGCCAGAACCTACAGGAAGACATTCTGCGCATTCTCATGCTCAGCCATAAAATCAAGGCTCTAGCTCAGGAATTCTTATGACCAAAAACCGGCACGACATGGCCAAAATGCGGTCAAATCCGGCCAGCCAAATTTAAGCCGCCATTTGCCATCCGTGCGCGGTAAAATGCTGCAATCAGATGCCTGTTATGGCGGGGGGGGACAACTGGTCTTCTCAAGACAAAATGAGAAAATTATTTTGCCCCCACCGCTTGGGCTGCGGCCCTTACAGCGCGCCGCTGATCCAGCTTATCAAAGCGCTTTTGGGAGCAGCGCCAACCTTCTGCGCGGTGAGCTTGCCGTCTTTAAACATCATCAGCGCCGGAATGCCGCGAATACCGAGTTTGGCGGGAACGCCCTGATTTTCGTCAACGTTCATCTTGACGATTTTTACCTTGCCAGCCATCTCAGTAGAAATTTCTTCCAGCGACGGCCCAATCATTTTGCACGGGCCGCACCACTCCGCCCAAAAATCCACAACCACCGGAACAGTGGACTTGAGAACGTCAGCTTCAAAACTGGAATCTGTAACTTTTGCGGTGGCCATGGTTGCCTCTTCTTGTTAACGGGTTTGAATCAGACTCACTCCCGATTGCTATATCTTAGGTAGGAATTGCCCGGCGCTTCGTCAAGCTCGGTGACGATCACAGATGTTTAAACCAGACTTCACGCCAGGCTTTCCAGCGCCGCGCGCAATGCCTTTTCATCAAGCCAAACCACGTCCGGCCCCCCCGTCCACACCAACGAGGCTCGAATGCGGTGTTGCGGATAAATCTGCTGTAACAGCGCATGGTACAGCGCCATTTGGCCAAGTGTTTGGTTTCGAGGCGAACCTGTTTTAAAATCAACCAAAATAACTTCGTCCGTCAAAACCGCCAAGCGGTCGAGGCGGCCCAACACTTGCAGAGTTTTGACGGGCGAATTTTCGCCGCCAAAACACACTTCACCCGAAATATTCACTTCGGCGCGGGCCAACGGCGAGAACACATCCTTCAAGTCGGGATGAGCAATTACCTTCAAAGCCTGTTTGATAAGGCTCTGCGGCTGGCGCAGGCCGATGCCCTCGCGCTCGAGCAATATCTGTCCAATCTCTTCGCGCCGCGTAGCAGCATACTCCGGCAAAATCTGTAACAACCGGTGCATCATCTGCCCCGCCAGCCGCGCTTGTTCTTGCGGCAAATCCCGTGCTTCACGGGTTTCCCCGTCCTTATCGCCATCGGCATTGGCAGCGCTCAGCAATGTCGACGGGCGTAACGGCGGCTCTGCGCCCCGTTCAAAGGCGAGCGGTTTGTGCAGCCAAGCGGGAAGGTCGTTTGGCGGCAGCGGACGCGGGCGTGTGGCGCTTGGTTGCATAGCGCCGCTCGAACGCGACAAGATCATCTGACCTTCCTCCCAATGCGCCGGAGCGGCAGTCATCGTGCTGTGCAGTGCGTCCTTTATCATGCCGTACCAACTTAAGGCATGGTTGTCGGAAGGTGATTTGCCATCATCAGGCCGGGTGTGAAATCCGGCCACATAGAGCCGCTCTTCGGCGCGCGTCATCGCCACATAAAGCAGGCGGCGATGCTCTTCCAGAGCCAACTGCAATGCCCCCTCGCGGGCTTGTTTCACAACTTGGCAATCGTCATCCTTGCGCGGTGACCATGCCAGCAACGGCGCGAGCTTGGAATCGGGGTTTTTGCGGGAAATAGCGAAAAATTTCGTATCTCTGCTGCCGGTCGGCACCGTGCCGGTGTCGGCAAGAATAATGATCTTGGCTTCCAGCCCCTTGGCCGAATGCACCGTCATGACCCGCACAGCGTCGCCGGCCGAATCGAAGTCGCGTTTAATTTCCGCCTCGGAGTCTTCAAGGCCGGCAAGAAAAGTCACCAGTGAAGGCGGCCCCGCGGCCTCATGGGTCAGCGCGGCGCTCAAAAATTCGTCGATCACATCAGCCGCTTCATGTCCCAAGCGCGAAAGCATAGCTTTGCGCCCATATTCAGCGGCTAAAATCCGCATATAAAACTCGAACGGTGACAGGCAAAGCGCAGCCTCCTGCCAATTTTGCAGGCGTGCGGCGGCAGCCACATAACCGGACACTTTACTGGTTGCCAAAGCATCAAACAGACTACCGGTGCGCTCGGGCGCCAGCGCGATCAGATCTTCGTCATCAAAGCCGAACAGTGGCGATTTAAGCACACAGGCCAATTGCAAATCATCAAGCGGCAGCAGCGCCGCACGCCCGGCGGCGATTAGATCAAGCACCGCAATATGGCTCGAAAGCTTGAGCCTGTCTGCGCCTGCCACTGGCACATGGGCCAGTTTCAATTCGCGGTTCAGCCCCTCGGCAAAAGTACCGCGGCTGCGCACCAAAATAAGCACATCACCGGCGCGAATAGCCCGCCCGAAACCATCAGAGTCTTGTACCCGTTCTGACGAGTCTGGCGAAAGCCAGCCTGCGATTGTTTCAGCAATCAACTTCGACAACCGCACGCGGGGATGACTTTCCGAAACAAAATCCACCGGCAGCAGCCAGTCCGAGGGCACGGTTTTGGGCGGAGCCGCAAACAGCGGCCAAATTTCCACATGGCCGGGCTGCTTTTGTTTTAGCGCCGTGTGAGGCGGATAACCCTCGTGGTCAAAGCTTAAACCCTGAGCGTTTATCGCACTACTTTGAAAAACCAGATCGATAGCCGTCAGAATTTCCGGGCTGGAGCGGAACGACATCTTGAGTTGAACGAACTCGAATATTTGCTGGGCCTCATCGCTCTGTTTGGATATGCCGATCCGGTTTTCCGCAAAAAGCTGAGGCTGTGCTCCTTGAAAGGAATAAATCGATTGCTTTTCATCTCCCACCGCAAAAACGGTGCGGTTGATTTGCGTGCGTCCGTTGCCGCTGAAAAATTCCAAGACCAGCGCTCTGAAAATACTCCACTGCGCCGGGGAGGTGTCTTGCGCCTCATCAATTAGAATATGATCGATGCCTTGATCGAGCTTGTAAAGCACCCAGTCGCGCCCTTCTCCATGGAGCAGCTTGCCTGTACGTTCGATCAGATCATCAAAATCAAGACACGAGCGCTGTGCCTTCAAATCCCGGTAGCGCTGCATCACCGCGCCCACCACGCGAACGAGCGC
>JAYTYD010000084.1:0-21841 GCA_043742625.1 Methylovirgula sp. | reverse complement strand
CAAAATGCCCTTTGCGCCAGCGGCGATAAGGTTTTCAATGGCTTCGATCTGCGGACCAGCGTCGCCGTCTACCTTACCGGCATAAGCCTGGAACTTCAGACCGCCGGACTTTGCAGCAGCTTCCGCGCCCTCTTTCATCTTTACGAAGAAAGGGTTTGTATTGTTCTTGGTGATGAGACCAACCAAGGTTTCAGCAGAAGCTACACCGGCGCCCATGACGGCGAGTGACAAAACGGCAGAAGCCGTTGTAGACAAAAAGCGAAATTTGTGAGTCAAGTTTTCTCTCCCAGAGATTTAGTTCACTATTGGACAGATTTTTTAATCCTGCCGTAAAGCAACATAATATTGAAGCTCGGGACACTGCTTTTTGCAAAAATCCGACCACAACTTTGTTGCGAAGGCCAGCAAACACCATGATTTCAAGCCTGTCAAATAATAAATCAATCCGATTTAATTATTGACAGAATGGCGAAGGCACATGATCCTTGCGGGCAAATGTCCGGCGCAGGTCGGGCGCAAAACCGGTAGGATCAAGTTACAATGCAAAGCAGAAAAGCTGGCGCCGCTCAGCGGGAGGGTTCCGATCCCCGACAAGAACATGCTAGCCGCGGCACAAACCAATCCGGCGTGCGCGCATACAACGAGCGGCTGATTTTGTCGTTAATCCGCCGCAATATTTCTTTGTCAAAGATAGGACTAACCAACCTCACCGGATTGTCGGCTCAGACCATATCCGGCATCGTCAACGTGTTGGAAAATACCGGTCTTTTGCGCCGTGATGCACCGTTGCGGGGCAAAGTTGGCCAGCCGACAATACCGTTCCGGCTAAACCCGGACGGCGCTTTCTCGCTCGGCCTCAAAATCGGTCGCCGGTCATGTGATTTGGTTTTGATAAACTTTCTCGGTCAAGTGCAGCTGCGCCGCAAACATATTTACACCTACCCCACGCCCGAAGACGTATTGAAATTTGTCCAATCGAATATTGATTGGATTGTTGAAAATCTACCCGAAGCCCAAGTCTCGCGCATTGCCGGGCTTGGTATAGCCTCACCATTTGAACTCTGGAATTGGGAAACCGAGGCAGGTGCACCGCGCGACATACTTGACCGCTGGCGCAACGCCGACATCCAAGCTGAAATTTCAAATATATGCAAATGGCCGGTAACCTTTTGCAACGACGCCAGCGCCGCATGTGGAGCCGAGCTTATTTTTGGCAGTGGTTGGAAATATCGCAGCTACGTCTATTTTTTTATCGGCTCGTTTATCGGCGGCGGAATCGTGCTTGATGGCAACCTATATCAAGGGCCGACAGGCTACGCCGGCGCCATTGGGCCGTTGCCAATCACAATTCGCAACTCTATGGGGGGACTAAGCAACCAACAAATCATCCGTCACGCCTCCACTTATGTTTTAGAAAACCGATTGCGCGGGCACGGAATTGACCCGTCTCCAATCTGGCTCACGCCAGAAAGCTGGGACCATTTTGGCGAAACTTTAAACCAGTGGGTCGCAGAAACAGCGAAGCACTTGGCCTTTGCTATCGTTTCAGCGGTTTCATTTATCGATTTCGATGCTGGAATCATCGACGGTGCTCTTCCTGATGCCGTCAAGCGCAACCTTGTTGTGCAAACCATTGCAAATTTAGCCGATTATGATCTGCAAGGAACTGCAAGTTTTAAAGTTTACGAGGGCAGGGTCGGACCGCAAGCAAGAGCCATCGGCGCGGCGGCGCTGCCGTTTTTCGAACAATTCAGCCGTGACCGCTCAGTTTTATTCAAGCCTGATATCTGAAATCATTAGGAATATTGAATTTCCAACGGGTGCCCTCTTGCAGAACACAAAAAGAACATATAAAGTTTGTTCATGATTTGATTTGGTTCTGTGCTGAATCACTGCTGGAGCAAGCGGGCCATGCTAACGAAAAAACAAAGCGATCTTTTGCGGTTCATAAACGAGCGTCTCAAAGAATCTGGCGTGCCGCCTTCTTTTGAAGAGATGAAAGAGGCTTTGGATTTGCGTTCAAAGTCTGGAATTCATCGTTTAATTATGGCGCTTGAAGAACGCGGGTTCATCCGCCGCTTGCCGAACCGGGCCCGTGCGCTCGAGATTTTACGCATGCCTGAAGCATCGTCTCCGTCTTCGCGTGCCCAAAAGTTTTCTCCAAGTGTCATTGAGGGCAGTTTAGGACGGCTTCGCCCCGCTTTGACGCCCTCAGCCTCGCGTGACATGGACGACGCTCTGCACGCTGTATCGATTCCACTCATGGGTAGAATTGCGGCGGGAACGCCTATTTCAGCCATCCAAACCAGAATGAATACCATTTCCGTGCCTCCTGAGTTTTTGGGCAATGGTGAACACTTCGCGCTCGAAGTACGGGGCGATTCGATGATTGACGCCGGGATATTGGATGGTGACACGGTCCTCATCCGGCGTCAGGAATCTGCCGAAACCGGTGATATCATCGTCGCTCTCATTGATGATGAAGAGGCCACCTTGAAGCGTTTGCGTCGTCGCGGCAACGCCATTGCGTTAGAGGCAGCAAATCCGGCCTATGAAACCCGTATTTTTGCGCAGGATCGTGTTCAAATTCAAGGCCGCTTGATCAGCTTGATGCGCCGTTACTAGCCTTAACAACGTTACAGATCGGTGTCGGCGATACCGCTCTCGATTTGCTCCATGAGCGCATCATCGTCTGGCAATACCTGTCTTGCGGCGGGCGGCGATCCAGAGTTGTCATTCAAAGCTTCGGGGACATAAGGGTTGTGTGTGACAGATTTCGGCGCACGGCGCGCGGGAGGTACGCTGGCGTCACTACGTGGTGCGGGTTGAATTGACCAAGGCCGGTCTGTGTGACTTTGCCGTTCCGAGTTCAGTGCGTCGTTTTGATAGCTCAGCGTAACTGCTCCATGCGCGCTCAGATGCTTACGGTCAAAAATGTATGTGGCCGAGCAAGACTCCGGCGCCTCAAAACTTGACACAATAATATCCGCCTTTGTGCAATCTTCTTCAAACGCCGCCGGAGAGTTTACTATGGCAACAGCCCGTCCGTCCGGCAAATGCAAACCACAGCCAAACCTGTCGCAGCTTTGGCTGGCGGATTTTGCTTCGGCCACATTACGACCGTCAGCGTCTGCGCTCAACCACTGTGCCGCTCCAAAAACGCCTGGACGCTTTCCGGCAATTTGTAATTTCCCGTCAGCGCCACGAAAGGCGAGATAATCTCCTGTGGGTGGCACGGCCAAGTCAAACGGCGCACCGGCGAACGCCCCTGCTAGGCCCAGCGCGACACAAGGCATCGCCAAAAGCCGCAGCGCCCAAGTGCGCCAAATCACCATATTCAGTATGCCAAGTGTTAAAAATGGCAAAGCCCACGGTGCAAACGCGTGAACATGCAACGTTGAGCCCGGCGCGGATGCAATGAGGCGTGCCATCCAAAACACCAATTTAATGCCAAGCCCGACGTAAAGCCACACGGGTGCATCCAGCCCGACCGGATACAACAATGTGCCGATTAGCGCGCCGGGCACCGCAAAAAATTCGATAATCACCAGCGTGAGCGGATTACCGATGAGGACGTAAGGGCTAAGATCATGAAAGTCTCCTGCCATAAATGACGCGGTGGCGCTGGTCGCACAGAGCGTTGCCACCAACAATTGGCCGACATGGTGTCCGGTCTTGCTAAAATAAAATAAAACCTTCTCCCTGCCCCAGCCTGAAGGCTTTGCCGCCCGCGGCACCGGTTTCAGTTCCTCGTCATCATGAGGTCTGCGGTATCGCGCCTCATGGACCGCTATCAAGGCTGCGACTGCGGCAAAAGACAATTGAAAGCTGGCTCCCATAATCGCTTCGGGCTCCAATATTATAACAGCAACCGCTGCCAGCCCGAGATTGCGCATAGTGAGGGCACCGCGATCGACCAAAATCGAACCGAGTACTATCAAGGTCATGAACAAGGCGCGCTCGGTTCCAACACGCGAACCGGTCGCCATATCATAAAAAATAGCGCCAAAAATTGCCACCAGCGCCGAAATTTTTTTGATCGGGTAACGCAGCGCCAAAGTGTCAAACAGCGACAATAACCGCCGCGTTATCCAGAAAATCATTCCGGCCACGAGGGTCATTTGTACGCCGGAGATCGTTATAATATGAAATATTCCGGCTTCGCGGATGAGTTCTTGCGCATTTTCAGACAAAAGCGTGCGCTTTCCGGCCACCATTGCCGCCGCAACTGCCCCCTCATCTCCGCCGATGATGGTGTCAACCCTTTGCGCCAAAGTGTTGCGGGCGCGGTCGAGGCTTTGCATAAAGCGGGCGTAAAACGAAAGTGACGCGGTTTGCGACACGCGCTCAACAGTTCCCAAAACCGAACCGACGGCACCAATCGAGGAAAAATAGGCGGTGCGGGCAAAATCATAACCGCCGGGAATTGAGGCATGGGCGGGCGGTAGCAAGCGCGCTTTGAGCGACACCGAATCTCCCGCTTGCAACGCAAACGGCTTTTTCTGGGACAGCCGCACATAGCGTGGCGTTACCTCCCCCGATAGCGGCACGCCATTGCTGTCTTCGGCGGTTTGTACATGCAGCAGAAAACGTGCGCCGATTCGCTTCTGATCCAGCTCTTCAATTTCCCCGCGAAGCTGGACGATCCGAATGCGGTCGAGCACCGGCGCTGTCACACGCCACGTTCGCAACTCACCACAGATGAAACCAAACATTATGCTGGCAAGCATCAAAAATACGCTGAAGCTCAACCGCTGCTGTCGCAAGGCATAGGCCGCGCTGCAGGATCCACAAAAAAGCAGCGCGGGAAGCCAAAAAACCGGCTCTGTATCGGCGCTGAGATACAACAAGACTCCAATACCTGCGCATACGGGAAGCCAGAGAAACAGACGCCGCTCTTCGCGTTCCCGGGCCCAAGCCAATGCAAACGACGTCCACGGGAAGGTTAGAACCAACCCGGGAACGCGGCGCAGAACAGCGCTCTGCGCCCGCGCTCCAACCCGCCTGCCCGCTCCGCCGTGTTCGACCACCCCGAAATGCCCCGCCCGTCTATGCACCGCCCATGCAGATCCTACCCATGCAAGCCCCGCCGCAAAACTTCACTGGGTTAAGCGGCTGGCTCTTTACATCATTAAGCACCATGTTACACGAAGCGACAAGCAGTTGGAGTCTTGTTGTCGGCTGTTTCAATGATGGCTGATATCACCTTAACCTGAGAAAATTTACCATGTCCCGCCCAGTCATCACCCGCTTTGCGCCCTCCCCGACCGGATTTTTGCACATTGGCGGTGGTCGTACGGCTTTGTTCAATTGGCTCTATGCCAAGAAAACCGGCGGAAAAATGTTACTCCGCATTGAGGATACGGATCGCGAACGCTCAACCGACGCCGCCATTGACGCCATCATTGATGGCCTGAAATGGCTTGGGTTGAACTGGGACGGGGAGACGGTGTTTCAGTTTGCGCGCGCACCGCGCCACAAAGAGGCGGCGGAAAGTCTGATTGCCTCCGGCCATGCTTATTACTGTTATGCAACGCAACAAGAGCTTGAAAACATGCGCGAGTTGGCGCGGGCGGAAAAGCGTCCGCCGCGTTATGATGGCCGCTGGCGCGACAAAACCGCTGCGGATGCCGCGCCGTTCATCGCCGCTGGTATCAAACCGGTCGTTCGCCTTAAAGCGCCGATCGAGGGTGAGACTGTTGTCAATGATGAAGTGCAGGGCCGTGTGACGTGGGCCAACAAAGATTTAGACGACCTTATCCTGCTGCGCTCGGATGGTACACCCACCTATATGCTGGCGGTGGTCGTTGACGATCATGATATGGACGTCACTCATGTTATTCGCGGCGACGATCACCTGACCAATGCTGCGCGGCAAACGCACATCTACAATGCCTTTGGCTGGGACGTGCCGGTTTTTGCACATTTGCCGCTGATTCTGGGTTCAGACGGGGCAAAGCTATCCAAGCGACATGGTGCATTGGGCGTGGATGCTTATCGTGCGATGGGATATTTGCCACCCGCTTTGCGCAATTATCTCGTGCGCTTGGGCTGGAGCGCCGGAGATCAGGAATATTTCACCCCAGAGGAGCTGGTTGCCGCGTTTGACCTGTCTGGCATTGGCCGTTCGCCATCGCGTTTTGATTATGCGAAGCTGGAAAACATGAGCGGCCATTATATGCGTGCCACTCCGGATGCAGAATTACTGGCCGAGGTGGCGAAAACGCTCCCCTATCTTGAAGCGCATAAACATCTTGCCGCGACATTCGATGATTCCAAACAGGCAAAACTGCTTGCCGCGATGCCGGGATTAAAGGAACGCGCAAAAAACTTGAATGAACTGCTGGACGGGGCGGGCTTCCTGTTTGCGCAACGCCCGCTGACTTACGATGCCAAAGCCAAAGAGGCGCTGCAAAATGGTGGCGCATCCGCCATTGCCGGTATGATACCCGACTTGACCGCCCTGCCGGAATGGACCGCCGCAACAACTGAGCAATGCGTTCGGTTGTTCGCTGAAGCACATGCCCTTAAACTGGGGCAAGCTGCGCAGCCCTTAAGGGCGGCGCTTACCGGGCGGCTGACCAGCCCCGGCATATTCGATGTGTTGGCAGTTTTGGGGCGTGAAGAAAGCCTGGCGCGGCTGCAAGATGCGACAACACTGGCGTGAACAATTCGTCGAAAGTTGGCTTGAAGCTTTGTCCAACATAGGCTAGTTTTTTCGCAGTGCACAATTTTCCTGAGCGATCCTAAGATGGCTCTGTCGCTAACTTAAAGGCCGAATTCATGAGTTCTAAAACCTCTTCCCTGACCTTTGGCGATAAATCGGTGGAACTCCCGGTGCGTGGCGGCACCATCGGGCCTGATGTTGTGGATATTGCCAAACTTTATGCTCAGACCGGCATGTTTACCTATGATCCGGGCTTCACCTCTACCGCAAGCTGTGAGTCAAAGATCACATACATTGATGGTGACGAAGGTGTGTTGCTGTATCGTGGCTACCCGATCGAACAATTGGCCGAGCACGGTGACTTTCTCGAAACCTGCTATTTGTTGCTTTACGGTGAGCTTCCAACGGCGACTCAGAAGGCCGATTTTGATTATCGCGTACAGCGCCACACCATGGTGCATGAGCAAATGGCCCGCTTTTTCCAAGCGTTCCGCCGCGACGCTCATCCTATGTCGGTTATGGTCGCATCGGTTGGTGCACTATCGGCGTTTTATCATGACTCCACTGATATTTCAGATTCGCATCAGCGCATGGTTGCTTCAATGCGGATGATTGCAAAAATGCCGACATTGGCCGCGATGGCGTTCAAATACACCATCGGGCAGCCGTTCGTTTATCCTAAAAACGATTTGGACTATTCGTCAAATTTCCTAAACATGTGCTTTGCGGTGCCATGTGAGGATTACAAACCAAATCCGGTTCTGTCGCGCGCGCTGGACCGGATTTTCATTCTGCATGCTGACCATGAGCAAAATGCTTCGACCTCCACGGTGCGCCTTGCCGGTTCATCCGGTGCCAATCCTTTTGCCTGTATCGCCGCAGGCATAGCGTGCCTTTGGGGCCCTGCCCACGGCGGCGCCAATGAAGCTGCCTTGAAGATGCTCGCGGAAATTGGAACTGTAGACCGGATTCCGCACTTCATCGCGCGCGCCAAAGACAAGAACGACCCGTTCCGCCTGATGGGTTTTGGCCACCGCGTCTATAAAAACTACGACCCTCGCGCCAAGATCATGCAAAAAACCACACACGAAGTGTTGCGTGAGCTTGGCATCAAGGATGATCCTCTGTTGGATGTGGCTATGGAGCTTGAGCGCATCGCGCTGAGCGACCCCTATTTCATTGAAAAGAAGCTCTATCCGAATATTGACTTTTATTCCGGCATTACCTTAAAGGCCATGGGCTTTCCCACATCGATGTTCACAGTGATATTCGCTCTGGCGCGCACAGTGGGTTGGATTGCGCAGTGGAAAGAAATGATCGAAGATCCCGGGCAAAAAATTGGCCGCCCGCGCCAGCTCTACACCGGAGCCCCGCGCCGCGATTATGATCCTATCAGCCGCCGCTAAAGCATATCACGCAAAAGTGTGTAGCGGTTTGGCGAAAATGATATGCTTTGTCAGAAAGATGGAAGAGCAATTTGTGCCTGCCAAGCGTTGAATTGCTCTAACGACAAAAAAAAGAGAGCTTCACAGCTCTCTTTTTTTGTTCTCTTTGGCGATGAGCATAAGATTTCGAATATAAATAATCACATTCGGCCCTTGGCCAAGGATTATAACCGGCTCCCGGCGAGATATTCCGTAAGCCAGCAGCAGCAGCGACCCTGCTATCGAGAGATACCAAAAGCTTAGAGGTATCAAACTGCGGCCCGCACGCTCCGATGCGAGCCACTGCACACCAAAACGCATAAAAAAGAAAACTTGGCCGACATATCCGACAAAAGCCCAGCCATCAAACGACTTGACAAAGACTTGGTCAAGCCAAGCGAGCAGATGAGGAAACAAATCAGGCGACATGATTTGGTTCCGGCGCGGCGCTCTCGCTTAACTGGGGCAGGTTTTTGCGACGCTTTATAAGCCAGCGCACGCCCGCCAAATCAATAATGCCAACCCAGAGCCGGTCGAAGAAGCCGTAATTGGACACGCCGGTGTGGCGCGGCCGGTCAATCACGTCAACATGCGCGATTGAGAAGCCCTCCCGCTTGACCAAAGCTGGCATAAAGCGATGCAGCGCATCAAAATAGGGCAAAGCAAGATAAATGTCGCGCCTGAAACACTTAAGGCCGCAGCCGGTGTCGCGGGTGCCGTCCTGCAAAATCGCACCGCGAACTTTATTGGCAAAACGCGACTGGAACTTTTTGAATCCCGTATCTTTGCGACCAACGCGCTGTCCTTGCACCATTCCGCACATCTGACCGCCATCATTCAAAGTTGCAAACATCTGCGGGATAAAGGCCGGGTTGTTCTGACCGTCGCCGTCGAGCGTACACACCACATCGGCGCGCGCCGCGCGGACGCCGGAGCGCACCGCTGCCGATTGACCGCAGCTTTTGGTGTGCGTTAGCACGCGCAGATTGTGAACACTACACTGCAAGGCAACAAGCTCCGCTGCAGTTGCGTCAGAGGAGCCGTCATTGACAAAAATAATTTCGAACAAACCCAAAGGCGCGCAAGCGGTGACAATTTCGCCGATCAATTCAGCGACGTTGCCCTGTTCGTTGCGCACAGGCACAACAACACATAGGACAGGTTTTGGTAACATTGCAGTCATGGCCGCTTATTGGCGCACATAAACGCCAATGTCCAGTCTCTTGCCATTACCAAGATTAACTCCGCGCACGCGTTGTACGATGTCACGTGGCAAACTGGCAGGCAAAGCACGCAAAAAATCCGGCTCGTCACGCACATCCACAAATGCGATCCGGCAGGCAGCGTCGCTGAGAAAAGCAGCGGCCTCGCTGCCATCACCAAACTTCAGATTGGTATCGGTTAAAAAAACCAAACTTGGCTCACGAAAAAACGTACTGAAAGCTGCCAACTCTCCACACGTTGTAGCCTTGGCAGCCTCGTCCTCGATCGCGGCCAAGCGCGGGGAAATCTGAGCCGCTAGAAAGGCGGGCGTGGTCAAAACCCCGGAATATACCGCAATGCTCAAACTGAAAGCGGCGAGGCAACCGAAAAACGTCGCCAATTCAAAATTTTTATCGTTCAGTGCTCGGGCCGAAAAAACCGCCAACAAAAGGCCTGCGACGCACGCCAGCGCCATTGTCAACCAAGCGATGGTGCCTGAGGTCGTGTCCCCGCCAGAGGCCCAGCTCGGTATGAATGCTAAATAGTAATTCGCCCAGAGTAACACTGCGGCTCCACTGATGACCACAGCGACCAGAGCCATTAATGTGGCGGCCGCAATAGGGAGGTATCCGCTTCGCGATGTTGGAAGTCCGGAAACATATTTGGCCGCGATAATAGCCAGCGCCGGATAAAGCGGCAGCACATAGTGCGGCAGCTTGGTCGGAACCAGTTCAAACATAATCCACGACGGAACCACCCACGCCAGCAGGAACAGCGCCCCCGGCGACCGCCGCGCCGCCCATGTGGCAGGAACCGCAAGCAGCACTAAAGGCGCTAAAGGCCACGCCGTCACCCAAAATAAAGCAAAATAGGTCAGGGGCGGCGCGCCATGAGACTCCTGCCCGCCCGCAACCTTGCTCAGCATATCTCCGCCCACAGCATCACTGAAGAACGCGCCGTGCGTCTTGATGGCGATGAGTGCAAACCACGGCGCGGCAACTGCCAGAATAATGCCCAACCCTAAAAGCGGCCGCAGCGGCGCCAGCCAGCGCGCCGACCCCTCTCGGTAACTTAAGATACCAACAGCCAACAGCGGCACAACCGGCGCTATGGGACCCTTGATCAATATACCCAGTGCCATCGCCCCCCAAAACATCAGGGCGTGTCTGAATTTGAGTATTCGATTGAAATATAACCGCGCTAGAACGCCCATCAACACAACAACGCTGGCGCAGAGCACAGCATCGGTCTTGGCAAGATGGGCCTCAACCCCAAGCAAAAGCGTTGAGGCCAGAAGCGCCCCGGCAAGAAGCGCAGTGCGGCGCGGCACAAATGCCAATGCCGCCCAGAATGTGGCTAACACCGCGCCAATGGCTCCGAACAGAGAGGGCAGCCGATACAGCCAGATCTGCTCCCGCGCATCTGGCACACCCAGAGCTTCGCCCGTCGCGACAAAGGTGGCCTGCAGCCAATAAATACCTGCAGGTTTCTTATTGCGGGCCTCTTCCTGAAACCGGATGGAAACAAAATCACCCGTTTCCAACATTTGTTTGGTGGCTTGGGCAAATCGCGGTTCGTCGCGGTCCATCGGTTGTAGGGTAAAAAAGCCGGGTAAAAATACCGCGACTGAAATAGCCGCCAAAAATGCAAAGCACCTGAAGTTGGAAACGCCCAACCAATCAAGCAAAGCTTGTGAAAAAGAGGAATTTTTGTTTTGCGTTTTCAATCGAATCCCCGATTGGCGACCTCGGCAGGGCTCGAACCTGCGACCTGCCGCTTAGAAGGCGGCTGCTCTATCCAGCTGAGCTACGAGGCCGAATGCCGCAAACTAACCGAAACGCTCAGTGAGTCCAAGCGCCAACGCGACTGTGACGGAAATTATCGGTATAAGACATGCCCTTTCGCGCCGGAACCTTTGGCTCCTCAACCCGATAGGCCAGACCTTTGGTGTTCGCATAGGCGATTGCGGAGTCTTTGGTGTCAAACCACATTTTGACCTGAGAATTCATATCGGAAGATGATGTCCACCCCATCATTGGCTCAAGTGTACGAGCCTTAGCCGGCTCAAATTCCAGCAACCATCGTTCGGATTTCGCCGTTCCGGACTGTGTTACTGTTTTGGTAGGGCAATAGATCCGTGCGCTCATGTCAACAATCCGGTTTTTGTATTGTAACTGGCAATTTGGTAACGCGCTGAGCACCTGCTTAAGCGCCTGCTGCGATCAAAGCAAGCTGGTCGGGGTAGCTGGATTCGAACCAACGGCCTATAGTACCCAAAACTATCGCGCTACCAGACTGCGCCATACCCCGACTGAAAAGCTAACTAACACCGCATTTCCGCTTCGACAAGCGCCAAATCACCAAACCGGTAAAACTTTCTGCCAAAGTTGCACTCAAGTATTGAGTTTATACACTAAACATCTGAATTAATTATATAAATAGTCAGTGTAGATTTTAGTTTATTTTCACTGGGGAAAAATCGACGCGCTAATTTTATCGCCTTTTTTCAATCCCAATTTGGCGGACACCCCTGCGTTGATCTCTAAAACAGCCTGAATTGGCCCGTTTGAAGGGATAATTGATTCAGAAAGCGGCTCGGCATTTTCAGCAATGCCTGTGATTGTGCCGTCTTTGCTAATAAAAACCATATCCAGCGGGATGTAAGTGTTTTTCATCCACATCATAATGGGCGCTTCCGATTTGAAATCGAACAACATGCCGCGATCGTCCGGCATATATTTGCGAAACATTAAACCCCGCTCAAGCTGCTCTGGCGTGCGCATCACCTCAACAGAAACTTTATGAAGGCCCGAGGCGGAGCGCATATCGATGATTTCAAGAGCGCTTTCCTGAGCCGCGAGACGCAGCGGAGCAAAAATCAAAAAAAGTGCAAAACAAGAGGCGAGCACACCCCGCAAATTAAACTCGTGGGACATGTCCGCCGCTCCCGAATTGTGAACTTAATGCGCCAAAGCTTTGAGCGCACCATAGCCGGCGTAGAGGGCCTGCGAGCCAAGCTCTTCTTCGATACGGATAAGTTGGTTGTATTTCGCCAATCTGTCCGAGCGCGCCAACGAGCCGGTTTTGATCTGGCCGCAATTGGTGGCGACAGCCAAATCGGCGATAGTCGAATCCTCTGTTTCACCGGAGCGATGCGACATAACCGCAGTGTATCCGGCGCGCTGAGCCATATCGACGGCGTTGAGCGTTTCTGTCAGCGTGCCGATCTGATTGACCTTAACCAAAATGGAATTGCCAACACCCTTCTTTATGCCATCGGCGAGGCGTTTCACGTTGGTCACAAACAGATCATCGCCCACGAGCTGAATTTTTTTGCCGCACAAGTCAGTAAGCATCTTCCAGCCTGCCCAGTCATCTTCGGACATGCCATCTTCAATGGAAGCAATCGGATAGTCATTGGCCAGCTTGGCGAGATATTCCGCCTGTTGTTGAATGGTCCGCACTTTGCCCTCACCCTCATAGTGATAGGCACCGTTTTTGAAAAACTCGGTGGAGGCGCAGTCAAGGCCGAGGTACATATCTTTGCCGGGCTTAAATCCGGCAGTTTCAATGGCCTTCATGCAAAAATCCAACGCAGCCTCCGCCGAAGGCAGGTTTGGCGCAAAGCCGCCTTCATCACCGACGTTAGTGTTATGTCCTGCTTTTTTGAGAGCACCTTTCAGCACGTGAAAAACTTCGGCGCCCCAGCGGACAGCTTCGCTCAACGACGGCGCACCAACAGGCAACACCATGAATTCCTGAAAATCAATCGGGTTATCTGCATGCATCCCACCATTGACGATATTCATCATCGGAACGGGGAGCATACGCGCCTGAGTGCCGCCGATGTACCGGAACAGTGGTAAGCCCGCCGCCTCCGCCGCAGCCTTGCTTGTGGCTAAAGACACACCGAGAATTGCATTTGCGCCCAGCTTCGCTTTGTTATGGGTGCCATCAAGGTCAATCATCAGCTGGTCAACCAGCACCTGATCTTCCGCGTCATAACCGTCGAGCGCTTCGGCAATCACTTCATTGACAGCTTCGACTGCCTTCAAAACGCCCTTGCCGGAATAAAATTTCTTGTCCCCGTCACGCAGTTCAACCGCTTCATGTGCGCCCGTCGATGCGCCCGAAGGCACGGCAGCCCGGCCGAAAGAACCGTCTTCCAATGTAACATCAACCTCAATTGTGGGGTTGCCACGGCTGTCGAGAATTTGGCGGGCGTGAACGTCGATAATAGCTGTCATGTTGGGTCTCTCTGCTGCCAGTTGAACTTTGGTGTCAGGCTCTTATAAAGGGTTTGAAGGAAAATTCCATGACAGAAAACGCTTTAAATATGACGGCCCTCGGCCAGACTGCCGCCATTCCGCAACATCCTGACAAACAGGTTTTAGAAAAGGTGCCAAATCCGCACCCGGCTGATCCATATGTGGCGCGTTTCACGGTGCCGGAATTCACCTCTCTTTGCCCGGTTACAGGACAGCCGGACTTTGCACATCTGATGATCGATTATGTTCCGGCACAGTGGCTCGTCGAATCAAAATCGCTGAAACTCTATCTGTATGGCTATCGCAATCACGGCGCATTTCACGAAGGCTGCACGGTTCAAATCGCCAAGGATTTAGTGGCCCTTCTCAACCCGCGCTGGCTGCGTATTGGCGGCTATTGGTATCCGCGCGGGGGCATTCCAATTGACGTTTTTTATCAATATGGCGAGCTGCCTAAAGGCACATGGGCACCCGAGCAAAGCGTCCCCGCCTATCGCGGCAGAGGCTAGCTTACAGCCGCGCGCGTTTGCGCTCAATGAGGTTTTTCAGCGCCAAATTGGCTCGCGCTGCCATTTCAAGCGGTTTTGCGCGGCGCTTTTGCGCAACGGCCACGCCGGGCTGATAAAGGCTCGCGGCAAGGCCATAGGTGCGTTCGCGCAAACTATCCATGAGGGTTTGCCGATCCTTGATGTCCGAAATTTCATGGTAGGGGATGGGAGCGCCGATAACCAATGGCAATACAGTGCCAACGCGGCTGCGCACCTCGTGAAATATCAGAGACAACCGCAGCGACATGCTCAAATGACTAGCGATCTGGAACAACCGGCTGTTCTGCCCCGAAAACCAGACTGGAACCACAGGCGCTTTGCAACGCTGGATCAGGTTGGCCGTGAAGGTGCCCCAAGGGGCGTCGATTGCAGGTTTACGCCCAAGTTTGTCGGGTGCTGTAGATATCGCTCCTGCGGGAAACACCACGATAGCCCCACCGGCATCCAGATGGGCGCGCGCCTTGGCCCGCGATGCCAAATTGGTAGCCATGGCTTCCGGCGTCGGGGCAAAATCAACAGCAAGAACGTAGTCTTGTATTTCCGGCGCGCGCAAAAGCACCGCATTGGTCAACACCAGAAAATCCTTGCGCACCCGTTCTACCAGCCATGAAATCACAATGCCGTCCAACACACCGTAGGGATGGTTTGCAACAATCACAACCGCGCCGGAACTTGGAATATTTTGCAAACTTTTCGGCTCAAACTGCACATTTAAGTTCAACATGCGAATCGCATTGTCAAAGAAACTGTCAGTCGCCAGTCGCACCCTCTGCTGTTCCAGGTAAAGACGTTTGAGGTACGGCTGACCGGTGGCTTTTTCAATCAAACGTATGACATGGCGCTTGACGCGCGGCGTGCTGGGTTCGACGTAGGAAAACAGAAGATCGTCCATAAATCTCAGTTCTAATGCAAAGCAATGACAAATGCGTGACTATATTGAACGGATATTTATGCGGTGTCGCCCACCGCAATTAAAGCCTCGCGGCCAATCAAGCGCGACAATTGACGCATCCGGTTCTGCAAACGGTCGCTCGCCAAATCCGCCAAATCGCTCGGCAGCTTGAGCGTGACCCGCTCCTTGGTACACACCATAGAAACACGCGGCAACACGTCTTGCATACCGGTTGACAGGATATAGGCCACGCGCATGGCCGCCCCTAGGATGCGCGCACGATCCAACATGCGGACGCTTACCAAAGTGCGAATTTGCGGACTCACATCAGCGTCAATTCCCATGTGCCGATAGGCGGTAGATAACGCTAAAAAAGCTCGTCCGGGGTGATCAATACCCATAAACGCCGCATGGGCGATAATATTGAGTGACTGTTCGCCACGGTAATCCGGATGAGCGCGCCAACCTATATCTGCCAAAAGGCAAGCGGCATGGCGTAAGCGCTCTTCGTCCGCAGATTCGTCCATATGGGTTGATACAAAAAAGCGGTCAGTCCAATCGCACAATTGTTCGCCATGAATCGGGCTGCGCGAGCGCAAGATATTAAGCTCCTGAGCGGCGCAGATTAGTGGATCCTGCGCCTTAACGTCAGCGGACAACCGTTCAAAAAGCAAGCCTTCGCGCACACCCATGGCCGAAACCACAATCTGTTTTGGCTTGGCAACACGGATGATTTCTTCTAACACCACAGCACCATAGGCCAGAAGCGGGCGGCGTGAGCTGGAAACTTCACCGATCGAAACCAGCGCATCCGTATCCACACGCTCCAGCAGCAGCGCAAAATCTTCAGCGTCTCGCGCCGGAATCACATAATTATGCATCACGTTCAGCGGATAATTTCGCTGCCGCATGTGCAGCTTTGCCAGCGCGCGCCATGTACCGCCCACCGCGTAAAAAGTGCGCCCTTTGAGCGCCTTGAGCTGTGGCACGCTTTTAAGCGCGTCCCGGGTGATCTTAGCGGCTTGTTTGATCGACCGCTGAGAACGATCCATAAGCGCCAAGCCGCCGAGCCCAAGCGAAATTCCGGAGCCGATGGTGTTATTTTTAATGTCGATCAATTCCAACGAGCCGCCGCCCATGTCACCAACAACGCCGTCCGCGTTATGAAACGAAGACAGCACCCCCATTGCAGAAAGCTCTGCTTCACGCTGGCCGGAAACCAACTCAATCTTGGTGCCGATGGCGCCTTCTGCAGCCCGCAAGAAATCCGGGCCATTTTTGGCATCACGTGCGGCAGCAGTTGCTAAAACTTGAATATCTCCGATGTCCATCGTCTGGCACAAAACGCGAAATCGGCGCAATGCCGCAATAGCCTTACGAATCCCGTCTTCGTGCAAGAACCCGCTGGTGACCACGCCTTTGCCAAGCGCGCACATCACTTTCTCATTGAAAATAGGCGTCGGTGCTCTGCCCTCGCCTTCATAGGCAACAAGCCGTACCGAATTGGAGCCGATATCAACGATTGCGGTTGGCTTGCCAAACTCTATCCGCCCCGGCGCACCTTCACCGACGGCTATGCGTTTATCGGCCTTCGGCTTTTCGGAAAAGGACTCGGGGACTTGATTCTTTAAGGGATTTTCCACGGCCGGACAAACTCGGGTTGGTCATAAAATATTTATGGGCGTCGAAGGGGTCTTCGCCTGCGGCGGGGACTATGCGGGCACTTGAGCCATCGGGCAAGACCCGAAAGCTTTGTTGGTTGTCGATAAGATTGGCAATCATAATTTGGTCCAGCACTTGATCGTGGCATGTCGGGTTTAGAATAGGCACCAAAGTTTCAACGCGCCGGTCCAGATTACGCTGCATTAGATCAGCGGAGGCAATGTAAACCGCCGCTTTAGGGTGCGGCAACTGGTGGCCATTGCCAAAAACATAGACGCGGGCGTGTTCTAAAAAGCGGCCGATGATTGATCGTACGCGGATGTTGTCCGAAAGGCCGGGCACACCGGGCCGCAGGCAGCAAATACCGCGTATAACCAACTCAATTTTGACACCGACCTGCGAGGCGCTGTAAAAGGCATCAATAATTTCAGGATCAACCAAAGCGTTGCACTTGGCCCACATCGTCGCTGGCTTGCCCGCTTTAGCAAAATTTATTTCAGCCGCAATATGATCAAGCAAACGCTTTTTTAGCGAAATTGGAGCAACCGACAGGCGCTCCAAGCTCACCGGCTCCGCATATCCGGTGATGAAATTAAAAATGCGGGATACATCGCGGGCAATAGCCGGGTCGGCTGTAAAAAATGAAATATCCGTGTAAATGCGCGCGGTTATCGGGTGATAGTTGCCTGTTCCAAGGTGACAATACGTCACCAGAGCGCCCGCCTCCCGTCGCACAATCATCGACATTTTTGCATGGGTTTTCAGCTCAATGAACCCGAACACCACCTGAGCACCGGCGCGCTCAAGGTCGCGCGCCCAGCGAATATTGGCCTCCTCATCGAAGCGGGCATTAAGCTCAACTAGCGCCGTGACGGACTTTCCAGCTTCAGCCGCTTCAATCAGCGCCCGCACAATAGGACTGTCATTAGAGGTGCGATACAAGGTCTGCTTGATCGCAACCACATTCGGATCCCGCGCCGCCCGCGCCAAAAACTGCACCACCACGTCAAAGGATTCATAGGGATGATGAACCACAAGATCTTTTTGGCGGATCGCCGCGAAACAATCTCCACCATTGTCGCGCACCCGCTCTGGAAAACGCGCATTATAGGGCTTGAATTTCAATTCAGGTCGATCAAGGGCGACAAGATAGGATAATTCGTTCAGCGCCAACATCCCGTTCACATTGAACACTTCGTCTCCCGCAACATGCAGCTCATTGGCCACAAATTTACGGAGGGCTTCCGGCGCATTCTCATCAATTTCGAGCCGGATCACCACCCCGCGGCGGCGGGCTTTAAGCGCGGTTTCATAGAGGCGAACCAGATCTTCTGCCTCCTCCTCGATGTCCAAGTCCGAATCGCGCAAAATGCGGAAAGCGCCATGGCCTTTAACCAAATAGCCCGGAAACAGCCTGTCCGTGTGCAGCGCAATGAGCTGTTCCAGCGTGATAAAGCGCGCATGCCCGGTGCCATCAACGTCCGGCAACCGGATGAAGCGGTCGATTTTGTTTGGCAACCGGATCAGGGCGTTCAGGTGCCTGCCGTCGCCGGGGCGTTGCAGCTCCAAGGCAAGCGAGAACCCGAAGTTGGGAATGAACGGAAACGGATGCGCCGGGTCAACCGCCAGCGGCGTCAACACCGGAAAGATGTGCAACAGAAAGTGATCCTCCAGCCACAGGCGGTCGCGCTTGCTGAGCTCGGCTGGTTCTGTGATGAAAATCCCGACCTTTTTCATGGCCTCACGCAAAACGCGCCACCGCGCCTGTTGATCCGACGCAAGAATGGCAACGCGGTCACCAATCTTGATGAGCTGCTCCGCAGCGGTAAGTCCGTCTTCGCTGGGCGTAATGATATGCTCCCGCAATTGCTCACGCAGGCCTGCAACCCGAACCATGAAAAACTCGTCGAGGTTATTCGCCGAAATTGACAAGAACCGTAATTGTTCCAGCAGCGGATGTGCGGGGTTTGACGCTTCTTCCATGACGCGACGGTTGAACTCCAACCACGACAGCTCACGATTTATAAATCTGTCAGCGGGAAGGTTTGGCAAAGCGGATTTGATTTCTTCCGGCTGAATATTCAAGTCCGTGTCTCCTCAATTCAAATAGCGAAATGCAGTAAATCATAAAAGCGACAGATATGCGACAGCATTGCCGATTGGCCCGTATAGGCGCGCATCTAGAGCAATTCAACGCTTGACAGACGCAAATTTCTCTTCCATCTCTCTGATAACGCATATCATTTTCGCAAAACCGCTACACACTTTTGCGTGATATGCTCTAAATCCCGCAGTTTTTAGGTATTTTCATCATGCTGCGCGTGAACGTCCAGAACGTCAGCCACCATCTGTTTGGAAATGCGCTTGCCGAGCGCCAAAGCTTTGGCATCAAGAGCCTCCACTGCCGTTAGCGCTGCTGCCAATGAGCGCTCAATGTACAAGCTGATATATTGCACTACGCCGGTATCCACCACCAATTGCCGGTCTATGAAAAGCTTAACAATCACGTCATGAATCAGCGCCTCGTCCGGAAGTCCAATCTCGGCAAGCGCCGCCTCACGCAGGCGCGAGCCTAGGTCGGCAATTTGCAGCCGCAAGCCTGACGCTGGCAGTCGCGATGTAAATAGTAGGATGGTTTTTTGCGGCTTACTTAAATTTATCAAATGAAAAAGCGCAGTTTCTGCCGCGATATCATGGCCAAGCGTGTGCAAGTCTTCAATCAGCAATGCCGACTGATTTGCAAGCGCCTGCACATCCGCGCTTCCAAGAAGTTTCGCCTGTACACTACGCGCTTGCAAGCGTTTAGCCCAAATGGCACCCAGATGGCTTTTGCCCGAACCGGCAGGCCCAACCAGCATCAAGCTTTGACCTGGCTGCTTCGGCCACGTTTCAACAAGCGCATAAGCCACATCGTTTGACGCGGAGATCAGAAAGTTTTCAGTCTCAAAACGCGGTAAAACCGCCAAATCAAGCGTGAGTTGATCAAGAGCGGGCTGATTCCGGGGCTTTGGCGCCATAACAGATCAAAGCTCGCTGGCTGAATGCGCCGTTGTTTCCAGCTTTGCTTGAAAAAACTCGCTGCCGCGATATTGCGCCAACGCAAAGCGAACCAGTACACCAAGCGCCGCAGCAACAGGCACAGCAATCAGCAGACCAACAAAACCGAATATTGATCCGAAAGCCAGCAGCGCAAACATCAGCCAAACCGGATGCAGCCCGACGGATTCGCCCACAAGCTTCGGAGAAAGCACGTTGCCCTCCAAAAACTGACCGCTGCCAACCACCGCTAACGCCAACAGGGTCATGGTCCAGCTCGGCCAGCCCTGAACAATTGCAATAATAACCGAAAGCACCAGTGCCAACATAGACCCGACATACGGCACAAAACTTAGCATTCCGGCGGAAAAGCCGATCAAAAAGCCAAAATTCAATCCGATTAATGACAGGCCGATGCCATACCACAGGCCCAATATCAGGCATACAATGGACTGCCCGCGCAAAAATCCCGCTAAGGCGCGATCAATATCGTGCAAAATACCATGCACAGTGTCGCGATGGGCTGGTGGAATTAGGCTATCGACACTTGAGAGCAATTTATCCCAATCTATCAGAATATAAAATGCAACCACGGGCGTGATCACCAATAGCGAGCCAAGACTTACCAAAGCCGCTCCGCCTGAGAGCAGAGATTTAAAAAAACCAACCAACCACTGCGTGGCTTGGCCTACAAAATCACCGATGGTTTTTTGCAGGTCGAAGGCACCACCGGGGCCGCCTGCCATTCCGAGCTTTTCGAGTAAGCTATCACCGTATTTGGCCTGAAAATCTGTTCCTGCCGCCACCGCCAATTCTTGTATTCGTTGAATGTAGCCGGGCAGATGATCGACAAACCCTAAAAATTGACGCCCGAGAACCGGGCCGAGAAATGATGCCAGCACAATAAAAAATAACGCTACCAGGCCCAGCACAACCGCGGACGCCCAAACGCGCCCCAGCCCAAGACGCTGCAAGCGTTGTGCCGGCGGATCCAACAAATAGCCGATTGCCAATCCGGCAACGAAGGGCATCAGCACGCTGCCAAGCTGATAAAGCAGTGCCCACACGGCAACCGATATCAACAGCCAAAAGGTCATTTGCCGCTGATAAGTCATTCACAACTCCCTCGCATTAAAGCTCTGGTCTGAACTCATATGTTTAAACCACAGCGTCAGATAAGCGATTGTCGAGGCAACAGTAAGACAAAAAACGCAAGCGAGTAAAACATCAAGCCAATTCGAATACTGCATTCCGCTGGCTTTGCCTGCTAAGACAAAGGCCGCGAGCCCTATCTGGGCGGCGGTGTTGGCTTTGGAAATAAACAACGGGCGGATTTCAACCGGTTTTGCCATCAGCCATGAAATCACAACTGCGCCCATAATCATCAAATCGCGCGCCACAACGAGAATTGTGAGCCACGCCGGCAACACCTGCACAACGGCCAAAGTGACATAAATTGAGACCAGAAGTGCTTTATCGGCCAACGGGTCCAGATAAGCTCCAAGCTCGGAGCGCAAATTGAGATGCCGCGCAAGAGAACCATCCACAGCATCCGACAGTCCGGCAAAGACGAAGACTAGGAAGCTTTCTGACCAATTTGCATTGAGAATAAGGTCAATGATCAGCGGGACCAGAAAAAGCCGCATGATGGTGATCAGGTTTGGTAGGTTGGATACGAATCTTGACCTTGGCATAAGTTGCTGCGGCTCCTTCTTGCGAGTGATACTAGCATGATTTTGCGGGAGCACACATCATTGCAAGCCGTTTGAGGCTTGCCTTGGCGGGCTGTTCCTTGTAACTCGCGTGGAACGAGGCCTCTATGTCACACAAACCGCCGTACCTGCCAAACACAGCGCCAATCACCTATGCCGACGCTGGTGTCGATATCGATGCGGGCAACGCTATGGTTGAGGACATTAAACCCTATGTGCGCGCCACAAAACGTCCCGGTGCAAATGCTGAGATCGGCGGATTTGGCGGGCTTTTTGATTTGAAAGCGGCAGGATTTACCGATCCGATTTTAGTGGCCGCCAATGATGGCGTCGGAACCAAGGTCAAAATCGCTATTGAGAGCGGAATCCATGACACTATCGGCATTGATCTAGTGGCGATGTGCGTCAACGACCTGATCGTACAGGGTG
>JAYTYD010000083.1:0-8524 GCA_043742625.1 Methylovirgula sp. | reverse complement strand
AGCCCGCGCATCGCGTCATTGTCTTCATAAAAAGTCAGCGCGGCGGTCTCTGCTTCCTCGTAGCGGCCCAAGGCGCGCAGAGCACCTGCATAGCCTTCGGAGGCTTTGGCGTCGCCTTTACCATCAGTGGACCAGATGATGCTGCTTTTGAACATATCAACAGCGGCGGCATAGTCCTTGCGGCCCATGCGATACCAAGCCAACGCCTGGGCACCCTTACTATTATGGTCTGCGGTGACTATTCTGGTGGTCTTGGTAATGGTTTCTGCTGAGATTTTACCGGAAGCGCCGTCTTTGGACAAAATATCTGCGACCAGCTCGATGTAAAGCTCCCGCATATTGGCGGCCTTGTCGCGCATGTCATAGGCAAAATCCAGCGCCTCAGAGGCTTTGCCGTTGGCGCGCATTGTCAAGGCTAAGCCTTCGACAGCTTTGCCGTCCAGCTTACCTTCCGGTGCCCACGACATGGCGTTTTTAAACCAGGTCTGCGCCAGGGCAAAATCTTTCTGGCCATAATAATACCAGCCAAGAGATTGTGCAGTTTCAAAGGATTTTTCAGTGTTGGCGGATTTTCCCAGCTGTTCAAGCATCGCCGCCGAAACCGGATCGGTGCTTTTGGTATTTTGCAACATATCGCCTGCGGACATCAAAAATTGCTTTTTCAACTCCGGGGATTTGTCGCGGAATTGGTTCGCGAGGTTAAAGGCCTCGTCGAACTTCTGTTCGCCGCGCAATGCGATGATGTAGCCTTCATAAAGCTTTGAATCGGATTTCGGGTCAGAGTCCGTCGGGTGCCATAAAAGAGCGGTTCGGAACCAGTTTGAAGCCTCTGCGTAGTCTTTGTGTGCACTTGCGTACCACGCGATAGCCTGCGCGCCACCGGCGGAATGATCGGTCTCTATGATTTGACGGAAGCGTGCAAAGCGTTCCGGTTCCAGCACAGCACCCGAGGCGCCGCCAAGTGCCGCCATCGCCATATCAATATAAAGCTTGCGTAAGCTTGGCCATTTGTCACGCCAATCGAAGGCAATTTGTTCAGCTTCTGGAAGATGGCCCGTGGCGCGCAGCGTAAGCGCGTAGCCTTCCCAAGTTTTGGCCAAGCCCTCTTGCGTCTTTATGTAGTCAGGCAGATTTTTGCCAAAGCTTATTGACGGCGCAGAGAAGGCGCGGGGTGTACGCACATAGTTCTCGTGTGTCAGCGCCAATTTGCCAAGAATAGGTTGATAGTCCTCAACAAACTGCAATTTCTGCGTGGAGGCCACAACGCTCGGCCACCAGTCCAGCGCATTTTTGAACCAAATAACGCCGTCGGAATCCTCGTGGCGCTCGTGACGATACCAGCCAAGCGCCTGAGCGCCCAAAGCCGACTTAATGGGCGACATCACATTTACAAACTGCGCTATGCGCGGCTCCGCAATCGGCTCTGGCGGCAGGTCTTTGGTCATTTCTTCGACCATAATGTTGATGTAAAGCGTGCGCATTGCCTCATTGGTCGCAACCCAAGGGTAGACGACAGCCTCAGCTTCGGCCAAGCGCCCGACGTTGCGCAGTGCCAGCGCAAACCCTTCATTGGTTTTGGCATCAGCCTTGCCGTCCGGCGACCAGTCTATGCTGGTTTTGAACCAATTGGTCGCATAGCCTTGGCTTTTCTGGCCAAACCGGTACCAACCAAGCGCCTGCGCGCCCACAGCCGATCGGGCTGTGGTGACTGCCTCGGTAAAATTGGCAAGCTGCTCCTCGGAAATCTGGTCGCCCTTGGTGTCCTTGGTGAGAAACTCCACCATCGAACTCAAATAGCGCTGCTGCATCTCGGGTGATTTGTTACGCCAATCATAGGCCATCGCCACGGCCTCACTGGTGCGGCCAAGCGCCATGAGCACGGTGGCATAGCCTTCCATACTCTTGGCATCACCTTTGCCATCCTGTGTCCAGGTGCCTGCCGATTTGAACCAGACCAGTGCGTTTTCATAATCCTTTTGGGCGTAAAGATACCAACCCATGGCCTGCGCGCTCAATGCGGTTTTATCCAGAGCGATGGCGGCGGTTAAGCGGCTCAGCCGCTCAGCCGAATAAGGTGTGCCGGGCTTGAGCTGGCGAATTTGTTCCAATGCAATGTCAATATAAACATGGCGCAGCGCGGGGGAGCGATCCCGCCAGTCCGAGGCGATTTTTTCGGCCTGATCGATTTGTCCCAAATTGCGCAAGGCGGCGACATAGCCCTCCGCAACCTTCGGATCTATAGTCTTTTCCTGTGTGGTATTAGCGGCCCAATCCAGCGACACTTTGAACCAATTTGTCGCCACCTGCCATTGCTTGCGGGCTGAAGCGTGCCAAGCCAGCGCCTGCGCGCCGGATATAGAATGGTCGGCCTCGATTAACGCAACGAAGCGGATCATGCGCTCCGGCTCGATAACAACCGAAGAATTTTCGCGGGTAAGCTCGCTGACGGCAATGTCCAGGAACAGGTCCCGCATGCCCGGTGAACGGTCCCGCCAGGAAAATGCGATGGCTTCCGCCGCGCTAAAATCGCCGGATTCCCGCAGAGACAGCGCATAGCCTTCCATGGTTTTGGCATAGCCTTCAATCGTGTCGATGTAAGATTGCAGGTCATGGCCCAGCAGGGTCGCGGTGTTGGTGTATGCGCGCGGGCTCTTGCGATAGGCTTCGTGCATCATCACCAGACGCGCCAAAATCGACTTGTAGTCCTCAAAGGTTTTCTGATCGGCGTGCTTAAGCGCTTCTTGCGGCGGCCACCAATCCAGCGCATCGCGGAACCATTTGACCGCCTCTGCATTTTCATGGCGCTCCAACCTATACCAACCGAGCGCCTGCGCACCCAACGGGTTCATGTCAGGAGCAATGACTGCAACAAAATTGGCGATGCGCGGCTCTGGCACCGGCTCCGGCGGATTGTCGTGGGTAAGCTCCTCCACCACAATTTCGACGTAGAGTTTTTTCATCAATTCGGTAACATTTATAAACGGATAGGCAACCACCTCGGCCTCGGTGAGCCGCCCAACCAGCCGCAAGGATGCTGCATATCCCTCATTGGTTTTGGGGTCTTTGCGGCGCTCCGGCGACCATTCTATCGCCTGCTTGAACCAATTCACGCCGTATCCGTGGCCTTTTTGACCGTAGCGAAACCACCCGAGCGCTTGCGCGCCGTCATCAGAGCGGTCTTGCAGGACAACGCCTTCAAAGCGTTGCACTCTTGGTTCGGTCATTTTGTCGGCATATTGCGGCTTGTTCATCTGGTCGATTACAAGTCCGAAATAAATCGCGCGCATGTCGGGCGATCGATCTTTCCACGCAAATGCCACGTCCTCGGCTTCTGGCCAATGGTCGGTGCCCTTGAGAGCCAGTGCATAACCTTCATTGATTTTGGCGTCGCCGCCGTCCGGCGACCAGTTTACCGCCAATTTGAACCAATCCACCGCGTTTAAAAACGCGTTGTTGCGCTGGTAGTACCACGCCAAAGCCTGCGCGCCAGTTGGCGAGTGGTCTGCCGCAACAACGACGCCAAAACGTTCGAGGCGGTTTTGGGTGATGTCCAGCGCCGGATTGGTTTTGTTGAGTTCGTCATTCATGATGTTGACGTAGAGACGGCGAATGTCGGCGCCGCGCTCTATGGCAGCATAGGCAACAGATTCAGCTTCTTCCAGCCTGCCCATGTTTTGCAAGGAAAGAGCATAGCCTTCGATGGTTTTTTCCGTCACCAGAGCAGCGTTTTTCGACGCTTCCGACCAATCGATCGCGGTCATGAACCAGTTTGCTGCTTCAGACCATTCTTTGCGGTTGTAATGATACCAGGCCAGCGCCTGACCGCCGTTGGGGTCTGTATCCAACGTTACGAGATCCAGAAACTGCTTGATATCAGCGTCCGAAATCGTCGGCAGAGGCGTGGTTTTTGTCAGTTCTTCCACGGCAATGCCGATATAAATCCCGCGCAACGCTTTGGCTTTGTCGCGCCATTCGTAGGCGAACTTTTTGGCCCCTGCGGTGTCTCCGGAATTCCGCAAACTTAAAGCGTGGCCCTCGGCAAGTTTGCCGTCGGCCTGCAGTTTGCCGCTCTCGGCAATTTCCAGTCCCAACTTGAACCATATATCCGCGTCAGACCAATTTTTTTTGGAAAACCAATACCACCCTAACAGAGATACGTCTTCGACGTTGCGGGTTTTGACAGCGCTGGTGGAAAAGGCTTTGATTTCTTCAGCCAGCAAATCATCTGGCGCAAGACCCGCCGCAATATTGGTGAAGCGAGCGCGGGTGAGGTCAATTTTGACCGCTTCAAACTCATTGGTGCCATCGGCCCGGTGTTCGCCAAGCGAAATCAACACCTTCACATCGGCAGTTGCCAAATAGGTGATGGATTTACGCACCGTAGCCAAGCGCTCGTCTCTATCGACACAGGTGGAGAGAATGGCGCGATAGATGTCGAAGGTGCGGGCCGGCATGTCGAGCCGGGCGAAAGACTCGGCCACGCGCCAATCCACATCGATTGAGTTGCACGACAAAACGCTTGGTTCTGCGTCGGCCAGATCAACAACCTTCTGCCAATGTTGGCTATTGGACTCGACAACCAGCTTATTGATGGCGTCCTGACGTTCAATTTTGCGGGTGAGATCGTGGCTTGGTGCCCACCCGACCTCGCGATGCATCCGCTCTGTGACTGCGGCGCGCAAGGCCAGCATATCTCCGGTGGAAAACAAATCCCACAGCGCCTGTTCGTCATTGCCCGTGCCCGCTTTGCCATAAAGATCGTTTGGTACGTTCCAATTTGCATAGAGCGATTTGAGACGGCGAATTTCGGCGTCTACGCGTTTTTTGTTTTTTTGTGCCGCATAATAGCGCAAGGCGCTTTCATCTATTTTTGCTTCTGTGCTGCCGGTTAATGAGGCTTTAAAAAGCGGTGCCTGCATTATATTGACAAACAGTAACGCTGCCTTCGCATCGGGAGATGTGGTTGCAACCGGGGCGGCGATGGCTTTAACCTCCGGTGCGGTTTCGTTTTTTACAGAAACCGGTCGCGGATCCGCATTGGCGGCGGCAATTAACCCCGTCGTTAGCAATGCAGAACCAACCAACCTCAAAAACATTTGGAATACCTGTGACCGGCAAGAATCAGTGATAAAATATGCAATGTCGCAGGATAGTAATGTTCTAGTTTAGCATTCATTAACTCTGCCGGAAATTTCGTACCTTCCGCTGCGCAGCGGGTCAGGGCCACAACGGCTTGGTAACCCGGTTCCGCAAATGTTTCTAAGGATTGCCCCGTGGTAACATCGACAACATACGGACGGCCGTCCGGCAAATTGCGCCAAGTCTGATTGAATATTGCCAAGGCCTCGCGATCTATTGTGCCGCCCCACGCCAAATACATCGGAATACGGATAGCATCGTACCCGAAGCGGGCAGGATAATCCTTGGCGGGCGCAACAGTGTTATCAGCCAAGGATAACCAGTCCGGCGGAAGGCGTGACGGGCCGCTGCCGCTGGCTTTCAGGAGTTTCAAGCCGCTTTGTTTGATGGAGATCCAGTCAATTTCCGGAGCGATATTTTTCAAAACTTCAATTGCCGGAAACACCCAATAGGACAAATTGACCACCGGGCCATCCTTCATGTCCTTGGCACCAAAGCCATTGATGCCGGGCGAAATTACCCGCCCGTTCGGATTTGAAGCGGTAGCCAAACGCCCGATGTCCAAAGCTATTTTGTGGGCATTTGAGCGGTATTCGGCTATTTTCCAGCGCGATGCGGCCTCGGCCAAAGCCCATGCAATCAACAAGTCGCCGTCGGTTGCATTGTTGCGATCTTGTACGTGCGGCGTTTCTGCAGGTTTCCAGCGCCATGCTGCCAGATTATCTCCGCGAATGTAAAGTTCCTTGGCAGTCCAGCGCCAAAGCTTTTGAAAAGTCTCCTGATCATCAGCAAACGCGGCGAGCAACATGCCGTAGCCCTGCCCTTCAGAATGGCTGACATTGCCGTTATCGTTGTCCAACACGCGGCCATCATCGGTGATGAATTTGGCTTTGTAATTGTCCCAAAGTTCACGGGACAAGACCATACGGCTGGCGTCCAAGGTAGGCTTTAGCGCGACCGGCACAATCATGTCCGTAGGGATGCCGGTGTCCGCCAGCGGCGCGGCAACACTCTGCGCGGTCAGACTTGGCGCGATAATACTTGGCGCAAAGATGGTCGCAGCCATAACTGCGGCGTACAAGGCATTAAATTTGAACATTAGTGCTGTGTCCCGCTTCTACGAACAACAATATTAGTGGTGATGCCCAGACCCAGCGCCAAAACCAGAAAACCAAGCGCGTAAAATACAACATTGTTGGAGAGCCAACCGGCAGTCACCAACCGCAAATTTGCAGGGTCAAGCGGTGCGGTGCGGATGAAATAACTATCCACCTCGGGCTGGATGGCATAAACGACGTTATTTTTGGGATCGAAGGTGGTGATGGCACCATCCATCTGGTTCCACATTGATGGCGCGGTAAAGTCCCGCATAGTTCTGGCCAGCAGATCTGTGTTTGGCGCGGTGATAAGTGTCCAGGTTTTACCTCCGCCATTTGGCCCTTGGTGCTGGGCAATAACCACGCGCGCTTTGGTGTCGGGAGCGTATGATTCATCAGCCGATTTGAACGTTGACGCCGTGGTTCGCATGATTGTTTTCAAAGCGCGGATGCCGCCGTCGACGAAAGCCGGCGTTGTCCATGTCCATGCGTCCGTCTTAACCTCGCCCGCCCATTGACTGTAGAGATCCACGTCAGAGGTTTTGGGTTGCGTCTGCTTCTTTAGTGCCGCTTTCTGACGCGCGGCGGGCGAATTTGCGCTTTCACCCTTGTCGGCTAAAAGCTTTGCAGCGCCCGGCGCGTCTGTGCTTTCAGTAGGGTCAGCGACGCTGCTGGCTTTTTCGAGTGCCGCGCGTGACCAAGAGCTTTTCAGTGCAACCGGGTCGATGCCGGTAAAATCCACCATGTCACCGGGCAGATCATTGATTGCGCCAACCAAAATTGCTGAATTGTCGTGAATTTCGTTGCGGTTGAAAACGGTTTTTACATGCATAAGGCGGCGGCCATTGCCGGTAGCACGGACAATAAAGGTTGCTGCAGCGCTGATGCTGGAGGCGTCATGCTTGGGCAGGAACAGTTGTGTGAGGGCGGTGTTGCTCGAAAATGGAAAGCCGTCCAGCCCCGTGGCAGACAAATTGGGAAAGTGCGCAATGCGGGCAATCGCGGGCATCAGCAATTCCGATTTTTCCAGCAACATAAACCGCTTTGACGCGTCCAACGTGTCCTGAACGTCGCACTTTGCGTCCGCAGCGTTGCTGAGTTGGGCTTCCAGCTCAACGTGATTAGTCCCCGGCCTTAAAGCGCCCAGCGGTACATTAAGCTGCTTTTTGCGGAAGATTTCGCCACCCGGCTTTGGCAAAGCCAAAGAAGACACGTCCTGATCATTAACACGCACCAGAATTTGGCTCCCCTGTGACAGCCCCGCCGAATAACCCGCATCAATTTTCAGAACCATTTTACTATAGTCAGCCGGATAAAAATCGGACGGCATTTGCAAATCAAATCCGGTGCGAAAGACGCGCCCGTTAAACTCCTGATCAGCCAGCCCAAGCTGTTTGAAGGTTCTTTGCATATCACCGCTGATGCGGTATCCGTGCTGGTTGATGAGCGCTTGGACCCCTGAAGGTGACCCCGCCGGAATATCGGCACGGGCCGCCGCCAGCAATTTGTCCAATGAGGCGGCCACATCCGCCTCGGTTGCGCCGGTTACAAACAAATCATAGTGACCGGACACGCCGCCGCCGCGCAACATCAGCGCGTCGGCTGTGGCGGCTTCTTTGGCGAAGCCACGCGCCGCCAGTTCGTCCTGCGTGCCGATATACAGCGAAATTCCGGCAAATCCGCTGGATTTTTCTGCAACCTCGACCACAGGGCGACCATAACCGCCCCGCAGTGCAACCAGTTGCGCTGCCAAAATCATCCGATCAATTTGCCCGGCACTGGCGTCGGTTGGTAATATTGCCCGAATTATTGTGGCCCCAGTGGCGTCGGCGGGCACCGCAGCAAGCTCAGTGACTTCGGTTTGCGTTTCTTCAGCATAGGACGGAAATGATATTCCGGTGGAAGCAGAATCAACCTGCGTCCAGAGTTCGTATGTTGCAGGCATCGAGCAATCAACGCGGTGCCGCTGATGAACTACAATGCGCAGCGCGTTATAGCCGGATTCCAATATGCCGGCGGCAATGTCAGCATCAATCACGCCCATATCACTTGCTGCAGAAATCTGATTTTCGGCTACAAGATTTTCGTTAATGTAGACCTGAATTTTCGACGCCTCCGGCATCACCGAGACGGCATTGGTGTAGGACAGCCGGATGCGGGCGCGCCCGCGAGCCTGCTGATCCGTAGCGTACACAGGCCAAACCCGCGATCCTGCCTCGCCTTCAAATCTTAACTGGCGCGCATCAGTGTTGAGGCGGACAAGCCGCGACCCTGTGGAGGTTTCGACA